>JBHJGU010000089.1:0-13996 GCA_050331475.1 Maricaulaceae bacterium | reverse complement strand
AGTCATTGCACCGTTCGGCCTTGTGAGACCCAACAAAGCACCGCTGCCCCCCTATCGGGTCGGCAGATGAGTGCGAACAGATCCGTGAAACCCTCGACAGACCGCCGCCAAAGCAATGCAAATTACAGATCCGTGACCTAGAGGAGGCGGAGGCCAATGTCGTCGGCAATCAGCATAATCTTAAGGTCGCAAGGGGTCTGTCGGCGAAAGGCTCGCTGGCCCGGCGCGAAATGACCGATCTGGAGTTCCAGGGCGCAGCACTTTTAGCGGCTCGCGACCGCGCGGAGGCCGATGTGCGCACCGCCCAAGCCGCGCTGGCCCAGGCCCAGCTTGATCTGGCCCAGACCGAGATCCGCGCACCGATCGGCGGCTTCGTGCTTGAACGCTTGGTCGATCCCGGCGACGTGGTCAACGCGGCCCAAGAGGCGCCGGTCATGTTCAAACTCGCCTCTGATCTTAAGCGCATCCGCGTCAAGGCCGCGGTGGCGGAGCGGGATATTGGCCGTATCGGGCCCGATATGGGCGTGCGGTTCCGTGTCGACGCTTACCCTGAGGAGGCGTTCGAAGCCGAAGTGCTGCGCACCCTGCGCACGCCGATCGAAGACGGCCGGTTTGTCAGCTACGCCGTCGAATTGGCCGCGGAAGACCCCGAAGAACGGCTTTATCCCGGCATGACAGCCTCGGTGGAGTTTGTCCGCGCCGAAGCCGACGCCGTGCTCGCAGCGCCTTTGACCGCACTCTACTACACCCCTGAAGACTATGTGCCCGATATCGACAAAGCCGACATGCCGCCCCAGATGATTGCGCAGCTTGCTCAGTTCTCCGGCGATGAAGATTTGACAAACGCGTTGCTGTTTGGCTTCGAGACGGGAAGTCTGGCCCGCGAAGGGTATCGCCGCGTCTTCGTGATGACCGAGGAGGGGCCGGCCAAGCGTCGGGTGCGCGTAGGCGCGGAGGACCGGGAGCAATTTGAAATCCTTCCCGGCGGGGAGGTGGCCGAAGGCGACCTACTCGTCCTCGCCGAACGGCCGAACGCGGGTTAAACCATGACGCCGAGCGAACCGTTGATCTTAACCGACATCGCCAAGCGTGTGGGCCGCGGCGGCTCCGCCAAAACCGTGCTGGACGGGCTGTCGGTGCGGTTCGAACCGGGCGCCCTGACAATGATCACAGGCGCTTCGGGCGCGGGCAAGACCACTCTGCTCTCCGTCGCCGGCATGTTGACCGCGCCTTCCGCCGGGGAGATCCGGCTGGGCGATCTAATCTCCGCTCCACGCAGCAGTGCGGGTCGGCTCGCGCGCCAACGGCGCAAGGCGTTTGGCTATCTGTTTCAAAACGCCGGGCTCATGGGCCGCATGTCCGCCCTTGATAACGCGATCATGCCGCTGCGTTACTCAGCGGTCTCCGCATCCGAACGCCGCCGGCGTGGGCTCGACGCGCTCGAACAAGTGGGCTTAAGCGGCGCGGCGCGACGCACCGTCGACCAGCTCTCCGGCGGGGAACGCCACCGGGTCGCCATGGCGCGGCTGATCGCCCACGCCCCGCCCTGGATGATCTGCGATGAACCGACCACGGGCCTCGACGCCGGTCTGGGGGCGCAAATCGTCACGCTGCTGCGCGGTTTCGCGGACGCGGGCCATGGCGTGATCGCAGCCTCCCACGATCCGGCGGTTTCGGCGCGCGCGGATCATCGGCTCGATTTGGGGGTGTCTGAACCCCGATTGGCGGCTTGAGATGGGCGCCGTGCTCGCTCCGCTCTGGTTCGCCGGTTGGCGGATCGCCGCCCGACCCCCCGCCGCGATCGTGCTCGCGCTCATCCTGTCGGCCGGCGTCGCCGCGGCGGTCTTGGCCGCGGGCGTGGTGCGCGCCGGCGCCGCTGCGGTGCAGGAGCTGACCTACGGCGCCTATGGCCGCGC
Organism: Maricaulaceae bacterium; assembly: GCA_050331475.1. GTDB lineage: Bacteria > Pseudomonadota > Alphaproteobacteria > Caulobacterales > Maricaulaceae > JBHJGU01. The sequence continues at coordinate 12,080 of JBHJGU010000089.1, read as the reverse complement.
GCTTCTGGTCAGCAACAATACAGTAATTGATCACCCCTACGGCTTCCCCACGCTCACCGATCGGTCTGTGGTGCTGAAAGCGCTCGGCGATCGGGTAGAGTCCTCGGCGGCATGGCGGTTCGGCGTGGCGCCAACGCGGGGACCCGCCGAAAACGCCAATTTGGGCGTCCAGGGCGTCGATGGCGCTTACGGCGTGGAAGCCGGGTTGCGGTTGGCGGCGGGGCGGTGGATCGAGCCCGCGGACGCGCGCGCGGCGCGGCGGGTGTGCCTGCTCGGCGCTGTGGCGGCGTCAACGCTCTTCGACAGCGCACCCGCGCTGGGGCGGTCGATCCAAGTCGCGGGGATCAGTTGCGACGTGATCGGCGTGCTGGCGCCGGGGGAAACCCGGATCGCCGCCCAGTATGACGCCGATATTCTCGCGCCGATGTCCGTCGCCGCCCTATATTTTTTAGATAACGAGGTGTTGGGTCCTGACGAGGTGCACCGGTTCACGGTCGTGCTCAAACCCGACGCCGACTTGGATCAAGCCGTGATCGACGCCGACCTCGCGCTACGCCGATATCGGGGCGTGCCGCAAAGCCAGGTTTCGCCGTTCAATTACACCGATCCGGCGGAGTCGCTGCGCGTCCTGCGCCGCCAGCAGGAATTGCTTCGGTTGACCCTCTCCAGCGTGGCGGTGATCACCATTCTCGCGGCCGCCGGCGGGTTCGCCGCGGCGAATTATTCGAATATGCGCGCCCGACGTCGCGATGTGTGTCTACAACTCGCCTGCGGGGGGTCGAGCGGCCAACTCTTATCGCAAACCCTCTTGGAGGCGCTGGCGCTGGGGGCTGCGGGGGGGCGGTTCGGCGTGGCGGTGGCGCGGGGTTTGGCGTGGGGGCTCGAGACCCAATTCGGCCTGCCCAGCACGTTAACTTCTGCCGATTGGCTCTGGCCCACCGGGCTAGGCGCGGGTCTGGGGGTGCTCGCCAGCCTTGCCGCCGCCATCGAAGCCGCGCGCTCCGACCCCGCGGAGGCCTTGCGCGCGTAAACGGCCGCCTTCGCGCTTGCCAAGTCCGAAGCCGGCAGGGAGGCTATCGGCTTCGCCGCACCGCCCGAGTCGTCCATGCCCAAACCTGCGTTTCAATTTGTCTGCCAGGCCTGGGGCGGGGTGCAGCCGAAATGGTCGGGTCGGTGCGACGCCTGCGGGGCGTGGAACACGCTAGTGGAGGAAGCCGCGGCCCCGCCCGCCGCCGTGGCCCCGGCCGCCCAACGGGCCAAACGCAAAGGCAAAGGTCTCGACTTTGTCACGCTTGACGGGGCGGAGGGCGCGCCCCCACGGCTGGTCACCGGCCTGGGCGAGTTTGACCGGGTCACCGGAGGCGGGATCGCGCCCGGCGCGGCGGTGCTGGTGGGCGGCGATCCGGGGATTGGCAAATCCACCCTGTTGTTACAGGTCTCCGCGGCCCTCGCCGCGGGGGGGGCCAAGGCGGTTTATGTCTCCGGCGAAGAAGCGATCGACCAGATCCGCGACCGCGCTCGACGCTTGGGCGTCAGCGCCGCGCCCGTGGACTTGGCCGCGGAAACCGCGCTCGATGCAATCCTCCAAGGACTGAAGGCCGAAAAACCCGATCTGGCCATCATCGATTCGGTGCAAACGCTCTGGTCAGACCAAATCCCCGCCGCACCGGGGTCGGTGTCCCAGGTGCGCGCCTGCGCCCAAGAATTGGTTCGTTTCGCCAAAAAGTCCGCCTCTGCGGTGATTTTAGTGGGCCATGTGACCAAAGACGGTCAGATCGCCGGCCCCCGGGTCGTCGAGCACATGGTGGACGCGGTTTTGTATTTTGAAGGCGAGCGCTCCCACCAATTTCGCTTGCTGCGTGCGGTGAAAAACCGGTTCGGCCCGACCGACGAAATCGGCGTGTTTGAAATGGGCGAGCAGGGCTTGGCGGAAGTCCTCAACCCCTCAGCTTTGTTTCTCGACAAGCGCGGCGCGCCCGCCTCCGGCTCCGCGGTGTTCGCAGGCATGGAGGGCGCGCGGCCGGTCTTGACGGAAATACAAGCCCTTGTGGCCCCATCCGCGCTCGGCACGCCCCGGCGCGCCGTGGTGGGGGCCGATCCGGGCCGGCTGGCGATGATTATGGCGGTGCTCGAGACGCGGTGCGGCCTTTCTTTCGCCGGACGGGATGTTTATTTGAACGTGGCGGGCGGCTTGAAAGTGATCGAGCCGGCCGCGGATTTGGCGATCGCTGCGGCGCTCACCTCATCGGCGCTCGATCAGGCTTTGCCCGCGGATGCGGTCGCGTTCGGTGAGATCGCGCTGTCCGGCGATGTCCGGGCGGTGGGCCGCGCGGGCGCTCGGTGCAAGGAGGCCGCCAAATTGGGCTTCCGCCAGGCCTTCGCGCCAGCCGGGGATCCCGGAGGCGACGGGGGGCTTGCGGTTAAGACGGTCACTCGGCTCAGCGAGCTGGCTGAGCGCATCGAAGCCGGAGACTGAACGGCTTCATCTCGCGGGAGGCGTGTATGACAGGCTTCGACATCGCCGCAATCGCTCTGGTGGCGCTATCCGCGTTGATCGCACTGGCGCGAGGCTTGTTCCGCGAGATCTTAACGATCGCAGCCTTTCTTTCCGCCGCCCTGGCCGCGCTTTATGGCTATGCGCCGTTCAGCCCTTTGGTGCGAACTTATCTCGAGCCCGGGTGGTTTGCGGACGTAGTGTTGGTCGGGGCTCTGTTCCTCATCGTCTATATCCTGGTCGCGTTTGGCACCCACGAAATCCAGCGCGGGTTGCGCCGCCAGGCCCATCCCGGCCCCCTGGACCGCAGTCTGGGCTTTGCCTTTGGCGTGGCGCGCGGCGTGGTGGTTTTAGCCTTGGGCGTGCTGGCGTTAAGTTTCGCCCAGCCGCGCGACGAACCGGTGCCCGATTGGGTGGCCGACGCGCAAACCTATCCCTTGATCAACGCAACCGCGCGCTGGCTGCAAGACGTGGCGCCGGACAGCGCGCGCATCGCCGCCCGGCCGCTACCGCGCGCCAGCTCAGGCCTGCCGCTGCTCGACGGCGCGCGCGCCCGGCCCACCCAAGTGACGCCGGCGGCGACCCGGCCGCGTCCGGCTCCCCCTACGCCCGCCGCAGCCGAGGACGGCGAAGCGGAAGATCCCGACGGCTATGACCGCACCGACCGGAACAGCCTGGATGATCTGATCGCAACCACCTCCGATCGGGAGGAGGAGAACCCATGAGAGCGCTCACCGACGACACACACTCTGGCGGCCTACGCGAAAAATGCGGCGTGTTCGGCGCATATGGGCTTGAAGACGCCGCCGCCATCGCGGTCTTTGGCTTGCACGCGCTTCAACACCGCGGCGAAGAAGGCGCCGGCGTCATCACCTACAATAACGAGGCCAACACCTTCCATGATCGACGGTCCGTGGGTCGGGTGATGGAGATCTTCAACGACGCTAATGCGTTAAAACGCGATCTGCCCGGCAACGCCGCCATCGGACATGTGCGCTACTCCACCCAAGGGGGCTCGAGCAGCCGAAACCTGCAACCGCTTTACGCGGACCTCGACGTGGGCGGCTTTGCGATCGCGCACAACGGCAATCTGACCAACGCGCTGACGCTTCGGCGTGATTTGGTGAAAGCGGGCGCGATCTTTCACAGCCTGGCGGACACAGAGGTCATCGTTCACCTGGTGGCGCGATCGCGCGAAGACACGGTTCTGGGTCGGTTTGTCGACGCCCTAAGCCAGCTTGAGGGCGGATATGCGTTGGTGGGGCTGACGGACGAATTTGCGATCGGCGCGCGCGATCCCTTGGGCATCCGGCCCCTCGTGCTCGGCCGGAAGGACGGCGCTTATGTGCTGGTGTCGGAAACCTGCGCACTCGACATGATCGACGCCACCTTCGAACGCGACGTCGCGCCAGGTGAAATCGTCCTGTTGCACGGCCATTCGATAAAGTCCTTCAGCCTTTACGCCGAAGCGAAGGCGCGCGACCTCCCCCTGGCCATGCCGCCGGGTCCCATGCGGCCGTGCCTGTTTGAATATGTGTATTTCTCCCGCCCCGACAGCAAGATGAACGGTCGCAGCATTTACGACGGGCGCAAGCGCATCGGCGCCGAATTGTTCGCCGAGCATCCGCGCAACGTGGATGTCGTGGTGCCCGTACCCGACTCCGGCGTGCCCGCAGCGCTGGGTTACGCCCAGTCCGCCGGACTGCCGTTCGAATTGGGCATTATTCGGAACCATTACGCCGGGCGCACCTTTATACAACCGACCCAGCAAATCCGCCAGCAAGGCGTGCGCCGCAAACACTCCGCCAATCGCGCCGTCATTGAAGGCAAGCGCGTGTTGCTGATCGATGATTCGATCGTACGCGGGAATACATCCCGGCAAATCGTGGAGATCGTCAAAGAGGCTGGACCGAAAGAGATCCATTTTCTGTCCGCAAGCCCCATGGTTACCCATCCCGACTATTATGGCATTGACATGCCTGCTCAACACGAATTGTTGGCCAACCGCAAATCTTTGCAAGAAATGCGCTTAGAGTTAAAGGTTGAAAGCTTGGGCTTTCTGTCAATTGACGGGCTTTATATGGCTTTAGGCGCCGGCCCACGGGACGCCGCGGCGCCGCTGTTCGCCGATCATTATTTCACCGGCGAATACCCCACCGCACGCACCGACATCGCCAATGGCTTGATTGATCCCGATGCGCCGCGCGGGCACGCCACCCGCCAACAGCATCTGGATTTGGGCGTTCGCGCATGAACGATCCAGACGGAGCGGGCAAGGTCGCGCTGGTGACGGGCGCTTCGCGCGGGCTTGGGCGCTCGGTGGCCCTGGAGCTTGCGCAAAACGGCTTTCACATTATCGCCCTCGCCCGCACCCAGGGGGCGTTGGAGGCGTTGGATGATGATGTGCGCGCGCGCGGCGCCGCCGCCACGCTAATCCCCTTCGACCTGCGTCAACCCGAAGGGCTTTTGGGCCTGGCGGGGGTGATCCTGGAGCGCTGGGGCCGGCTTGACGCCTTGGTGGGCGCGGCGGGGGTTCTGGGGCGATTGAGCCCGGCGGCTCAGATCGACGCCAAAATCTGGGGCGACGTGTTCGCGGTTAACTTAACCGCCAATCAGACGCTGATCCGCGCGCTCGACCCCCTCCTGCGCGCCGCGCCTGCGGGGCGAGCCGTGTTTCTGACTTCAGGCGCGGTGCGCACCCAAAGGGCGTATTGGTCTGCTTACGCCGCCTCGAAAGCGGGGTTGGAGGCGCTTGTTGGCTGTTGGGCGAAGGAGCTTGCGTCCACGGCCGTGCGGGTCAATCTATTCAATCCGGGGCCGGTGCGCACGGCGTTGCGCGCCCAAGCCATGCCGGGGGAAGACGCATCGGGCCTGCCGGCGCCGGGCGCGGTGGCGCCCCATATCGCCGCCCTCGCCGAGCCTTCGGAGGACCGACAGGGCGCGCTGATCGACTATCGGGACTTGGCGGGCGCGTAAGGGTTGTCCCCGGATTTAACCCGCAGGCGGATCGGCGTGCCCCACAGGTCGAAATCCTCACGCAAGCCATTGATCAGATAGCGCTTGTAAGCGTCGGGCAGATGCTCCGCTCGGCTGGCCATCAACACGAAGGTCGGCGGCCGCGATTTGATTTGCGCCATATAGCGCGGCTTGACCCGCTTGCCATGGATCGCCGGGGGCGGATGGCGGGCGGTTTTCTCGCGTAGCCAGTCGTTCAGATCGGCGGTCTTGACCTTGGCGCTCCAGTCTTTGCGGATGCGGCCAACCGCTTGCATCAGCGCATCCAGCCCGAACCCCGTGAGCGCTGAAATCGGCACACAGGGCGCGCCCTTGAGCTGGGGCAAGAGCCGGTCGGCGCGTTCGCGCAAATGGGCCAAATGGGCTTGGGGGTGGTCGACCGCGTCCCATTTGTTCAGGGCGAACACCAACGCCCGACCCTCGCGCTCCACCAAATCGGCGATGACCAGGTCTTGTTTTTCGAACGGTTTCAGCGCGTCGATGAGCAAGACCACCACTTCGGCGAAGCGAATAGCCTCCAGGCTGTCGCCCACGGAGAGCTTCTCTAAGCTATCCTCGATCCGCGCTTTTTTACGCAGTCCCGCGGTGTCAGTCAGCCGAATAGCTTGGCCCTCATAGGTCCAATCCACGGCGATGGCGTCCCGGGTCAAACCGGCCTCGGGGCCAGTGATCACCCGGTCCTCACCCACCAACGCGTTGACCAGGGTGGATTTGCCGGCGTTGGGCCGACCCGCCACGGTGAGCCGCCAGACGCGGTCGTCATCCTCATCGTCCTTGACCGCGTCGGCGGGCGCGAGCCCAGCAATCGCGTCGCTTAAGGCTTGGTAGACTTCGGCCACGCCGATCCCATGCTCAGCGGATACGGCGATGGGGTCGCCCAAGCCCAGCGCATAAGCCTCGATCAGCCCAGCGTCGGCTGCTTTGCCTTCCGCCTTATTCGCCAACAAAAGGACGGGCTTATCGGTTCGCCGGGTGAGAAGCGCGAGGCTTTCGTCCACCCCGGTCACGCCCGCGCGCGCGTCGATGACGAACAAACAGACATCCGCATCCTCAATGGCGCGTTCGGTTTGTGCGCGCATGCGGGTTTCGATCGCGTCGGGCGCGGCGTCCTCGAACCCCGCGGTGTCCATCAAAACCAGCTCAAGATCGCCGAAGCGGACCTCCGCTTCACGCCGGTCGCGGGTAACGCCGGGACGATCATGGACAATGGCGAGCTTTTTGCCCGCCAAGCGATTAAACAGCGTCGACTTCCCCACATTGGGCCGCCCCAGAATGGCGACGCGCGGACGCCATGAACCGCTCATCGCAGAGCAATCAAGCTCGCTTCGTCCGTCAAGACATAGACGGTTTCTTGGGCGATGACGGGCGCGACGAACACCGGCTCCTTCAACTCGCGTCGTTCAAGAATGCCGCCGTCTCGGGGGCTGACGAAGAAAAGATCCCCCTCCGAGGAGGTGAGGACCAATCGGTCTCCCGCCATAATCGGACCCGCCCAGGCGATCCGGCCTTTGCGCTTTTTTTCGTTCTTGAACGCGGGAAGTTCGGTCAGCCAGCGGATACGGCCGTTACGCCGGTCCACCGCGATGATTTGCGCGTCTGAGGTTACAACGAACAAGTTCTCCCCCGCCACCCAAGGCGCATGCACCCCGCCTGCGGGCTGCACCCACAATCGTTCGCCGGTGACAATATCCAAACCCGCCAAGACGCCGGAATGGCTAATGGCGTAGACCCCGTCGTCCAGTAAAACCGGCGCGCCGGCGATATCGTTGATCTCAGACAAGGAATTAACCCCGACCGCCCGGGTCAACGTGTCCGACCACAGCCGCAGACCGTTCTCCACCCGCAGCGCGGCGAGTTCACCGGAGGCGAACGGCGCAACGACGACCTCTGAGAGCACAGCCGGGCTCGGCGCGGAAAGAATACGCGCACTTTCCTGCAGGCTGGGGTAATTCCATAGAGTTTGGCCCGTCGACGCTGTCAGTGCCAGCAGGTCATTGTCCTGTGTGATGACGAAAACCCGGTCCGCAGCCACTGTTGGCGCACCATGGATCGGGGCGGCGGCTTCCGCGCGCCAAAGCTCGTCCCCGGTCTCCGCGTCAAGCGCTGTAATGTAACGGTGCCCCGTGGCGACGAATAATCGCCCTTCGGAGAACGCCAAACCGCCGCCGCGCAAGGCGCGGTCTTTGCGGTACTGAGGCTCAAACTCGCGCCGCCACAGCACATCACCGTCACCGGCGTCCACCGCAACGACGTCCCCGCGCGCGTCCATCGCAAAGACGCGACCGCCCGCGACGATGGGACGAGCCACCACGGCGCCGGAATTCGACGTGCCCTGGCCGATTTTGCGCCGCCAGATCCGCTCAAGCGGTCCGGTCGCATCGGTATGCTGCATCGCGTTCGTCGCGAACCCGCCCGGTTGGGTCCAATCCACATTCACGTAAGGCGGGGGCACAAAAACGGGCACGTCGGCGAGGCTCGCATCCTCCTCCAAACGTTGATCGAAGGACAAAACCGCAATCCGGCCGTCGTCGGGCTCCTCGGGTTCGGGCGCCTCATCGGCTTCCCCATCCCCGTCAAACGGATTAATCGCGCTGAACGCGCCGCCCACGGTGGAGCAGCCTGCAAGGGCGAAGACCCCCACGATGAGGCCCAAACGGCGCAGCCAGAGCGTCGTCATTACTCTTGATCCTTTGCTGAGCCAGCGCCCGGGGCGGCGTTTTCAACCGCAGCCGGCGCCAGATTAACCTCTGAGTCGCCGTCAGCCGGGACCGCGGCGCTGGGTCCGAGCACGGCTAAGGCTTGTGCGGCGCGTTGGCGCAGCGCCGGGGTGGCGTCCAGCGCGACGTTTAACAGGCCATATTCCGACCGGGCGCGCGCAGCGTCGCCTTCGGTCCACGCCGCCAGCCCCACAAGCTCGCGCGCCAAATGGCGAAACGGATTAGCCGGGGTCAAAAGCGTGGACAGCCGGGTTTCGAGCGCAGCCCGGCTCTCGGTCCCGAACGCCGCATAGGCCGCCTGCAGGCGGGCGAGATCCGCCAAACGCTCGTCCGCCCCGATCGCAACCGCGTCCTCAAACAGCCCCAGCGCCCGCTCTGTCTCGCCTTGCGCTGCGGCCAGGGCCGCCTGGCGCATGCGTGCGAGCATGGCGTAGCCCTCAGGGCCGGTTTCCGCGAGCGTCTCAAAGCGCAAATCCGCTTGGCCGGGCTGATCGGCCGCCAACGCATCCAGCGCGTCGATATAGGCGGCGCTGGCGGCTTGGGCGCGCGCTTCCGCGCGGGACAACCAGATTTCGCGACCCGCCACGCCCACAACGATCAGCAACGCGACGCCCAGCGCGTAGGGCCAAAACGCCTTGACCCATTCAGTGGTGCGATCGCGACGAAGCTCTTCGTCGACTTCGGAAAAAACGTCTGCCACGCGTCTATGTCTTTCAAATCGGCCCGCCCGGGCGCGGACCCTAGCCTCGCCAAGTCCCTGCGGCAATCAGGGCGATGAAATGGACGGCCGCGAAGATCAGCGCTGAGAGGGCGCGTAAGTCTCCGCCGAGGCGGGAAAGCTCCGCGTGCGCACCGCTTGGGCGTAGGCTTTGGTCGCCTGATCGATTTCCGCGCGTAAATCGGCGAAGCGGCGCACAAATTTCGGCGTCCAATCGAACAGGCCCAACATATCCGGGGTCACCAGGATTTGCCCGTCGCACTGCGCGGACGCGCCAATTCCGATGGTAGGCGCGCGCACCGCTTGGGTGACCGCGCGGGCCACATCCTCCGCCACGCCCTCGACCACCATGGCGAACGCGCCCGCCTCATCAGCCGCTTGGGCTTCGGCGAGGATGCGCGCGCGCTCCGCCTCCGTGCGGCCTTGGGACTTGAAGCCGCCGGTGACATTCACCGATTGGGGCCGCAAGCCCACATGGGCCATGACCGGAACCCCGCGCTCGACCAAATACGCAATGGTCTCCGCCGCATAGGTCCCGCTTTCGATCTTGATCGCCTGGCAGCCGGTTTCCGCGAGCACCCGGGACGCCGCACCCCAGGAGCTTTTCGGGCTGTCCTCGTAAGACCCAAATGGCAAGTCTACCACCACCATGGCCCGGCGCGCCGCGCGCATAACCGCTTGGCCATGCAAGATCATCATGTCCAAGGTGACGCCAACGGTTGAGGGTAAACCATGGACCACCATGCCCAGACTGTCGCCGACCAACAGAATGTCGCAATGGGGGTCCAAGATCGCAGCCGTCGGCGCGTCATAGGCGGTCAAACACACCAAGGGCTCCGCGCCCTTACGGGCGTAAACGGCCGGAGCCGTCAGCCGAGCGGACTTCGATTGGGCGGACATGGCGTTTTCCTTCGCGCGACATGCGCCTGGGCTTAGCGCGCTCGAGAGCGCGATCCAAGACCCGCTGAGCGCTTAGAGCGTTTTCTGCAAAAGTGTAAGCGATTTTGCGGCTTGAAAACGCGACAAACCAAAGACTTAGAGCCGCTTCTCGACTTGGACTCAATTGAAGCGGCTTTAGCGCCGCGCGGGGAGAACGAAGGCCACCGCCATCACCATGGCCCCCATGACCATGGCGGCCAAAGTCTGGGGTCCGACGAACAGGCTAAACCCGGACAACGCGCCGTCGAGCAGCGGCAAAGGCGCGGTCTCAAACACCTGTTCCAGTGACCCCGCCGCGATCGCCGAGCCGGCCGAGCCCGCCCCGCCCAGGGCCAGCGTCCGGTTGCGGGTCGCATGCTGAGGCTTGAGGCGTTCGGTCAGGCGGGCGGCGAACAGGGTCGTCTCCGCATCGGTTTCCAGACGGTCTTGGGCGTGGGCGAAGCCTTGGCTCAATTGCGCCTCGAAATCCTCCGGTCCCAGGGGCGGGGTGTAGGGGGACGGCGTAGAGGCTGGCGGGTCGCTTAGCGGCATAGGACCGGCTCCGGGGACAGGCGGGCTTTTAAGGTTTCGCGCCCGCGGGCGATCAGGGTTTTCACCGTGCCCAACGGCTTATCCAAGGTGCGCGCGATCTCGGCATGGGACAAGCCCAGGGCGAAATTCATCACAACGGCCGCGCGTTCGTCCTCGCTCAAGCTCTGCAAGGCGCGGTCAAGCGCCAGGGTGTCGGCGGGGTCCCAGGGCCCGGACGCGGGCTCCGGCTCGGCGCGCAACTTGGCCAACGCCTGGTCCACCGCGGCGCGTTTGCGGCGGGCCTGTAGGAATTCCCGGTAAGCGATGGCGCATAGCCAGCTTTTAAACCCGCCCGCGCCGGTGTAGCCCCTTAAGCTTCGGAAGGCGCGGAAGAACGTCTCTTGGGCCAAATCATCGGCGAGCGCCGCATTCCCGGTCAAGCGCCCCAAAAAGCCGCGCACCAAGCCTTGATAGCGCTTGACCAGAGTTTCGAAGGCGAGCGCGTCCTTCGCCGCAACGGCCAGCGCCGCTAACTCTTCATCGCTCGCCGACGAACTCACCGTTAACTCCGATCAGCTCAGCGCGGTCGGGTCGTCGTTTTTCGGGCCAAATCGATAAAGGCCAAGCAAAGTCAGCCCGATAAAGCCCGGAAACGCCGCAATCCCTGTGAAGATCGCTCGAATGTTGTCTTCATCGGAGACCGCCTCGATCGATCCGCCCAAGATAACGAAGGCGAGCGCAGAGGCGACCAGCACGCAGCCCCACCGCAAATCGCTGTTCACCGAGCGCTTTTCGACACCTAACGCCGCGATCAATTCCGGGGTCAGCGCCTGATTGTTCGCAATGGCGGTGCGTAGGGTTTCTTGCACTTGGGCGCGTTTGCGCGCGCCATAGAACTGGGTCACCCAAATGATGACGGGCAGGATCGCAAAAAGCGCAACAGGAACGATTACGTCTTCCATAACGGCAGGCTCCATCTGGCCGAGATCAGTTCACGCGTCGGGCGGCCGGTGTGTTCCCTACGCTCCCCCTACGATGCGACCAAGCCCCGCTTTGGATGTCGCTTGCGAGAATTTTTTTTCGATCAACGATGATTTTTTCGCACACGCCAGCCTAATCGTCGACGCGCAGGGTGTCCGCCAAGTCCGGATGGCCATGACGAACCGCATCATCATAGGGTCGCGCTCCCCACCGATCCACGGCGTTGGGGCGGACCCCACGGGCGAGCAGATACGCCACCGCATCCTTGCGGCCCTCCGCGGCGGCGAGATGTAGCGGCGTGCGGCCGTCATAATCGCAGCAATTTAAGTCCGCCCCATAGGCCACCATGCGCGCAATTTCGCGGATATCGCCCTGGCTCGCGGCTCGGATCAAGGCGAACGCGGCGTCGCTGTCAAAGCCGTGATGGGCCAGGGTGGGGTCAATCTTATGCGACAGCTCAGCGACATTGTCGTAATTGTGGAAATTGTACCGATCCACCAGACGCCGGCAAAACGCGATCCCCCGCACCGAATTGCCTAAGCGGTCGAGCCGCGGGGACCAAACCGCAAAGCCCATGACTTTGGGGATCACCACCATCATCACCCCCGAGACCCCGGACTTCGCCGGGATGCCAACGGAGAACGCGAACTCGCCGGAAAAGTCGTACATGCCGCAGGAATACATCAGCGAGAGGCAGTGCTTGACC
>JBHJGU010000088.1:0-7813 GCA_050331475.1 Maricaulaceae bacterium | reverse complement strand
AATGCTCCACAAACTCATAAATGTCGTCGCGCCGCTCCTATAGCGAGGGCGCGCGTAAGGGCACTTCATTTAGTCGGTGATAGAGGTCCTCTCGGAAGCGGCCGTTGGCGATTTCCTCCAGCAAATCGCGGGTCGTCGAAGACACCACCCTCAGATCGTCTTGGACCGGGGTCGCCCCGCCTAATCGAGTAAAGCGTTGCTCCACAAGAAGGCGTAGGATCTTGCCTTGGGTTTCGCGCGGCATGTCCGAGACTTCGTCGAGATAAAGCGTCCCGGTGTGGGCTTGTTCAAAGACGCCGGCTTTGCGCACTAAGCCTTGCGCGTCCTCCTCGCCGAACATTTCCGCCTCCAAGCGCTCCGGGGACAAGGAGGCGGCGTTAATCGCGACGAACGGACCGGACGCGCGGGTGGAATGGTCGTGCAGCAAGCGCGCGATCAGCTCTTTGCCCGCCCCAGCGGGTCCGGTGATCAACACCCGGCTCCGGGTCGGCGCAACCTTCGCGATGGTTTGGCGCAGCATGCCGACTGCGGAGGACCGGCCGATCAGGTCGTTTGAAGTGTCCGTCCGTTCGCGCAAGGATTTGACCTCGCGCTTAAGCCGGCTGGCTTCGATGGCGCGGGCCATCACCACGAGCAGGCGGTCGCTCTTGAACGGTTTTTCGATAAAGTCGTACGCGCCTTTGCGTAAGGCGGCGACGGCGGTTTCAATGGTGCCGTGCCCGGAGATCATCACAACAGGCAAGTCCGGATCGCCGTCGCGCAACAGGCTGAGCAATTCGAGACCGTCATGGCGGGAGCCTTGTAGCCAGACGTCTAACACAACGGCGCTCGGCTGGCGCTCACGGACTAGGGCGAGCGCTTGCTCAGAATTCGCCGCGCCGCGAACGGCGTAACCCTCGTCCTCAAGAACACCGCCAATCAAATCGCGAATGTCCGCTTCGTCGTCGACGACTAGTACGTCCTTACGCATACGCTCTCCTCAAAGCTTTACTGCGCGGCGGCCACGGCGGCGGGCGCGGCCGCAAGCGGCAATCGCAGGCGAACAACAGCGCCAGGCGCGTCATCCGGTCGATTGGCCAATTCCAACACCCCGTGATGGTCTTCCGCGACGCGCTTGACGATCGCCAAGCCTAATCCTGTGCCCTTGTCGCGGGTGGTTTGGTAAGGCTCAACCCAACGCTCCAGATCCGCGCTTGGCCAACCCACACCCGAATCGGACACTTCGACAACGGCGTCTAACGGTTCAGCGCGAAGTCGAACACAGATCAGCGCAGGGTCGGCGGACCGCGCCTCCGGCCGGCGGGTGATCGCTTCGGCGGCGTTCTTGAGCAAGTTCAACAGGGCCTGAGACAATAACCGGTCATCGCCGTCCACCCAGACAGCGTCTTCGCCCAAGTCGGTTTCGATGTCCGCTTCGGGATGCGCCAGACGGCTGGCGAACACTTGGTGCTCGATCAGCGCGCGCAAATCCACCCGCGTCAACCGCGGCGCCGGCATGCGCGCAAACGCTGAGAATTCGTCCACCATTCGCCCGATATCGCTGACCTGGCGCACAATGGTTTCTGTGCAACGCTCGAAAACCTCCGGCTCGGACTGGATTTGATGGCGGTATTTTCGTGCGAGCCGCTCAGCGGAGAGCTGGATCGGGGTGAGCGGGTTCTTGATCTCGTGGGCGATCCGGCGGGCCACGTCGCGCCAGGCGGCGCTGCGCTGGGCCGCGACCAGCCGGGTCACGTCGTCAAAGCTCACCACATGGCCAGCGTTGGAGCCCAGCTGGCTGGTCCGCGCGGTGAAAAGTTTTTGCCCGTTCGGCCCGCTAAATTTGACCTGAACGTCCTGCGCGGCCCCATGGCGATTGGGTTTGCGCGCTTCGAACAGGGCGGCGAAGCTGGGGGCCGCCTCCAAAAGCAACCGCCCCTGCAGCGCGTCTGCGGTTTGCCCCAAAAGCGCCTCCGCAGACCGGTTGACCAAGGTGATGCGGCGGTCGGGGTCTAAGCCGATCACGCCCGCGCTCACCCCGCCAAGCACCGCTTCGGAAAACCGACGCCGCTGCTCGGCCATCTCCCGGGCGGTGACCAGGTCTGCGCGCTGGGCCTCCAATTGGGCCGTCATCTCGTTAAAGGCCCGGCCTAGTTCGCCGACCTCGTCATTGTCGGAACTCACCGGCACTCGGGTGGACACGTCCCCGTCGCGCACGCGCCCGGCCGCCGCCGCCAGCCGACCGATCGGGTCCGCGATTTGGTTGGCCGAGGAGAGGCCGAGCCACACCGCGCCGATGACGATCAAAGCTGCGGTTTGCAAATAGATAAAGGCCAAGTCCAACTGCACCCGACCCCGACTTTCCTCAGCAGCGCGAAATTCGGCCGCCGATTGGGTCGCCGCGCGCCAATAGTCAAACACCCCTGTCAGGGTCTCCCGCGCGATGTAGAGGAAAGCGTCTGGATAGGCGTCAAGCCGCACCAAAGCCCGGATTGTGCCGTCACGCCGGTCTATGGAAAACCCAACGCCAGCGCGCACTGCATCCGCCCATTCTCGTTCCGAAGGGGTGACATAGCTGGCTGCGCCCTCGGTCACGGTTCCTGGCGCCGCCGCCCCATCCTCGGTGACGGGGAACGCGGAGGCGAGAACGCTCGCATTTCCGTTGATCACATAAGCCGCGGCCAGATTGCGATAGACGATCTGTTCGGTGAGAAACCGCCGATAAGAAATCAGGTTTTCATCAAGGGCCGACCGCGCGGGAGCTTGGTTCAAATCCACCGCCATGGCGAGGGCTTCCTTACGCGTGATGTCGACCTCGCTCTTGATGTAAGCGTCCGCCACCGTCACCGCATTGACCACAATCCCTTCAATCCGCGCGCTGAACCATGCGTCTAGCCCGCGCAATAAAACGACGGCGAGCAAAACGGCCACAATGATGGCGGGGGCGATGGCGGCCAGGCTAAACCAGCGTGCGAACCGCAAATGCAGCCGGGGCGCGGACCCGGTGCGCAGGCCGTCCCTCGTGGACAAGCCCGCGATCCGCCGGACCAAATACACCGCCAGAATAAAGATCAGCGCAAAATTCGCCGCTAGAACGATCGCGATCAGACGGCTGAACGGGCCGAATGGGCCGTCCCCAGCCACGGCCATCGACGCGCTGAGCGCCGTGATCGCCGCGCTCAAAGCGAACGCCACTGCGAAGCTTGCGCTTAGCGCGAAATTCAACCGCCTGGATGGAGGGAGCGAAGCCGCCATAGAGAGCCGATGCGCTCAACAAAAACAAGGACCAACGCGTCCTGAGCGCGCCATGGTGGCCCCATCGTTGCATAAAATCAACACGCCGATGCGGTTAGGCCAACCCCGAAACTCGCTTAGCCTATCTAGGCGGCCCGCCGCCAGGGGTCAGTTCCCGCCTCAAAGAGCGCGAGCAGGCCCGCGAGCGCTTGGTTGGGGTCATCAAGTTTGCACAGCCGTTTGCGCTCCGTCCGACCAGCTGCCTCGTCGCCTGGACCTAAGGCGGTTTGGACGTACCAGCCAATGTGTTTGCGGAAGACGCGGCCGCCCAATTCAACGCCGTAAAGGCTCAACGTGTCGTCGAACTGGGTTTGGATCGTCTCCACAATCGCGGCTGTGGCGGGCGCGGTTTCCGGCTCGCCCGATTGAAGCGCGTGGGCGATGGCGCCCGGCTTCCAAGGCCGGCCATAGGCCCCGCGCCCGACCATGACCGCATCCGCGCCCGAAGCCGCCAGCGCGTGGCGCGCGGCGCCCACCGAGGTAATATCCCCGTTCATGATCAACGGAACTTTGATCTCGGCGCGCACTTTGGCGACGAAGTCCCAGTCTGCGGTTCCTTCATAGAATTGGCAGCGGGTCCGGCCATGAACGGTGATCATTTGTACCCCGGCTGCGACCGCGCGACGAGCCAGTTCCGGCGCATTTAACGATTGATGATCCCACCCCATGCGCATTTTCAGGCTGACAGGGACGGCGCCCGCCCCCGCCACGGTGGCTTCGATCAGGGTAAGCGCGTGGTCGAGATCACGCATCAGCGCCGAGCCCGAGGCGGCTTTGGTGACCATCTTCGCCGGACAGCCCATATTGATGTCCACCATCGCGGCCCCGGCGTCCACGGCCATGGCCGCGCCAAGCTTCATCCATTTCGCCTCCCGTCCGGCGAGTTGGATCACAACGGGCGCAACCTCGGCGTCCCCCGCCGCCCGGCGCACCATGTCCGGACGCCGGTCCGCCAGCGCGTCGCAGGCCACCATTTCGCTGACCACCAAGCCCGCGCCCCAGCGTTTGGCCGCGCGCCGGAAGGCGAGATCACTCACCCCGGACATCGGCGCCAGCACCGCGGGGGTCTCGCGAAATAGCGTTTTTAAGTCATCAGCGTTCATTGGCGACCGCGCGGCTCCCTGGACAAAGCTCTTCCCCGGTTCTACTCGCTAGCGCCTTTATTCGGAACCGACCCAGCGAGGAGAATCGCGGATGCGCGCAGCCGCCGCCATCGTCGCCGCCGGCCGCGGTCAACGCGCCGGGGGCGGATTGCCAAAACAATACCGCGCCCTCGCCGGCAAGCCCGTGGCGCGCTGGTCCTTAGACCGGTTCGCCGCCCATTCGCGGGTGGTTCGTCAAGTGGCGGCCATCCACCCTGACGACGAAGATTTGTTCACCCAAACCGCCCAAGGCCTGGCTGTGGACCTGACCTATGGCGGGGAGACGCGGACCGCCTCGGTGCGCGCCTGTTTGGAGGCTTTAGCCGCGAAAGATCCCCCCGACGCCGTGCTTATCCACGACGCCGCGCGGCCTTTGGTGACCGATGATTTGATCGACCGCTTGCTCAGCGCCTTAGCGGAAGCGGACGGCGCCGCTCCGGCGATCCCAATCCCGGACGCGATTAAGCGCGCGGACGGAGAGAACTGGGTCACTGAAGACGTGTCGCGCCATGGGTTGTTTCGTGTTCAGACCCCACAGACGTTCCGCTTCGAGCCGCTGTTGGAGATTTACCGCGCCCTGCCCGATGACGCGGCGTTTGACGATGACGTGGCCGCCGCGCGGGCGGCGGGGCTGAACGTGCAGATCGTCGACGGTGGCAAGGACAACATCAAGATCTCCTTCCCCGGCGATTTCGATCTGGCCTCACGGCTATTAACCGGTCAAGCCGAGCGCGCGCCGGCGGCTCAGCGCGACCTCACCACGGGCACGGGGTTTGATGTGCATCGCCTGGCTCCCGGGGACGGAGTTTGGCTGTGCGGGGTGCATATCCCGTGCGATTTGCGCCTGGTGGGCCATTCGGATGCCGACGCCGGTCTTCATGCGCTCACCGACGCAATCCTTGGGGCGGCGGCGTTAGGCGACATCGGTGATCATTTTCCCCCCTCCGACATGCGGTGGAAAGACGCCGCCTCGGATCAATTTCTATTGCACGCCAAGGCGCTTGTGGCGCAAAAGGGTGGACGGGTGATCCACGGGGACGTCACAGTGATCTGCGAACGGCCGAAAATTAAACCCCATCGGGAGGCCATGCGCGCGCGGCTCGCCCAGCTTCTGGACTTGCCGCTTGACCGGGTGAGCGTGAAAGCCACCACCACCGAAGGGCTCGGCTTTCCCGGCCGGCGCGAGGGGGTAGCCGCGCAAGCGGTCGCCAGCGTGGCCTGGTCATGATCGCGCACGCCATTAGCCGACGCATCGCGACCATGGGTCCGGTGGGCTGGATCGGCCCTGCTCCGGGCACTTCGGCGAGCTTGGTGACCTGTTTGCTCGCATGGCCGTTGTTTACCGCAACGGGCGTGCAAGGCCTCGCCGCGGCCGCGGTGATTGTGACCGTGTTTGGCGTTTGGACGTCGGATCAATATTGCAAAAAGTCAGGCGTGGCGGATCCCTCCGAAGTGGTCATTGACGAGGCTGCGGGCCAATTGCTGGCGCTCGCCGCCATTGGCCCGGAGGGTTGGACGGACTGGGTGGCGGCGTTCTTTCTTTTCCGTGCATTTGACATCGTTAAACCGTGGCCGATCAGCCGGCTGGAGCGATTTCCTGGGGGGTTGGGCGTCATGCTGGACGATCTCGCCGCCGGCTTGGCGACGGCCGCTGTGGTGTGGGTCATCGGGCTGATCGGGTTCTAAAGCGGTGACCGAGCCTGGTGTCTTGCCCACCTCGATTGTCGAGGCCGCGACCCAGCTGATCTCAACCCTGAAGGCGCGGGGGATATCGCTCAGCGTCGCGGAAAGCTGCACGGGCGGATTGCTGGGGGGCGCTTTGACCGATGTGTCCGGCAGTTCAGCTGTGTTCGAGCGCGGTTTCATCACCTATTCCAACGCCGCGAAGACCGATTTGCTCGGGGTCAGCCCGGAGACCTTGGCCACCCATGGCGCGGTCAGCGCGGAAACCGCCATTGAAATGGCCGAAGGCGCGTTGGCCCGCGCGCGCGCCGATCTGGCCGTGTCGATCACCGGCGTCGCGGGCCCCGGCGGCGGCACGACGGAGAAACCGGTGGGGCTGGTCTGGTTCGCGCGCGCGGAGCACGGCCGCGCGACCGTGGCTCTGCACCGAGCGTTCGGCCCTCTGGGCCGGGCGGCGATCCGCACCGACTCGGTTGCTGTAGCTATCGCGCTGCTTTTGGCGGGTCGGGATTAGTTGGCGCTGATTGGGGTGTAGAGTTGACGCGCGCGGCCGGAGAACGCGTTGATCAACGTGTTCACCGCGCGATTGCGGTTCCGGTTGAGCATGAATTGCAGAACCGGATTGTTAAACTCGTAGTCTATCCAGAAATCCACCATCGTGGCCCCGTCGGGGGCGGGATCAAACCGCCAGCGGTTGACCAGTGTGCGGAACGGCCCGGCCACATAGTCCACCCCAATCGTGCGCGCGTCCCGGTCTAAGCGAACTTTGGTGACGAAGCGTTCGCGGACCAGCTTGAAATTGATCAGGGCCTCGGCGACCAACTCACCCTGGCCGTCCTCGACCTGATCCTCACGCACACGCATCGAGGATATGTATTTGATAAACAAGGGATAAGCGCGCACGTCCGCCACCAAGTCGAACAATTCCAAAGGGGCGAAATCGAGTCGGCGGCGCTCGCGATGGGTGTCGCTCATAACGGGGACCCTAGGGCTTACGCGGCGGCGAGCTTTTGCGCGCGCGCCGCCTTCAGCCGGGCGAAATCGTCCCCCGCATGGTGGCTCGACCGGGTTAAGGGGCTGGCTGAGACCATCAAGAACCCTTTGGCGTAGGCGATGGTCTCCAAGGCTTTGAACTCGGCGGGCGGCACAAACCGGTCAATGGCGGCGTGTTTGCGGCTAGGCTGGAGATATTGGCCGATGGTGATGAAGTCCACGCCAGCGGAGCGCATGTCGTCCATCACTTGCATGATTTCTTCTTTGGTTTCGCCCAATCCCACCATAAGCCCGGATTTGGTGAATTGCTGCGGATCGCGCTCCTTGACCCGCTCTAACAGCCGGAGCGAGTGATAATACCGCGCGCCAGGCCGAATGCTCAGATAAAGCCGCGGCACGGTCTCCAGATTATGGTTGAAGACGTCTGGGCCTGCATCGATCACGGTTTCCGCGGCGCCGGGTTTGCGCAAGAAATCCGGGGTCAGAATTTCCACCGTGGTATTCGGCGTCTTGGCCCGAAGCGCCGCGATAACGGCGGCGAAATGCGCCGCACCGCCATCGGCTAAATCGTCCCGATCTACGGAAGTGATCACCACATGGTTCAAGCCCATGGCGGCTGTGGCGTCGGCAACACGCGCAGGCTCGGTGGAATCGAGCGCGTCGGGCAGCCCGGTTTTGACTTTACAGAACTAGCAGGCCCGGGAGCAGGTGTCGCCCAGGAT
>JBHJGU010000087.1:0-3950 GCA_050331475.1 Maricaulaceae bacterium | reverse complement strand
AGTGCTTGACCGTGTCCGCGGAGAACACCCGCTCCTCAGTGAGCGGACACACCCCGGAATTGGCCAAGGTCGCTGCGACGATCGACATTTGCCGCACCGAGCTTTCCAATGAGCAACATTGAAAATAAAAGTCCAGCGTTTCCAATAAATTTGTGTTTTCTGGGAAAGCTTTCTTTTCTTGCATAAAATAAGCCAACGCGAAATTCCGATCCGCGGTCGTCTTTTCCGACAGATACACCGAGTTATTATAACCGATCCGGCGATTGCCGCTGAGCCGGCGCCAGGTCTGCATGACATAATCAAATCGATCCGCAATCGGCAGCGCGGGCTTGATCAGCGAACAACACATGATGGCGCCGGCGTTAATCAGCGGGTTGTGCGGCAAGTCCGCGTCATTGAGCGCGAGATCGTTGAAGCTTCGCCCGCTCGGCTCCCGGCCCACATGCTTGTGCACGCTGTCTTCGCCGTTCAGCTCGAGCGCCATGCAATAATTAATCGGCTTACAGGATGACTGTACGCAGTAAGAGGCTGTGTAGTCGCCGTAAAACGCTCGCTGACCGTCAATGGTGCAGATCGCCAGGCCAAATTGCTCCGGGTCAACCCGCGCCAATTGCGGAATATAATCGGCGACCGCTCCACCGGTCAGCGGCACGCAGGCGTCGAAAATCTCGCCGATATCTTTGGCGAAGGTTTCGAAGTCGGGAATGATCAAATTCCCCTTCGCCACCCGTTCGATCAGCGCGGCGTTGGGGCGAACAAGGTCGACAAACCGCTCCGGCGTGATCGCGTCCCCGTCCGAGAGCTCGCGTAGCGCCGCCACGGTTTCCGCCACGCGATCGTCGGTTTCCAGAATACCGCGCGCGCGCAAGGCGTTACAGATATCGTGCTTCGTCAGCGCCCCCGCCACGCGCACATCGAGCGCGTTGAACACGTCGGTCATGACATCGTCATGGGGCTGGAAGACCCGATCGCCGTCGCCGGGATCGACCCGGTGCGGATCAGCGCCGCCGTCCGCGCGCGTCGCAAAATGGTCCACCGCCCACCTCTTGCTTGATCGCGGGCGACGGCGTGTCTTTCAGCCTCGGCGCCGGCCTCTTGGCCGTGGGCCGGAAGCGCCCGCATCCTCACGAACCTGTGTACGCTATTTGAGGCGTTGGCGCGATGGCTTTGACGGACCGATAAAAAATCTTCACACCCCATACGCTTGCGTCACCAGCGCGCGGCCGGACCCCACCCCTCGCAATGCCAGCAGGTCTCATAAGCCGGCCCAGCGGCGCCGATCGGGCTACCTGGCGGAATGTTCGGGGCCGGCGAACTGACCGGTTGGGCCGGCGCGGGGCGGTCCTGATGCGCGGTGATCTGGCCCACAAGCCATTGGGCATGCGCTGAGTTTTGGGTCACAGCGATCCGGGCGAGCCGCACACGTAGCCGCTCCAAGCCGGCATTCGCCTCCGCGCGCACCCCCGCGGCCGCGGCCTCATCAAGCGCCAACTCGGTCAAGATTTGCACAAGCCGGGTTTGCACCGTTTCCGCCAACGCAGCTTGGCGCGAATGGGCGGCCGGGGCGAGGACTTGGCGGATGACCGCGTCAATCAGCTCGGCCAGGCCCAAGGCGTTGGGATCACGCGCATGGAACGCCTCTAGCCGGGCGGCGCGTTGGGGATGGAGCAACACAGACAAGCTCAAACTCGCCGCAGCGTCGGCGGCGGCGTTAAGATCGAAAACGGGAGCGGCCGCGGCCTCAAACCGTTCGCCCGCGCCAAAGCCGCCATTGATCGGCGGGGTGAGTTGGTTGAGCAGCGCTTCGGGCAGATCGAGCGCAGCCGGGGTGAGCGTCTTCAGGACCGCATCAAGCGCGCGACGCTGCACGCTCGCGGCCACGGGCTGAGCGGGGGTCGACCCGTCGCCCTTCAGGCCGTACGAAAAGTGCAAACCGCCGATCAACTTGGCGGCCGCCGCGGTTTGGTAGCGGTGATAAAGATAGATCGGCGCTAAGACGGCCTGCAGGTCAGAGATCGGCTGGCCGGGCCGCAGCGAACGCAGACCGAAAGTTTCCAGCGCGATCCGGCGCACGGACATCACTTCGTCCAACGTGGCGACCGGGTCCGCGCCATTGTCCCACACCGAACCATGGGGGTGGGCGGTCCCGGGTCCGCGGCCCTCCGGATCGGCGACAAAGCGCAAGCCCGAAGCAAACGCGTCTTCCAGAATCCCATCCAGGGCTGCGGCTTCGTCCACGCCCGGCGGAAACTGGCTGTAGAGCCAACGTGTGGCCGCGATATCCCACGCGCCAACGCCCACGTCATAGGCCTCGGATGCGTCCAGCCCGCCCGCGCCGTCGGGCCGGATATAGGGGGCGGGGTAATCCATGACCGAGGCGCGATCATTGGCGCTGGCGGCGAAATTATGCGCAAAACCCAACGTGTGACCGACTTCATGGGCGGAGAGTTGGCGAATGCGCGACAGCGCAATCTCCACCGGATCATCGTCCGCGCCGGTTCCGGATTTGTCCGCGCCAAACAGCCCCTCGAAAATCATCCGGTCTTGGCGCACCCGCTGGGAGCCGAGGATCACATTGGCTTTCAGCATCTCCCCTGTGCGCGGATCGTAGACGCCTCCGCCATAGGACCAGCCCCGGGTTTGCCGATGCACCCATTGGATCATGTTATAGCGCACATCGAAGGGATGGGCGCCCTCGGGCAGAACCTCCACCCGATAGGCGTCTTCAAAGCCTGCGGCTTCAAAGGCCTCGGCCCACCAGCTTGCGCCCTCGATCAAGGCGTCGCGGATTTGCGCTGGCGCGCCGGGGTCGACGTAAAACACGATCGGCTCTTTCACGGGTCCGCTTTCGGCGGCCGGGTCCACGCGCTCTAGGCGGAACCGACGGGCGAGCCGGGTAACGATCGGCGCGTCCAGGGGCGCGGAAAAGTCGTAATAGCCGATCTCGATCACGCCGGAGCGTTGGTCAGCGCGACGCACCTGGTAGCCGTCATCGGGTAAGCGGATGAAGGAATGATGCAACACCAAGGTCACCGCGCGCGCATCCGCGGCCGTCGCGTTAGGCTCCGCGCCCGGATCCGCACTGTCGAAGGTCAGAAACGCGTCAAGCTCCACATTGTCGGGGAACGCCAAGGCGGCGGAGGCGTCCGGATAGGAGCGGTCTTGGCTGAGGCTGTAGCCGCCCTGCCCGCGCGCTTTAATCTGAGCGGCGATCCCCCAATGGTCGCGGGTCAGAAAGTCTGACAGATCAACGAGCAGTCGACCGTCCACGTCCCGCGCCACGATGTCGCCGGACCAAATGAACGAGGGTGCAAAGCTTTGCGCCACCGCCTGGCGTTCACGGGGATTGGCGGCCGTGGCGCGATAGCGGGTGTTTTCGATCTCCGCGATCACCCGATCACCGATCCGACGAAAGGTGAGGATTTCCGAGCCTCCGCCCGCGCCCCGGTCAAGCCCCACAGGATTGGAGCCGAGACCAGCGGTGAGCCCGGTGGTGTAGATCACCGTGAGCGCTTCGCCTTGCGCATCCGGTCTCGGCAGCACCGCCAAAACGCGCGCAGTGGCGTCATCGACGTAAAGATCAAACAGCCCCGCTTGGGCGGTGAGCCCGTCTACGGCTTGAGCGAAGGGGTCGGCGTCCTTGGCCGCTGGCCCGTCCGCCGCTGAAACCGCCGACAACGGAAAAGCCATGCCGATGACAAGTGCTAAAATCACCGCGCGCCACGGCCCGAAACTGTGCGCCATATCCCCGGTCCCTATTCACCCGTTCAACAGATGAGCGTAACGGGGTCTTCGCAGAGATCAAAGCCGATCACACCTTGTCGCCTCGGTCTTGCGCTTTGAGGCGATCGACGAGGGCTTTGACGCTCTGGCTTTGGGATTTGTGCGCGACGAGGACGGCGTCCGGGGTGGCGACGATCACCAGATCCTCGACCCCGAGAGCGGCCACC
>JBHJGU010000086.1:0-37980 GCA_050331475.1 Maricaulaceae bacterium | reverse complement strand
TCGGCTCCGTCCGCGAAGACGATGTCTGTGTTCTCGTCCGAGAATACGCTCGCAGCGAAGGTGACCGTCGTGCCGCCCGAACCCTCCACCGCATTGGCCTCGGCGAAATCAATGGCTTCGCGCAGGGACGTGAGCCCGTCGTCGGCCACAATGTCGTCGGCCGTCGTCACCACCAGGCTGGGGGTCTCGGTGGCGTTGCTGGCGGTCGCCGGCTGGTCAACGGCGAAGCCAAGGCCGGGCGCATCGGCGGTGATGAAGGAGGCGAACAGGTCCGCGAACGCGTCCTGGGCGCTCGCCACCGGCCCCTCGAACTCGACGACGTCGAAAGCCGTGTCTTGAGCTGCCAATCCGATAGGCGCGCCGAGTTCCCGCAGCATCGCATCCCCCTCTAAATTTTTGTTCCCAACTCGGACTTAACCCGTTCTTGAGGAATAAGCAATCTGAAACCGACCAACCAGCCGTTGCTAACGTTTTAAACCGACTTGTATCTTTGCCATCGCTGGTGTCCTGCGCACCCAACCCGCACCATGCGCAGCGGGCCGGCGAACACGCGCGCTGTCATTTTCGCGACCCATGCCTTGACCTTCCCGCTCAGGCGCGCTCGCTTGGCTCTGCGGGCCGCGGGGGACCGCGCCGAGCCGGGGGACAATCGACATGGCCGAGACCAAAAGCGCCGCCCAAACGGCCGCCTCTGCAGACGTCGGCGCGCAGACGGCTCAAGCGGCGAGTTCGACCAATGAGACCACGTTTTCGATCTCCACCTCGCGGTTCTTCGTTGACTGGTTAGCCGCCGAGAACGTCACTCTGGCGGTGAGCACCTATCAATCGGGCCGGCTCTAT
Source organism: Maricaulaceae bacterium (assembly GCA_050331475.1). Lineage (GTDB taxonomy): Bacteria > Pseudomonadota > Alphaproteobacteria > Caulobacterales > Maricaulaceae > JBHJGU01. The sequence goes on along the minus strand of JBHJGU010000086.1, from coordinate 37,140 downwards.
TTGTTCGGCCGGGACGCCCAGGGCCGGTTCGCCGCCTTCCAACGCGAGCTCGACCGCGCGATGGGCATGTCGGTAGATGACAAGGGCTTCTGGATCGGCACGCGCCACCAGCTTTGGCGCTTTGGCGACGCGACCGAACGGGGCCAGGACTTTAACGGGTTTGACCGGGTGTGCGTGCCGCGCCGCTCCTGGATCTTAGGCGATATCGACATTCACGACGTGAAGACCGACGCCGCCGGCCGGCCGATTTTTGTCAACACGCTTTATTCGTGTCTCGCCACGGTGACGGACGAGGCGAACTTCCTCGCGCTGTGGAAGCCGCCGTTTATTTCCCGTTTGGCGCCGGAAGACCGGTGCCACCTCAACGGCTTGGCGATGAAGGACGGGCGAGCGGCCTATGTAACGGCTGTCTCGCGCACCGATATCGCGGACGGCTGGCGCGAAGGCCGGCCCGACCAAGGCGTTGTCGTCGACGTGCAGAAGAACGCAATCGTCGCGGAAGGGCTCGCCATGCCCCATTCGCCCCGCTGGCGGAATGGCGAGCTTTGGGTGTTGAACTCAGGCCATGGCGAATTGGGCCGGATCAATCTGACCACCGGCGCGTTCGAACCGTTCGTTTTCTTACCCGGCTATCTGCGCGGGCTGACGTTTTCGGGGAACTTTGCGCTGGTCGGCTCGTCCCTGCCGCGCCGGGAGCGCACCTTCAAAGGCCTGCCCTATGAGCAGAAGCTCGACGACATGAAAGCCGCCCCCCGCTGTGGGGTGTTCGTGGTCGACCTCGCGACGGGCGATGTCGCCCATTGGCTGCGCTTCGAAGGCGCGATCACCGAGCTGTTCGACGTCGGCGTCTTTGCGGGCGCTCGGCGCGCCGCCGCGGTGGGCTTCAACACCGAGGAGCTGCGCCGGCTGATGCGCGTCGCCATCCCCGCCCCGGCCCAAGGTCAAGCGCAACCCGCAGCGCCGACCCCGCCGAAAGATGATGTTTACGGGTAGGATAGGTTTAGGAGCGCTGGGCCATCTGCGAACAGCATCGAGACAACACCATACATTTTACTTTCTGGACTGTTCACGCTCAACGGGAGCTCAAAACGTATTGACGAGCGCTTAAAATTATTATTGAAAGTTTAAATCGCTCAGATTGCATAAAGCGTTTTAGGCAGGCGGCTCAATATATGCATATTTCTCGTCGGAAATTTACTCAAATCTCAATAGCCGCCAGCGTAGGCGCATTTGCGCCTTCTCATAGAGCCTCAGCCCACCCATTGCAGGCATTCGCAACATTTATTGCAGGAAACTCACCTCGAATTTTTAATGTTAGACGGCCAATTAGATCACTCAAAAATCTGAGGTTACCGCCGGGAGCTAGATATGTTTTTAAATCTACAAAAAGGTTAGTGGAAATTAACGATGCAGCGGAATTTTTTTATGATATTTATCAAAACGTCTTAATGGCGCCAGAGATATTAGATTCAATAACAAACTACCGATCTCGAAATAGGTTCTTTTTGTTCGATAACAATCAACCTAAACTCAAAGTTTGGTTTAAGGATGAATTAAATCCATTTCAATTAATTGGCGAAAACCCTACAACACAAGACATTGAAGAATATTATCGTGTGACGTGCTATGATGTTAATTCGGAAAGTCCGATCGCTGACTTAGATCAAATCGGAATAAAGAGTAAACGTGGTACAAAATTCAATATTTCGCTTTATCAGGACGGTTTACCTGAACACTTAAACATCGGTGATATTTTTCGAATCCGACACGAATCCGAAGGGCAGGGTTTTTTAAATATTTCAGAAAGTGGCCCAATATTAGTTGCGACCAAAGATTCGTTTATGTTTAGCGAAAGCCTAACTATCGCTGATGACAAATCAAGTTCGTCATTGTACGCGCGCCACGAATAGTTGTCAGCTCAACATAGCCAAACATTATAAACGATGCAGAAATTAATTTTTCTGCTTTTTCTTTATTTCCAGTATCTACCAATCGACCTGACACAGAAATTATTCGATCACCAACTTTGAGACGCTCAAATGCAGATGATATAGTCGGAACCTGAGAAATTTCAACACCCTGGCCATTACGATTACCGTCAAATACTAATCCTGATCTTGGCCACTCAGATGAGCGGTCAAAATTTACCTTAGGGCAACTCGTCGATCGTCCTGTCACTCCAGATTCATCATGTGGCGAGATATGTCCAAAAGCCCCATCCTTAATTTGTCTGACGATAACAGCATCGTAATCATCATCAAAAAAGAACTCCCAGGCATCAACGACGTTATCCGAATACTCGACCGACCGTAAAGCGTATTTTAAATCACTGACTTCTTGCCTTAACCGATCAACATCTTGATTAAGAGAGCGCACCTCGCGTTGCAATTGTTGCTCTCGGTCTAAACTAGCCCTCAATTCCGTTTTTAATCTCAAATTCTCCTGAATTTGCAAATCTTCTCTCGCATTATCGGACGCACATGCAGATACAAATAAAATGGTTAAGCACATAGAAAGAATCAACGGTCGATAATTTAACATTTACATATTCCCTTTAACAACATAATGGCGCTTTCAGCTAAGGCGTTGCTGATAACGAAGCATTAAAGTTAACAGATCAACGCATGGTTGACCATAAAATTTTGCAGGTAAATCCGTTTGGAGATTTCGTTGAAGTCTTTTGTGTAAATCGGTTGTCACCCCCTCAACCGGCCCCCGCTCTTCGCCTCCACCGCTTTGATGACCGCTTGGGCGACGGCGTCGATCTCGGCGTCGGTCAGCGTCTTGTCTTTGGGTTGGAGCGTCACCTCGATCGCCAGGGACCGGTGGCCCGGCTCGACGCCCTCGCCCGCATAGACGTCGAACACCCGGACATCCGCGATCAAACCCTTATCGGCGCCGCGGGCGGCTTGAACCACCGCCTGGGCGGGGGTGTCATCGGTGACCAGAAAGGCGAAGTCGCGGGTCACCGGCTGCAAGCTTGCCAGCTCCGCGGCGCCCTTTGACCGGGTGGGTTTAGCCTTTTTAGCGGGGAGGGCGTCGAGGAACACCTCCAGCGCGAAGACCGGACCGTCCGCGTCTAGAGCCTTGAGCACTCTGGGGTGCAGCTCGCCGAACTCCGCCAGCACGCGCTTGGGCCCCATCCGCAATTGCCCCGACCGGCCCGGATGGAACACGTCGCGCGCATCCGCCACCGTTTGTAGCTGGTCGGTGTTCACCTCCAGCGCCGCCAGCACGGCGAGCGCGTCGGCTTTGACCGTGAATACGTCCTCGGCCTGGGCGCCGGACCAATGCCGCGCGGGCCGGGACCGCCTCACGACGGCGAGCACTTGGGTCTGGTCCGCGGGCTGATCGCCGGCGTAGACCGGGCCAACCTCGAACAAGGCCACATCCGGATAGCCGCGGTCGGCGTTCTTCTGCGCGGCTGTAATCAAATGCGGCAGGGCGGAGGGGCGCATGCAGTCAAGCTCTGAGGAGATCGGGTTGGCGAGCAGCAGCGCCGCGTCACCGCCGCCGAACAACGCCGCCTCCTCGCGTTTGCAGAACGACCAGACGATCGCCTCTTGCGCGCCACGCGCAGCCATGACCCGGCGCGCAATCCGGGCGCGGGCGCGCTCGGGGCTCTCCGCCGCCGCCCGCCGACCGCCCAAATGGCGCAGCTTGGTTTCGGGCAGGTTGTCATAGCCGTGTAGCCGGGCGACGTCCTCCACCAAGTCCGCAGACTGGGTCAGGTCGGGCCGCCAACTCGGCGGGCGCACCTCGAACCCGCCTTCCACCGGGGTGTGGCCCACGCCCATCGCGTCGAGATAGTCTGCGATTTGCGCCTCCGACAGCGTCAAGCCCGTCAACCGCTTAACCTGGCCAAGGTCGAACACGAAGGGCGCCGGCGCGGACGGGACTTCGCCCGCAACCGCGATCTCGGACGCCTCCCCGCCGCAGAACTCCATAATCAGCCGGGTGGCCAGTTCCAAGCCCGGGACGACGAAACCCGGATCGACACCGCGGGCGAAGCGGTATTGCGCGTCTGAGGTGATGGTGGTCGTCCGCCCGGGCAGGGCGGTACGGATGGGATCGAAATACGCGCTTTCGATGAAAACGGCTGTGGTCGCGTCGGTTGAGCCGGTGCTCTCCCCGCCCATGACCCCGCCTAAGCCCAGAACGCCGCTGTCATCGGCTATGGCGCACATGTCCGGGCTCACCGCATAGGTTTTGCCGTCCAGCGCCAGGAAGGCCTCGCCCTCTCGCCCCAATCGCGCTCGGATCGGACCTTGCAGCTTGTCCGCGTCATAGACGTGCAGCGGTCGCGCCCGGTCGTAGGAGAGGTAATTGGTGATGTCGACCAAAGCGTTGATCGGGCGTAAGCCAATGGCGCGCAGCCGGGCCTGAAACCAGTCCGGGCTAGGGCCGTTCGTCAGCCCCCGCACGACCCGGCCGGCGAACACGGGGCAGGCTTCGGGCGCGTCGATCTTAATCTCGACCGGGCAGGGAAACGCGCCCGGAACCGGGGTGACCGCTTGCGGGGTGAACCGCCCCACCCCGGCGGCGGCGAGATCACGGGCGATGCCTTCCACGCCCAGCCAGTCCGGGCGGTTGGGCGTCACTTCGAAGTCGATGACCGGATCGTCCACGCCCAGCGCTTGGGCCGCCGGGGTGCCCACCGCCCAGTCGCCAGGCAGATCGGCGATGCCCTCATGGTCCTCACCGAGTTCTAACTCCTTGGTGGAGCACATCATGCCGTGGCTTTCGACACCGCGGATTTTGCGCGGCTTGGCGTCCAGCGCGAACTCCAGCCCCGGAATATAGCTCCCCAAGGGCGCATAAATCGCGGTCATGCCCGCGCGGGCGTTCGGCGCGCCGCAAACGATTTGCTTCACCCCGTCTTGGGTCTCCACCTGACACACCCGCAGACGGTCCGCGTCCGGATGCGGTTCGGCGGCGAGCACGGTCGCGGTGGTGAAGGCCTTGAGCGCTTCGCCGGGGTTCTCCACGCCCTCCACCTCGAGCCCGGCCATGGTCATGGCTTCGAGCAGCGCCTCCAGGTCGAGGTCGTAGTCGAGATGGTCTTTAAGCCAAGAGACGGTGAATTTCATCGCGCACGCTCAATCGAGAGAAGCCCCAAACGGCCGCTCTCTTCGCAAGCGCGGCGCTTCAGGGCAAGGGCGCGGCTGGGCGCGCGCCGCCGCTTGCGGTATTCTCTCGGCCATGAATGAGCTGTTCTCCCGCCGCCCCGCGATCTCAGAGCCGACCCCGGTGCGCTTCACGCTTCGGGACGTGGAGGCCATGCTGGAAGCGGGCGTGTTTGGGCCGGATGACAAGTTCGAACTGATCGACGGCGTGTTGGTTTGGATGAGCCCCAACAAAAATAAGCACGAATTCGCCAAGCGAGAATTAATCGCGGCACTTTATCGCCGTTTGCCGGACACCTTAATCATCGGCGTCGAACAAACGGTCTACCTTGCCGAGGACAGTTTCGTGAACCCGGACCTGGTGCTTAGCCGCCGGGACATCCCGCCAGAGGACCTCCAAGCGCCCGACGCCCTGATGATTGTCGAGGTCGCCGACACCAGCCTGAACCAAGACTTGAACCGCAAAGCCGCGCTCTACGCCCGCTATGGCGCGCCGCTCTATTGGGTGGTGGACGTGAATGCGCGGGAAACGGTAGTCCACACCGAGCCGAGCGCCGAGGGCTATGGCTCGATCGTTCGCAAGCCGTTTGACGCGGCGCTGAACGTGCCGGTGGAGCCGGGATGGGTCCTCAGGCTGGCGGAATTTGTTCCAAACTCGTGAAGCAGCCCCCCTAACTCAACCCCGTCGCCAGGTTCGGGACCAGATGCGGGGCGAAGCCGTAATGGTCGAGCCAGCGCACATCGGGTTCGAAGAACGGTCTGAGATCGCTCATGCCGTATTTCAGCATGGCGAGCCGGTCGACGCCCATGCCGAAGGCGAAACCCTGGTAGATCTCCGGGTCGAGCCCACAGGCCTTGATGACGTTGGGGTGCACCATGCCGCAGCCCAAAATCTCCAGCCAATCCTGGCCTTGGCCGATTTTGAGCTCCGGGCCGGAGCGGTCGCAGCGAATGTCCATCTCCGCCGAGGGTTCGGTGAACGGGAAATGGTGCGGGCGGAAGCGCGCCTCCACGCCGTCCACTTCGAAAAACGCCTCCACCGCCTCCATCAGGCAGCCCTTGAGATGGCCCATATGGGCGTCCTCATCGATCACCAAGCCTTCGATCTGGTGGAACATCGGCGTGTGGGTTTGGTCCCAATCGCAGCGATAGACCCGGCCCGGCGCGATAATACGAATCGGCGGTTTCTCGCTCAGCATGGTGCGCACTTGGACGGGGCTCGTATGGGTGCGCAGCAACATGCGCTCCCCCTCCGCCGTCTCGTTGAAGAAGAACGTGTCATGGGTCTCCCGCGCGGGGTGCTTGGGCGGGAAATTCAGCGCGGTGAAGTTATGGAAATCGGTCTCGATGTCTGGGCCTTCGGCGACGACGAACCCCATTTCGGCGAACACGGCCGTCAGCTCGTCAAACACCTGGCTGACCGGGTGGATGGCGCCGCGCCGCTCAGACCGGGCCGGAAGGGTCACGTCCACCCGTTCGGTCGCCAACCGGGCCTCAAGCGCGGCGTCCTCCAGCGCGGCTTTGCGCTCGGCGAGCGCAGTGTTGAGCCGGTCTTTCAGGCCGTTGAGCTTGGGGCCGAATTCCTGGCGCGCTTCGGGCGACATCTTGCCCAGCTCGCGCATCATCAGGCTGACCTCGCCCTTCTTGCCCAGCGCGGCGACCCGCACGGTTTCGAGCGCCGCCTCATCGGCGGCGGCGGCGATATCTCCACGCAGGCGGGCTTCAAGCTCAGCAAGGTCGGTCATGGTCAGGCTCATATCGGATGACATCGCCACGGGTTCTATCGCGACCGCAGAATTGAGCAAGCCGCCCCGCAACGTGACGCTCGCCAGAACGTGTGTGGTACGGCGTGAGACCGTGTCGATTATCGTCAGTGTTTGCGCACGCGGAGCGATTCCTGATGATCGGACTAATTGTAGCGATGGCGTTCGGCGCACCGATCGAACGGCCCTGCATCGATGCGTCCGAGGAGCATCCGTATTATTGTAAAATTGCGTTCGACGCCGACGTCGGCGGCGCGCTAATCATCGACGCCGCCAGCCAGCCTGAGGACGAGTTAGGCTTCGCCTTTGCGGTCGAGGGCGAGGTGCTCACGGCCGTTGTGCGTTGGGACGACGCAGGCGCCCATCTCTGTTGTACGATCCAAGAACCGTTGGACCCGATCGCGGATGGGTTTCGCGGCGCCAGTTTTCGGATCGACCGGCTCAAGGAGGCCACCTTATCTCTGGCGCCGCTGATCCGCGGCAACGGTTTCATTCGTTTCGCACCCAGCCGCACATGGGTCGGTCCTAATGGGCGCGCGGCGCCGCAGAAAGCCGAGTTGGACGGCGTCGTGCACGACTTCCTGATCCTCAGCGACGCCTTGGACGAGCAGCGTCGGATCGAGGTTTACTTGCCACCAGGGTTTAAGCCTGAGCGATCCTGGCCGCTTATGGTGCTGGGCGACGGCGAGAGGACGGCGGATTACGCCGGCATCTCGAGCACGCCGCCGACGAGGGCCGGATTCCGGAAGTCGTCATCCTAGGGCTTCCGTCCGGACACAGCGCCACGGAAGGCAGCCTTATCGCACGAGACATTGACCTGCGCGCCGCGGACTATTTGCCAGGTTATCACCAAGACCGCTTTGCACAGCATCTCGCCTTCGCAGTGACCGAAGCGATCCCCTTCATCGAGCAGGAATTCGAGTTCACAACCGAACGCCGCTGCACGATCGCGGCGGGCCAGTCCAACAGCGGCGTCTTCGCACTCGCCGCGGCGCTGAACGCACCCGAACGCTTCGGCGGCGCCCTGGTGATGTCGCGGGGTTATGAAACCTATCTCGCCGATATCCCCACGTCGGGCTCAGACCAACGCATGGCGTTCACTGGCGGCGTTTATGAACCCTACTTCCTGCGGTCGACGCGGCGCACCTATGACCGGCTGAAAGACCACCTCGGCGCCGCGCAGTTCCAGACATACGTCAATGGTCACGACGACACGCAATGGCGTTTGGCGCTCTACGAGCACGCGCCTTTCGTCTTCGAGGGCTGTTAGGCTCCAAAATCAATCTGAATAATCGAGTCTGGCCCAGGTGAGAAACAAATCGAACGATGGGCCAATAACGACCTCGCGGCCAACATGATCTTTCATGGGCATCGGTCAGATTTTCGCTTTCACTATAAATACAGCATTATCTGACATCACACTATGCCAAATTTCAAATCAAAGATTGCTCACCACCGGGACAAACTGAATGAATTGCGCGCGCGTATTCACCTAACCTTCAAAGTGAGAAATTGGTCGGACGCCCATATGCGCGCTTGGGAAGACGCCTGCAGCGTGTTTCATAGCTTTCGGTCAGAGATTGATGACTATATAGATGAGGTGAGCGCTGAAATGATATTGCAAAACATACAGATCAGGAAGTTTGTGTTCGATTTCCTATCTGTTGATCCGGTTTACGTCCGCTCAGGCTACGCGAAAGAAAATTTTCTGAGGTTGCTAAAATCACTGGACTTAACCGACGAAGAGAAGGCCGTTCTTCGTCAGACAATCCTTCATCGTGTTCGCAACAGCGCCCTACGAGAGTTTCGGCGTTTTTGTCAACTTATCCCAAAGATACAGAATGACGCTTTTGTTGCCGAGCTTATAGCGGAAGCCTAATCCGTCGCTTTGCGCGCATAGCGTCTTTCCCCTCATGGCCGCCGCCCTATGCCGTCCGCCCTTACGAGTCAAACGCCCGTGGCCCGGGCGGCAAAGCCGAAAGCGCTCAGCCCCCGGTTGGAGGACGGCGCGTTATCCGTGCCGCGCTTTGCGCACCTCCGAGTGGCTTTTAAAAACCAGATCGCCATCTTTTTGCTCGATCTTATAGGATGGACAGTCGTCACTGGCGTTGCGCGTCACCTCCGCACCGGCGATCTTCAGCGTGCGTTTTTGGGTGTAGACCGCCACGATCTTGCCTGCGCCGACGCCTGATCCCCAATCCCATTCAATCGTCGTACCTATATCAAACCCCACCATAGGCTGCTCCTTGTCACGGGTCGGACGCTCGCGCGCGGTATCCGTCAATAACGCCGGGGCGGGGGAAAGGGTCCGATATTTGAATCCGCTTTATTGGCAGTCATGAAACGAAAATGGCGAACGGGCGGAACATTACGATCAAAGCGGCGTTGATGACGGAACACTCTGGAGCCGACGATTTCCGATCATCAAACTTCTAAACAGCGGATCACGCCTGCGGTTGTTCTACAACTTTTAGCGGGCATGGCGTTGTTCGGCACAGCAACGCCACTGTCAAAGATAATCGGCGAAAGTTATTCAGTGTTTTCCGCATCCTTCGCCCGTATGGCGATTGCAAGCGCCGTTCTGACGCCATTCGTAATAGTCGCAACCAACCGTTTCTCTAGCGCCACGCGGAAAGACCTGGTCGTCATGGCGGCGATTGCGGGGGCTGGGATGGTCGGGTTCACCGCCACCATGCTGTTTGGCATGACGCTCACCACGGGCGTTATCGGCTCGACCATTATGAGCGCCGCGCCCGCGGTGACCGCGCTCGCGGCGGTGGTTTTCCTTGGCGCGTCGGTAAACGCTCGGAAGATAAGCGCGCTGGTGCTCGCCGTTTGCGGCGTCACGGCGATCAATGTGTTTCGCGGTGAGGCGTCCGGCGGCAATGCGGTATTACTTGGCGCGGGCCTTGTGATCATCGCGGTGTGTTTCGAAGCGGCCTACACCCTGCTGTCGCGTCAACTATCGAGCGGCTTGTCTTCCCCAGCGGCCACGCTCGGCGCTTCGCTAATGGCCGCCCCGCTGTTTATCGTCTTAGCGGTGTTGTTCGATCCCGCGCCGTTCGATTTTTCCACCAGCAGCATCCGCGCGGTCAGCGCGCTATTGTTTTGGGGGGCTGCCACGGGCGGATTGGCGCCGGTTTTGTGGTATCGCGGCGTTCGATCCGCGCCACCCGCGCTCGCGGCCGGATGCATGGCGATCATGCCCGTGACATCGCTGCTGTTATCTTACAGTTTACTAGATGAATCCTTTGAATGGGCCCATGCTTTGGGCTTCGGGTTGGTGTTCGCCGGTTTGATGTTGATGATTTGGGAACACGCTAAATAAGATCAGAAGGATACCACCGACAAGGTCTAACCGATACCGCCGGCCAAGACGGGCCCGTGAAGTCCTGCAGAGCGTGAGCGCCTTGCCGGGTGCTCGAGAAACCGGCTAGCGTCGCGGCGAGCTTGGGGGAGCGCGCGCCGGCATGGTGTTTTCGTCCATTGAGTTTTTGTTTTACTTTCTACCGATCGCGTTGATCGGCTATTTCCTCGTTCCTCGGCTGTTAAAAAATCTTTGGCTCCTTTTGGTCAGCCTTGTTTTTTACATCTGGGGCGTCGGCGCTTTTGTCTTCGTGTTACTGGGCTCCATTGCGGTGAATTACGCACTGGGTTTGATCGCCGACAGGGCGCGGGAGGCGGGAAAAGCCGCCCGCGTGACGGCGGCCGTAGCGGCGACGGTCGTGATCAATCTCGCCCTGCTGGGCTGGTTCAAATACGCCAATTTCGGAGTGGATCAGGTCAACGCGCTGTTGGGCGCTGTGGGCCAAGCGGGGTTGGATTGGACCGACGTGGCCCTGCCCATCGGCATTTCGTTTTTTACTTTTCAATCAATGTCTTACGTGTTCGATGTGGCAGCGGGCCGCGCGCGCGCCATGCCCGATCCCATCGCCTACGCCGCCTATATCGTCATGTTTCCCCAATTGGTGGCGGGCCCCATCGTGCGCTATGCCGGAGTGGCCGAGGCTTTAGCGTATCGCAAGACCACCGCGTTGGCGGCGGCCTCCGGCGCGCGCCGGTTCGCCCTGGGCTTGATCAAAATAGTGGTGGTGGCGGACACGGTGGGCCAAGTGGCGGATGCGTGCTTCGCCGCGCCGGCGAACGAGCTGACCGCGCCGATCTCCTGGCTCGGGGTGGCCGCCTATACGCTGCAGATTTATTTCGACTTTTCTGGCTATTCGGACATGGCTGTGGGGCTCGGCCGTATCCTCGGCTTCGACTTTCCGGAGAATTTCAACCGGCCCTATTCGGCGATCTCCGTCACCGATTTTTGGCGGCGCTGGCATATGTCGCTCAGCTCTTGGTTTCGCGACTATGTCTATATCCCGTTGGGCGGCAATCGAGGGGGCTCAGCGCGCACCTACGCCAATCTTTGGATCGTGTTCCTTCTGACCGGGTTATGGCATGGCGCGAATTGGACCTTCATCGTTTGGGGCGTTTGGCATGGCGCTTTGTTGGTGCTCGAACGTGGGTTGGGGCTGCAAACGGCAAGCGGGCTTTGGGTCTGGCCAAGGCGAGCGTTGACCTTGGTTTTGGTCATGGCGGGATGGGTGGTGTTTCGCGCGCCCGATCTGGGCTATGCGGCGGAGTTTTACGCCGCCATGGTGCGGTTTGACGGCGGGCTGAGCCCCGAGGTTACCGCCACTTTGAGCCGTAAGGCGGTTTTGGTTTTGGCCTTAGGCTCTCTGATCGTGTTGGCGCCGCCGAGCTGGACCGCCCGCGGTTTTATGGATCGGACCGATGGATGGGGCTTTGCGGCGCGTTGGACGGTGCTGGGCTTAGGCTTGCCCTACGCGATGATGCTCGTTGTCTCCGGCGCCTTCACCGCGTTCTTATATTTCCAATTCTAGCCCGAGGAGCCGCATCGTGCCGCGATGGGAGGCCGTTTTCACCTTAGCCGTGTTCGCGCTGCCCGCGCTGGCCTTGCCGCTATCTGTGGTCGGTCCTGCGGACACCTCGGATCTGAACCGCGCGCCGACGCCCCTGCCCGCGCTGTCGCTGAGCCGGTTCGGCGAGGACGCCTACCGCCAACAATGGAGCGAGGCGCTCAGCGACCGCTTCGCCTGGCGTGCGCCGATCTCAGAAACCCACGCCAAGGCGCACCGGGCGGTGTTCGACGAAAGCCCCGACAGCCAGGTGCGGCTCGGCCTCGAGGGATGGTTGTTCTACACCCCCGCCTTAGACGAACCAACGCGTTGGCCAGAACCAGATGCGCAACGGTTCCGCAGCGGAGTCCAAGCCGTGAAGACGCGCGTCGAAGCCCAAGGCCGGACCTTCCGAATGGCGGTCGCCCCGCACAAACCCAGCCTTTATCCCGAACACCTTCGCCCAGCGGATCGCCCCAAGGCGACTGTGGGGGCGCAGCGGCGCGACGCGCTGCTCCGCGGAGTCCGCGCGGACCCGGTGGCCGGATACATCGACCTGTTCCCCGCCATGGCCGCGGCGAAGGCGCGGTACGATGCGCCGCTCTATCTTTACGCCGACTCCCACTGGAACGATCTCGGCGCGGCGGTGGCCGCCAAAATGCTCGTGGGGTCCTTAGCGGCCGCGCTTTGGCGCGACGCCGATCTAGTGCGCAACGGCGTGCAGACGGGCGAACAAGACCTCGCGCGCCTCGCCCACCTGCCCGGGGGAGACATCCCGTCTTGGCGGGTGGACCGAGCGGGAGTGCGCGTGACGACCATCCCCTGTCGGCCGCCCGATTGCCGCCAAGTGGAGTTTTATGAAACCCGGTCTGACGGTCCGCGGCTTCTGCCACCGATCGCGGCGGTGATCGACAGCTACGGCTATAACCTGCGGGATTTATTACCGCCCTATTTCGAGAGCGTTGCGCTTATTCACTATAACGGCGCGGACACGTCCTTTGCGCGCGCGAAATTGGCCGATGCGGAGATCGTCTACATCCAAGTTGTTGAGCGCGGCATGGGCTGGGTGTCCCCACGCACGCCGATGGGCGCTTGGTCCGCCGCTTACGACGCGCTCAAGACGCCGAAAGCGACGCCGTGAGCGGGTCAACGATCGCTTAAGCGGCGGCGCGCTCAGCGTCCGCGGCGTCCAGGGCCGTGCGGGCTTGCGCCACCAGCGCTTCAAACGCTTCAGGTTCGCGCACAGCGAGATCCGCCATCACCTTGCGGTCGACTTCGATCCCGGCCTTGTTCAAGCCGTCGATGAACCGACCATAGGTCAGCCCATGCTCGCGGGCCGCCGCATTGATGCGCTGGATCCACAAGGCGCGGAAGGTGCGCTTTTTCGCGCGTCGATCCCGGTAGGCGTACTGACCGGCCTTCCAAATCGCCGCATGGGCGGTGCGGAAGGTGTTTTTCCGGCGGCCGTAATAGCCTTTAGCCGCTTTGATGACTTTCTTATGTCGGGCGTGGGCGGTTACGCCCCGTTTCACGCGAGCCATAGCGTTGGGCTCCTCTAATTGACGGTTGGCGAACCGCGACTAGCGATTATAGGGCATATACTTCTTGACGATCCGGGCGTCCGGTTCGGCCAAGCAGTCTGTGCCGCGTTTCTGACGGATTTGCTTCGGCGTGCGCTTGATCATGCCATGGCGTTTGCCCGACTGCGCCGCTTTGACTTTACCCGTCGCCGTCATCTTAAAGCGCTTCTTTGCGCCCGACTTGGTCTTTAGTTTCGGCATTTCGCTCTCCTTTAGCGCAAGCTGCAAAGCCTAAGCGCAAGCGTTATGAGCCGCCGGGCATGCCGTTTTGGCCCGCTCGGCTGGAAAGCGGCCGCTTATACGCGGATTACCAGATTTCGCAAGCGTTTGGCGGGGTCGCCGTTCAGGCCGCCGCGCGCCGGGATAGCCGCGAATGCGTCCACGCTAGGATCGTCGCGCCCGTGATGGTCAGCCCGACGCTCAGGCGCATGTCGTGATGCCCGATCACGCCGATGAGCAAGCAGACCAGCCCCGCCCCGAGCCCTAGACGATATGACACCGTAAGCACGCCCCGGCGATGGGCGGCGCGAAGACTAAACACCGCCAACACGGCCGCCAGCGCCAGAAACACGCCATGCAGCGCCAAATGTGCGACTTCCGGCATCGGCGCGAAGACCATCACCCCCGCCGCCACCAGCCAAAAACTGATGCAATGCGCCACGCATAGCGCAGATAATCCAATCGCAGACGCGTCGACCTTTTGCATAGTTCCAGCCCTCTTGCCTCGAAACGTTATAGTATAACGCCGCGACACCCGGCAAGCTGCGTTTGGACGCATCGTTCAATAGTTGATTTGTTTAGAACGGACAGGCCATTGGGCAAAACCGACGTCCGCTTACCGCGGCGCAAGCACCATGATCATTTGGCGGCCTTCTAATTTAGGCTCATTTTCGACCTTAGCGATTTCAGCGAAATCGTCCTTCACCCGGATGAGCAGTTTCAGGCCCAAACCCTGGTGCGCCATTTCCCGACCGCGGAACCGCAAGGTCACCTTGACCTTGTCACCATCATCGAAAAACCGCCGCATGGCCTTGGTTTTCACCTCGTAATCATGCGTATCGATATTTGGCCGCATCTTAATTTCTTTAAGCTCCACGGTTTTTTGCTTTTTCCGCGCTTCGGCCTTTTTCTTCTGTTCTTGGAATTTCAGCTTGCCATAGTCGACGATCTTAACGACCGGCGGCTCGGACTGGGCGGCGACCTCCACAAGGTCCATGCCGGCTTCGGAGGCCGCGTCTAAAGCGGCCTCGATCGGCATCTCGCCCTGCTTTTCGCCAAATTGGTCGATGAGCAACACACGCCGCGAGCGGATTTCTTCGTTAATGCGCGGTCCTTCTCGGGACGGCGGAGGCGCTTGGATTGGACGGCGGGCTATGCGAGCTCTCCCTGGATCATGATGATATGTAAGCGCCCCTCTGGGCGTGCAAAACGATAATTCAACGACGAATGCCCGGCCGCCGGATGACGGCGGATCGCCGGAGTGAGCGAGGCCACGTTCGGACGCGATCGCCGAGCAGGCGAACTATGGGCAATGACATCGGTTTAATCAAGTCGGCAGCGGCGTTCGCGCAATCATGCGTAAGCCGTCCGATACCGCCTTGGGGGTAAAACCCGTTGGTCCAGGGCACAAACGCACACACGCCCCCGCGGCGGGAGCGCGCTGGCGGCCGTCCTCTAAGTCAGCGCAGAACAAAACGCTGGGTGCGCCCGCGGCGACGGCTATTTTATGCCACGCATCCCCAAAACCGACGACCGCGGCCGCCTTCAGGGCCAAACCGCCAATCTGGATCCAATCCGCCCGTCCACTCAGATTGATCGATCCCGGCGCGGCGGCGGCTAACGCTTTGGCGGCTTCGCGCGCCTCCGCCCCGCCGACAATCACGATTTGGTAGCCCGCGTCGCGCACGGTTTCGACCGCACGGGCCAGGCCCGGGATTGTCCAACCGGCCGCCTGCGGGAGGGTCGCCGCGCGTCCTGGGGCGAGCAGAACGTAAGGCGCTTTGATCGAGAAAAACGCCGGCTGCAAACGGGGTTGCGTGTCCGCGCGTCGCGCGAGGAAGCGCAAATCCGTGACGAGGGACGCAGGATCGAGGGCGGATCCGAGCACGGCGGCCACCCGATCGACCCACGGGGCCGAGCTGGACTCTGGCGCGACGCACCGGGGGCCGAAGGGCGAGAGGCACCGCACCAGCAGTCGCCCTGACGGGGTGGCGTCGAAGTCATAAACCACATCGGCTTGGAGCGAGCGGATCCGTTGAGCCAGCGCCCAATGGCTCTGTAGCGTACTGGGCTCGGCGATCTCCACCCGCTCGAACGCGGGCGACATGGACAAGAGCGCGCGAAAACTCGGGTGGGTGAAGCCAATGATCCGGCCGCCCTTATGCAAAGCCCTCACCCGAGCGACAGCGCCAAGCGTGTCGACCACATGCTCGGCGGGGCCGAAAACGAGAATGACGGCGTCCGTCTTCACCGACGCGTCTCGTGGCGGACGCGCGCGTAAACCTCCAACGTGGCCGTCACCATGGCCTCCACCGTGAAATGCGCCTTGGTGTAGGCCCGCCCGGCTCGGCCCATAGTTCGCCGGCCGCCCGGGCCGCGTGCGAGCAGCCCTTTAAGGGCGCTGGTCAAGGCGCGCGTGTCACCGGGGCGTACCAGCACGCCGGTGGCGTTATGCCGGACAGTCTCGCGCGCGGCGCCATGGTCGGCGGCGATCACGGGCTTGCCCATGGCCTGGGCCTCCACCGCGGTGCGCCCGAACGCCTCCGGCTCCAAAGACGGGGTCAGCACAATATCGCTGGCGGCGTAGGCGGCGGGCATATCGGTGGCGTGTCCGACGACCTTCACCTGATCGCCCAAGCCGGCGGTTTGGGCGGCAGCTCGAACCTCGGCAACATAATCCTCGCGGCCCTGCGGGTCGCCGGCGCAGACTAAGACGGGCGCAGGGCTTTGAGTGATCCGCGCCAGCGCTTCGATCGCCCATAAATGACCCTTCCAGCGGGTCAGCCGCGCGGGCAGCAGCAAAACCGGCCCGTCAAAGTCCGGCGCCAGCCCCCAGCCCGCGCGCATGGCCTCGACGCGCTCAGGCGCAATAGCGTTGGGATCAAAGACGGCGAAATCCACCCCCCGCGGGATCACCACGACCCGTTCAGCCTCAATCTCGTGTTCCTCCAAGATATGCGCCTTGGTGTATTCGGAATTAGCGATCACCACATCGCCCGACGCCATAATGGCGTTATAGCGCCGTTTGAGCCCGCTCTGCGCATTGTAGATGCCGTGATAGGTGGTCACAAAGGCGACGCCGGCGCGCTTGGCGGCCTCGCGCGCGGACCACGCCGGCGCGCGCGAGCGGGCGTGCAGAACCTGAACGTTTTCCGCCTTCGCCAGCTTGGTCAAACGACCCGCGTTGCGCAGGATGGTTACCGGGTTCTTCGACGCGTAAGGGCCCTCAATCAAACTCCCGCCATGCGCGGCGAGCTCGTCCGCCAAACGCCCGCCTTGGGAGGCCACCAACGCGCGATCGCCCCGCGCGGCGAGCCCGGCGGCCACATCCACTGTGGTGCGCTCGGCGCCGCCGGCGCTCAATTCGGGGATGACTTGACAGACGCACAGCAAACCCGCGTTCCTTTCCTCCCGCGCTTCGGATGCGCCTTATGCCCGCCCGGCGGGAGAGCGCAAGAGCCCGATGAGGCGCGCGAGCCGCTCCGACTCGCGCCCCGGAGACCATTATGACCGCTGACGGCTTTCAATGCTTGCTCACCCCAGCCGGACACAGGCTGGCGTACGCGCAGAGCCCCGGCGCGGGTCCGGGCGTCGTGTGGCTGGGGGGCTTCCGCTCGGACATGACCGGCTCGAAAGCGACGTTCTTGCACCAGGCCCTGGCGGAGGCGGGGCGGGGTTTCCTGCGCTTTGACTATTTCGGCCATGGCGCGTCGGAGGGCGCGTTCGAAGACGGGACGATTTCGATTTGGCGTGAAGACGCGCTGGCGGTCTTGGACGCGCTGTGTGACGGACCGCAAATCCTCGTGGGGTCGTCCATGGGCGCGTGGATCGCGCTTCTAGCGGCGCTCGCGCGACCCGAAACGGTCAAAGCGCTGGTGCTGATCGCGCCGGCGCCGGACTTCACCGAGACCCTAATGTGGGCGCGCTTTTCGCCCCAGGTCAAAAGCGAGATCCTGCAAACCGGCGCGTGGCTAAGACCGTCTGACTATGATCCCGCAGGCTATCCGATCACGCGAGCGCTGATCGAGGACGGCCGGCGGCATCTCTTGCTCGGCCGTCCGATCCCGATCGCCGCGCCGGTACGCATCCTCCAGGGCGCGGCGGATGAAGACGTGCCCATGGCGCACGCTCTACGCTTGCTCGACGATCTAACGAGTGAGGACGTCATCGCCACAGTGATCAAGGGCGGTGACCATCGGCTCTCCGCGCCCGCGGATTTGGAGCGGCTGCGCGACACCGTGCTGAGCTTGGTCTAGGCGGTGATGACGCCCGCCCGCCATTCGGCCTGAACGTCCGGGTCCGGGTCGGTTTGCGCGGCCGCGCGTTGGGCAAAGGCCTCAGGCGGCAGGAGTTGGGCTAACGCCCACACAGCCGCCCCGCGGATCAGCGCGCTGGGGTCTTGGGCCAGCCGCTCCGCGGTTGGGATCAGTTTGGGATCGCCGGAATTGCCGATCGCAATCGCCACATTGCGCAGTATCCGCTCGCGCCCAGTGCGCTTGACCGGCGATCCGGCGAACACCGCGCGAAACCCGGCGTCATCGAGTTGCGCGAGCGCGTCGAGATCCGGCAACCGGGTTTGCGGGCGCGGCGCCAAGGCGGCCTCGCGCGCAGTCTGGGCGTATTTGTTCCACGGGCACACGGCCAAACAATCGTCACAGCCGAACACCCGATTGCCCATGGGCGCGCGAAACGCTCGCGGGATCGGCCCTTTATGCTCGATGGAGAGGTAAGCCAGGCACCGCCGGGCGTCGAGCTGGTAGGGCGCGGGAAATGCGTTGGTCGGGCACACGTCCAGACACGCTTGGCACGTGCCGCAATGATCGGCCTCAGCCGGATCGGGGGCGAGCGCGGCGGGGCTGAGCAGCGCCCCCAAAAACAGCCAAGACCCATAGTCCCGGCTCACCAGATTCGTGTGCTTGCCTTGCCAGCCCAGCCCGGCGGCTTGGGCCAGCGGCTTCTCCATGAGGGGGGCTGTGTCCACGAACACTTTGACGTCCGCGCCAGCAGCGTCAGCGAACCAGCATCCCAAACGTTTGAGCTTTTTTTTCAACACATCATGGTAATCCGCCCCAGCCGCATAGACGGAGACAACCGCTTTGGACCGCTCCACCAAGCCCACCATCGGATCTGTGTCGGGGCCGTAATTCAGCCCCACCATCACCGCGGAGCGCGCCTCGGGCCAGAGCGCTTGGGGGTGGGACCGCCGCTCCGCATGCAGCGCCATCCAATCCATCGATCCGTGCCGACCCAAATCGAGGAATTCGGTGAGCCGCTCGCCCGCCGCCCATGGCCGGGTCGCGTCCGCCACGCCCACCGCGTCAAACCCCAGCCCAAGCGCCTGGGCCTTAACCGTGTCCGCCGTAAGCGCGCTCACCTGACCCCTTTCTTCTCCAGACCGATCGTCGCAGGACCCCGATCAAGGGATGACGCGCGCGGCGCGGCGCCGCAAGGCCAACGCTTTGGTCTGGAGACCGCCATGGCCGCCCGCCCCGCTTTCTCGATTGGCGCTGACATCGTCGATCCCGGCGCTCGTCGCACCGTGCAATTGCCCATTAGCGTGTTGTCCAACCATACCCCGGTGGCGCTGTCCGTCCATGTGATCCACGCCAAGCGCGAGGGCCCGGCGGTGTTCGTCTCCGCCGCCGTGCATGGGGATGAGATTATCGGGGTGGAGATTGTGCGTCGACTGATGCGCGCGCCCGCGCTTAATCGCTTGCGCGGCACGCTGATCTTAGCGCCAATCGTTAACACGTTCGGCTTTCTCAACCATTCCCGTTATCTGCCCGACCGGCGCGATTTGAACCGGTGTTTTCCCGGCCAGCCGCGCGGGTCGTTGGCCGACCGCATCGCGCATTTGTTTGTCCATGAAGTGGTTGCGCGATGCGATGTGGGCGTGGATTTGCACTCCGCCGCGATCCATCGCTCCAACTATCCGCAGATCCGGATTTCGCCCGATCGTGAGGAGGCCTTAGCCCTGGCCCAAGCCTTTGGCGCGCCCGTGGTGTTGGTCGCGCCAGAGCGATCGGGCTCCTTGCGCGAGGCGGCGCGCGAACACGGAGTGGAGATGCTGCTGTTTGAAGGCGGCGAAGGTCTGCGGTTCGACGAATTTGCCGTGCGCGTGGGCGTGAGCGGGGTGCTCAGAGTGCTGCGTAAGCTCGACATGATCCCCTCCGCAGGCGCGCCGAAAAAGACGCCCGCTTTGCTCGCGCGGTCGAGCTATTGGTCGCGTGCGGGCGCGGGCGGGCTGTTGCGCGCTTACAAGACCATTGGCGATGGGGTTGAGGCGGAGGATTTGCTCGGCGTCATCTCCGATCCGTTTGGCGAGACCGAGGTGGAGGTGCGCGCATCCAAGCCGGGCCTATTGATCGGGCGGACCAATTTGCCGGTGGTCAATGAAGGCGACGCGCTCTTCCATATCGCCGTGGTGCCGCCCAATCATGACCTAGAGGCGCATGTGGAGACCGTGACCGCCCAACTCGCCTCAGACAAACTCTTTGACGAGGATGAAATCATTTGACCTCCGCCCCAGTCGATAGAGGGAGCGCGCGCCGGGGCGTTAGGCTACAAACCCGTGTCCATCGCGCTCACCGCCAAAGTGCGGATTGCCATGGGCGGGGGCGGCGCCCTTCGGGTCGGGATGGATCAAGACGTCGGCCCCGGGGAACGCGTCGAGCACCCGCGCCTCGACATCGAGAATGATCTCATGGACCGAGCGTAGGTCGAGGTTCGGATCGAGATCGATATGAAACTGCAAATGGGCGAACGGCCCCGACGCCCGGGTGCGCAAATCATGCACGCCCAAGACCTGCGGCGCCGCCTCGGCGAGGGCTTGGATTTGCTCGCGCTCGCCGATGGCCAACTCGCGATCGATCAACTGGTCCCAGGCGGCCTTGACGAGCCCCTTCGCGCCCCCCGACAGGCCCAGAGCGACGCCTAACCCGACCAACGCGTCCGCCCAACCCCAATGGAACAGCCAATGCAGCGCTATTCCGACCATGACGGCTGCGTTCGCGCCGAGATCGGCGAGGTAGTGCAATCGATCGCCCCGCACGGCCAAGGAGCCGCTGTCTTGGATGGCGCGGGTCTGCATCCGAACCAGCCACAGGGTCGCGGTGATAGAGATCGCCATAACCGCCAGAGCCGGCGCCGGTGCGCTTATGGGTTCGGGGTTCGCCAATCGATCCACCGCTCGAACGCTGACGAACACCGCTGAGGCGAGGACCAGGCCCGCTTGCGCTAGGCTCGCGAACGCTTCCGCTTTGCCATGGCCATAACGGTGCTCCGCGTCCGCAGGTAAAGCGGCGTGACGGACCGCGACGAATGCTGCCAACGACCCGAACAGATCGAGCCCGCTGTCAGCCAAAGAGGCCAAAAGTCCAATCGAATCCGACCATAAGACCGCGACGATCTTCACCGCCGTCAACCCCAACGCCACCCCCGCCGAGGCCCGCGTGGCGGCCTTCGCCGCATCAACGGCTTGTTGGGGCGGGATCCGTCCTGGGCTGTCTGAAAGGGCGGCGTCGTGCGGCATGGGACAAAGGGTAGCGGGCGGGCGCGTAAAACAAACCCTTAAAATCGCCTGATCCGCGTTTTTGTTGCTGACAAATTTCGTCGCCGGGATCGACCGGCCGCGTCAACCGGTTTCCTTTCCTGGCGCAATCGCGTTTATTCCGGCCCAAGGGATAGAGTCAGATTATTCTTGAGGGGACACTTTCATGAACCGCATTTTGCGTTTTTGGTTGGTTTTCGGTGCGTTTACGCTCGCGGCGTGCGGCGAGGACACCCCCACGCCGGATACTCAACAGGACCAAACCGCCGCCCCGGACGCCAGCGTTGACCCAGACGGTCCGCCGATCGGCCCGTTGGGCGATCTCGCGGCGCCGGTTCGCTATGTGCTGACTATGACGATCGACCCGCGCCAGGATAATTTCATTGGCCGCGCGCGGATCATTTTCGACCTCAAAGCGGGCTCCGATCACATCTATTTACACGGCGAGCGTTTGGACATGCGGGCTGCGACTATTCGGCCCGTGGGCCAGGGACCGCAACCGGATGCGGTGGACGTGGGCTATGAAGAGGTGCTGTCGAGCGGCGTCGCCAAGGTCAGCTTCCCCGAAACTCTGGCTGCGGGCCGATATGTCCTGGACTTCCAATACTCGGCACCCTTCGATCGGACGTTGGCCGGTCTTTATAAAGTCGTGCGCGGGGAAAACGCGTATGCGGTGACGCAATTCGAACCCATCGACGCGCGCCAAGCGTTCCCGGGTTTCGACGAGCCGCGGTTCAAGGTGCCCTTCCGGATTGCGATCAAGGCGCGCCCCGGCGATGTGGCGATCACCGCCACCCCTGAGGTGTCACGCCAGGAAACCCCCGATGGGTTCGTTCTGCATCAGTTTGAAACCACGCGACCGCTGCCGACCTATCTGATCGCCTTTGCGGTGGGCCCCTATGATTTGGTCGAGGCCGAGGACATTCCAGCAAACGGGGTGCGCGACACGCCCCTACCGTTGCGTGGGCTGGCCGCCGCAGGCTCGGGCCCGCGCATGGACTTCGCGCTCGACAATACAGCCGGCATTTTGGAGCCCTTGGAAAACTATTTCGGTGTCCCGCACCCCTATCCGAAGCTCGACCTGATCGCCGCGCCCAACTTCGCCTTCGGCGCCATGGAGAATGCCGGCGCCATCGTCTACCGCGAAGTGTTGTTGCTTCTGGGTGAGGACGCGCCCATCAATCTGCTGCGGGGCTATGGTTCGGTTCACGCTCATGAACTCGCCCATCAATGGTTTGGCAACCTCGTCACGCCGGTTTGGTGGGACGACATCTGGCTGAATGAAAGTTTCGCCACGTGGATGGCGGCCAAAGCGGCTCACGCCTGGCGGCCGGACTTGCAGTTCGACCGCAACGTCTTACGCGCCGCGCTGGGCGCCATGAACGCGGATAGTCTTCAGACGGCTCGGCAAATCCGCAATCCCGTTGTCCGCAACGAGGAGATCCTCGACGCCTTTGACGGCATCACCTACAGCAAAGGCGGCGGCGTGCTCTCAATGATGGAGAGCTATGTAGGCGAGGAGGCGTTTCGCGCCGGGGTTCGTGAACACATGAAGCGCTTTGCCGACGGGGTCGCCACCCAAGACGACTTCTTTACGTCGATGGCGGAGGGCTCCGGCAATTTGGACTTAGCCCGCGCGTTTCGATCCTTCGTCGGTCAACCCGGGGTGCCATTGCTCGACGTCTCCGCGCAGTGCGACGCGAACGGCGCCCAGCTCAACGTCACCCAAACGCGGTATGCGCCCTTGGGCTCGCCGATCGACACGGACGCCCAGACCTGGGTCATCCCGGCGTGTTTGACCATCGTCAACCAAGAAAGCACCGACCAAACTTGCGCCTTGCTCGACGCCCGGGAGACAACGCTGCCGCTCGACCAATGTCCCGTCACGGTGATGCCGAATGCGGACGGCGCGGGCTATTACCGCTTCAATTTGGACACCGCGGGCTGGTCAGGGCTCGCCACCGAAGTGCCCGCCATGAATGCGCGCGAAGCGTTGGTCTACGCCGACAGCCTGCGCGCGGCCTATCGCGCGGGAAAGGTCTCCACCGCGGACTTGTTCGCCGGAGTCGAGGCCTTGTCCCAGCGCGACGAGTGGGACGCGGTCACCGCGCCTTTGGGCACGTTGGCCGGTTACGCGAACCGGTATCTGGGCGAGACCAGCAATGAGAGGGCGCGGTTCAACGCCAAATTCAGCGCGGTGTATCGTCCGCTTTATGACGCGGTCGCCGAACCGCAGAGCCAAGAAGCCACCTTGTTGCGCAATGCGCTTGCGGGCTTTTTGGCGAACGGCGCGCGCGACGCAGAGTTACGCGCCACTCTGACCGCCCAGGGCGCGGCTTATCTCGGCCTCGACGGCGACGCGGACCGCACGGCGGTCGAGCCCTCTTTGCGCGGCCTGGCCTTAGCGATGGTCGCGGACACCCGTGCGGGCGACGCCTTCGCGCCGTTGTTGGACCTGGCGGTCAACGATCCTGACCCCAGCGTGCGCATCGCCGCGGTGGGTGCGTTAGGCGCAATCGGCGACGAAGCGGTCGCTGATGATTTGCGCGCGCCCCTGCTCGACGACCAACCGGTGGACGGCCGCTCCATGCTCACCATCATTGGCGGGTTGATGGGAGACGACGACCATCGCGAGGCGACTTGGACGTGGCTGCAAGCGAACTTCCCGCGCATCGTCGAGCGCGCCCCCCAAGTTCGCCGCCCTAGCCTGCCCGGAGTGTCGGCGAGCTTCTGCGACGCCAACCGGGCGGAGGAGGCGCGCGCCTTCTTCGAAGCCAATGCGGAGCTGATCCCAGGCTATGAGCGGTCTTTGAACCAAGCTGAAGAGTCCAACCGGCTCTGCTCGGCGCTCAAAGACGCCAAGGCGGAGGAGTTCACCGCCGCCCTTTAGCAGGGATGCCTGTTGGTCTCGGACGGACCCTGAGGCCGCCCAAATGTCGCGGACGGTGTTTTCAGGCCTGTCTTCACGGCCTTCATCGCCAAGTATACTCTCACGTTTCCGTGATGATGGCGCGTCAGTCCATCGACAACGAAAGCGAGAATAGGGTCACCGCTAAAAGACGGATCAATTCTGAGACCGCGTTTGTGGTCTTGCTCATCGTAGCCGTGCTTTTCGGTTACGCCTTCGGCAGCGACGTGGCGAAGCGAGATAACGCGCGAGACCACGCCGCCCGCGGAGCGCAAGCCGCCGAAACCGCTCACTAAAGCCGCTTCAATTTAGTCCGAAGCGAGAAGCTGCTCTAAGCCTTTGGCTTATCGCGTTTTCGAACCGCAAAACCGCTTACACTTTTGCTGAAAACGCTTTAGCCGGCCGCCTCAAATTGAGGCTCCGCCCCTTGCTCCGGGTCGATACGGTCGAGCATTTCCTTCGGAACCACCTGCCAGAACCGCGACCGCTCCAACGCCCACTCGTCAATCAGGCGCGCGGACAGCGGCGAACGCGTTTCCTGAGCGTGTCGGGCGATGAGGTCGCGGCAGTCGGCTTCGGCGGCGGCGTTCACGAACCGGCGTAAGGCCACGCTTTCGGGGTTAACCCGATCCTCAAACCGCCCGTCACGATCATAAACATAGGCGAGCCCACCGGTCATGCCGGCGGCGAAATTTTCGCCTACGGACCCCAAAATCACCGCCGTGCCGCCGGTCATATACTCGCAGCCGTTCGAGCCACAGCCCTCCACGACCGCAGTCGCTCCTGAATTGCGCACCGCAAACCGTTCCCCCGCACGGCCGGCCGCCAACAACACGCCCGACGTCGCGCCGTAAAGACAGGTATTGCCAATAATCGCGAATTGATCGCCGCCATAAGCGGCGCCGTCGGGCGGGCGCACCATAAGGGTCGCGCCCGATAGCCCCTTGCCGACATAGTCGTTCGCGTCGCCCTCAAGATCGATCCGCAAGCCTTTCACCGCAAAGGCGCCGAGCGACTGGCCCGCCGAACCGGTCAACCGCACCGACAAACGACCCTCAGGCACGGCGTCAGGTCCGTATCGGCGCACGATTTTCGAGCTTGCGCGCGCGCCGATCGCCCGGTGGGTGTTCTTCACCCCATAGCTGAGCTGAAGCTTGGCCATTCGATCGAAAAACGCCGCCCCGTCGCGCAAAATCTCTGCATCGAGCCCGTCGACCACTGGGTTCCGGGCCGTGCGAACGCACCCGCGTGGCCCATGGCCGTCATCAGCGCGCACCAGAAGCGGGTTCAGATCGAGGTCGTCTAAATGCGGCGCCCCGCGGCTGACTTGGTGGAGCAGGTCAGAGCGCCCGACCACCTCGTCGAGACTGCGCGCGCCTAATCGTGCGAGAATTTCCCGTGTCTCCTCGGCGATGAAGGTCATCAGATTCACCACTTTCTGCGGCGTTCCGGTGAAGCGTTCGCGCAAGCGCTCGTCCTGAACGCAAACACCCACCGGACAGGTGTTCGCATGGCACTGGCGCACCATGAGACACCCCATCGCGACCAGCGAGAGCGTGCCGATCCCAAATTCTTCGGCGCCCAACATTGCGGCGATGACGATGTCGCGGCCCGTGCGCAGACCGCCGTCCGTGCGCAGCCGCACTTTCCCACGCAGATCATTCATCAACAGGATCTGATGAGCCTCAGCGAGCCCGAGCTCCCAAGGCGCGCCGACGTGTTTGATCGAGGATTGCGGGCTCGCCCCGGTGCCGCCGTTATGTCCCGCAATGAGAATGATGTCGGCCTCCGCCTTCGCCACCCCCGCCGCGATCGGCCCTACCCCCGATGCGGCGACGAGCTTGACGCACACTTCCGCGTCCGGGTTGATTTGTTTCAGATCGTAGATGAGCTGAGCCAGATCTTCGATCGAGTAGATGTCGTGGTGGGGCGGCGGGGAGATCAACGTCACGCCCGGGGTCGCGTGGCGCATGCGCGCGATGAAATCGGTCACTTTAAAGCCAGGAAGCTGGCCGCCCTCGCCGGGCTTCGCGCCTTGGGCCACTTTGATTTCGATCTCGCGGGCTTGGTTAAGGTATTCGGCCGTCACGCCGAACCGGCCCGAAGCGACTTGCTTGACGGCGGAATTGGCGTTGTCGCCATTCGGCCGAGTTTCATAGCGCTCCGGGTCCTCCCCGCCTTCGCCGGAAACGGATTTCGCCCCGATGCGGTTCATCGCAATGTTTAGCGTTTCATGGGCCTCCGGGCTTAACGCGCCCAGCGACATTCCCGGGGTGACGAAGCGTTTGCGGATCGCGTTGACCGCTTCAACCGCGTCGCCGGGTACGGCCGGGCCCAGGGGTCGGAATTCCAACAGATCACGGATCTGCACGGGCGGCCCGGTGCGCAAATCCTCGGAAAACCGCTTATAGGCCGGGTAGTCCTCTTTCGTGACCGCATGCTGCAGCCGATGGATGGCCCCGGGTCCTAGCGCATGGGCCTCTTCGCCCTCGCGCTGACGGTAAAGTCCACCCAAGGGAAGGACCGCGCCCTCAGGCCCCCACGCTTCGGCGTGCAACCGCGCACTGACCGCTTCAACGCCGGACAACCCGACCCCGGAGATCCGACTGGTCAGCCCGGGAAAGTAAGCGTCCACCAGGGCGCGGGAGAGCCCGAGCGCTTCGAAATTGTACGCCCCGCGATAGGAGGACAGCACCGAAATGCCCATTTTGGACAGTATTTTCAGAAGGCCCGCTTCGAGCGCGCGCTTATAATTCAGCGACACCGCCTCATAGCTGCGCCCCTCAAACAGCCCCCGCGCCCAGCGTTCAGCCAAGCTGTCCAAGGCGATATAGGGGTTCACGCAGGTGGCGCCGACGCCGATCAACACCGCCAGGTCATGGGTGTCGAAACAATCCCCCGCCCGAGCGGTGATCGAGCAATACGTGCGCGCGCCCTCGGCGACCAAATGACTGTGCACCGCGCCCACCGCCAACACCATGGGGATCGGCGCGCGGCCCGCGCTTTGGCGCTCATCGCTGAGGATCAAGTGTTCGACCCTGCGCA
Source organism: Maricaulaceae bacterium (assembly GCA_050331475.1). GTDB lineage: Bacteria > Pseudomonadota > Alphaproteobacteria > Caulobacterales > Maricaulaceae > JBHJGU01. The sequence continues at coordinate 10,043 of JBHJGU010000086.1, read as the reverse complement.
CGCCGGTCTCGTCGGGTTGGACCGCCTCTAAGGCCTGACGTCGGATTGCTTCGAGCGCACCCGCGAGCCCAGCTCCGGGCGGCCCAGACGGATTCAAGTCAAAGGTGCAATCGATAACGGCGACTGAATCGCCCAGCCGTGCGAGCAACCGGTCGTACATCCCATTGGTCAACACCGGGCTGTCGAGCACAAAAACGTCGGTCTGGGTTTCGTCCTCCGCCAGAATGTTGCCCAGATTTTTGAACCGAGTGCGCAAACTCATCACCCGCCCCTCGCGCAAGGGATCGATGGGCGGATTGGTCACCTGGCTGAAATTCTGCCGGAAATAATGGCTCAAGGGGCGGTGTTTGCGCGAGAGCACCGCTAAGGGCGCGTCATCGCCCATCGAACCAACCGGTTCTTTGCCGGTCTCGCCCATGGGCGCAAGGATCACCTCTAAAAGCTCGTGGGACACCCCTCCGGCGCGCTGACGCCGGGTCAGGGCCTCGCCTTCGAATAATCGCGGCTCGCTGCCTGGGCCGATTTCCGGCTCCAAATCAACCACATTGTCCAACCAAGCCGCAAACGGTTTGGCCTCGGACAGCCGATCCAGCAATTGGGCGTGTTCGAGAATATCCCCGGTCTGCAAGTCCGCCGCGATCAGACCGCCCGCGGGCACAGCCCCGCGCTGGGTCACCTCCGCGTCGTTTAGCGGACACATGCCGGTTTCCGATCCTACCGCGAGCAGTCCGCCCCGCGTCACCGCATACCGCAAGGGGCGTAGGCCGTTGCGATCGAGCCCGGCGAGCGCGTAGCGGCCATCAAACGCGCACACGGCGGCCGGGCCGTCCCAGGGCTCCATCACCGCATTGCAATAGGCGTAAAGCGCGCGCCAAGGTTCGGGCATTTTCCCCTTCTGGCTGGACCACGCTTCGGGGATTAGCAGCGCCTTGGTCATGCGGCCGGACCGACCCGCGCGCACCAACAACTCGAACACCTGATCAAGGGCGGCCGAATCCGACGCACCGGGCTGGACCACCGGCCGCACCACATCTTCGGAGCCGGCGAACGCGCTCGACGCCATGCGAATTTCGTGGCTCTTCATCCAATTAATATTGCCCTTAATGGTGTTGATTTCAGCGTTATGGGCCAGCATTCGAAACGGTTGCGCCAAGCGCCATTCTGGGAACGTGTTGGTGGAATAGCGTTGGTGGTAGATCGCGAAGGTCGAGATCATGCGCGGATCTTTAAGGTCTGGATAAAACTCGTCCAACACTTCCGCGCGCACCATGCCTTTGTAGATGATCGCGCGAGAAGACAAAGAGCAAAGATAAAACTCCGGCAATCCCGCACGGCGCGCGCGCGCCTCAATACGGCGCCGTAACAGGTAGAGCCGTCGCTCCAGGCCGTCGCGTGCGGCGTCCGCGCCTAGGTCGGGATCGGCAAACATGATTTGCTCAATCTCTGGGCGGGCGTCTGCGGCTTTGTCGCCCAGAACGCCCACATTGGTGGGCACTTGACGCCAACCGAACAGGTAGAACCCTGCTTTCAGAACTTCCGCCTCCACCACCGTGCGCGCGGCTTCCTGGGCGTTCAAATCCGTGCGCGGCAAAAACACTTGCCCCACGCAAATGGGCCCCTCGCCGGGGGTGTGCCCGGTGCGCTCCACCGCATCGCGGAAAAACGCGTCCGGCGCGGCCAGCATGATGCCGGCGCCATCCGCGGTCGCGCCGTCCCCGCCCACCGCGCCACGGTGCCAGACCGCCTTCAGCGCGCTGAGCGCCTTGGCGACGACGTCACGGTCGGGCGTGTTGTCGAGCCGGGCGAGCAACCCCACCCCACAAGCGTCGTGTTCATGGGCCGGATCGTAAGCGCCGGCGGCGATTAGGCGCGCTCGCGCGGAGCGCTGTTTGCGCCAAGCGGTCATGGCTTCATCCTCAAAAAACGCGCGCTAAGCGGCGGCGACGACCCGCGCCGGAGACGCCGGGGCGGCGGCTTGCGCCATCAGGTAATCATGCACGCCCTTGGCGGCTTCGCGCCCGTCGCGGATCGCCCAAACCACCAAAGACGCACCTCGCGCGCAGTCACCGGCCGCGAAAACGCCGGGCAAATTAGTGGCGAGCGTGGCGAAATCCACCTGGGCGGCGCCCCAGCGGTTCACCTTAAGATCGGGCGCGCCCAAGCGCTGCGGAAGGTGATCGGGCTCAAACCCCAGGGCTTTGATGACCAGATCGGCCTCACGGTCGAAGGATGCGCCCGGAATAGGCTCCGGCGCCCGCCGGCCCGATGCGTCGGGGGGACCCAACCGCATGCGCGCGGCGCGAACTCGCGAGGCGCGACCGTCATGGGTGAGCACCGCCGACGGGGCGGCGAGCCAGTCAAACGCGACGCCCTCTTCCTGCGCATGGCCGACTTCACGGGCGGAGCCGGGCATATTCGCTTGGTCGCGCCGATAAAGGCAGTGCACCGACGCCGCGCCCTGGCGGACCGCGGTGCGCACACAATCCATCGCGGTGTCGCCGCCGCCAATCACCACGACCCGTTTGCCCGCCGCGTGCAGCGCGCCGGTTTCGTGTTCAGGCACCCGATCGCCCAATCCCGCGCGGTTCGCCGCGGTCAGGAAATCCAAGGCCGCCGCGACCCCGTCCGCGCCCGCGCCGGGGCATTGCAGCGCACGCGGTTGGTAGGCGCCCACGGCGATCAGCACCGCGTCGTGGCGATCGCGCAAGCTCTCCACGGTGATGTCAGCGCCGACCTCGGTGTTGAGTTCAAACGTGATCCCACCGGCGGCCAATCGTGCGCACCGGCGCTCCACAATGGTTTTGTCCAGTTTGAAATTCGGAATGCCGTAGATCAGCAAGCCGCCTGGACGATCATAGCGATCGTAGACAACAACGTCATAGCCCAATTCGCGCAAGCGTTCGGCGGCGGACAGCCCCGCGGGCCCCGCGCCGATCACCCCGACGCTTTGCCCGCGCGCCGGGCCGGGGCGCAAGGGCTCCACCCAGCCTTCGTCCCATGCGTTTTCCGTGATGTAGGTTTCGATCGCGCCGATCGTCACCGATCCATGACCGGACTGCTCGATCACACAGCCCCCCTCGCACAGCCGGTCTTGAGGACAGATACGGCCGCAGATTTCCGGCATGAGGTTGGTCGCCGCGGAGCGTTGATACGCCTCCTGGAGCCGGCCTTGGGCGGCAAGCATCAACCAGTCCGGAATGGCGTTGGACAAGGGGCAATGGTGCTGGCAGAACGGCACCCCGCATTGCGAACACCGCGCGGATTGCGCTTGCGCGGCAGCCTGAGCATAGGGCGCGTAGATCTCGGCGAAGTCCTCGCGTCGCGCCGCAGCGTCGCGCTTTCCGGGGTAGGCCTGATCCCGTTCAACAAATTTCAACAGCGACTCGGTCATGATGCTCCTAGCGAGGCTTTTCTTGGAAAATTCTTGCGAAAAACTGCGAAAAAAGAGCAAAAACAGCAAGCTTAGTTCTAAAACCGCGTTTATCTAGCAAATCCGTCACGGCCGCGTCAATCGCGGCGTCACTGTCAAGCCGCATCCATCGCGGCGCTTCCGTCAAGGCCCGCTATGAGCCCGCTGCAGATCGTCATTCTCGCCCTGATCCAGGGGATCACAGAGTTTCTGCCGATCAGCTCATCCGCCCATTTGATCCTAGCGCCGCGGCTCGCGGATTGGCCCGACCAAGGTCCGCTGATCGATGTGATGGCCCATGCGGGCACGCTTTTGGCGGTCGTGTTGTATTTTCGCAAGGATGTGGGCGAGGCCGTGATGGGTGGGGTGGACGTTTTACGCGGACGCTTTGAGGGCGCGCGCGCGCGCCTGGCTTTGGCGATCGCCGCGGCGACGCCGCCCGTTTTTGTTGTGGGCTTCGCGCTCTACGCTTTAGACCTTGTCGACGCGCTGCGGTCGCTGACGGTTATCGCCTGGGCAACCTTGGGCTTCGGCGCGCTATTATGGTTGGCGGACCGGTTCGCGTCGACCGGCAAAACCTTGCACGGTTTGGGCTGGCGCGCGGGCCTCAGCGTCGGGTTAGCGCAAACCCTCGCCCTCATTCCCGGCGCCAGTCGTTCCGGGGTCACCATGACGGCCGCGCGCGCGTTAGGGTTCGATCGTCAGACCGCGGCGAAATTCTCCATGCTGATCGCCATACCGCCACTCCTGGCCTTTAGCGCGCTTGCGGTGCGGGATTTGGCCCAGGCGCCCGCCGGCGCAGCAAGCCTCGTCGATGGCTTATGGGTGGCGGGCTTGAGCTTTGTGTCCGCGTTGGCGGCGATCGCGCTCTTGCTCCGATGGCTCGCGAATGCGGATTTCACCGTGTTCGTCCTCTACCGGCTCGCGCTCGGGGCGGGATTGTTATGGCTGGCGGCGGGATCATGATGCGCGCGCTGGCGGCGATCATATTGGTTTGGACGGCCGCTGAGGTGGCGAGCGCGCAGACCGTCCGCGAGCAATTGCGCGCGGACCGGTCCCGCGCGGGGACCCAACGCGCCGCCGATGACCGCATGGCGCGACAACGCGTGCGCGATCAGGTTGCGATCCCCGATCCGGTCACCCCTGATGCGCCGCTGGGCGTTTTCGGCGGGGGGCGACGCTCCGCCCCCCCGGGACGGGCGGCGGCGTCTGCACGCGGGGCGGGGGTGTTTTTCGGCGATTGGACCGCCGTGACCGGCCGCGGAACGGGGGCGGAGCGCGCGGGCGTTCTGGCCGACGGGCTCACGCCTTGCCCGGACACCCCCTTACAGGTGCTGGCCGACGGGCTCACTTTGCGATTACGTGATCCGTTCGGTGTGGCTGAGCAAAACCTAACCCTGGAGGCCGACGGCCCGCCCGAACGGTTCATCTGGCGCGCCGGCCCCCAGGTCTGGCGGGTTGAGGTGCTGGGACCAAACGGGTTTCGCCGCGAGATCGTCGGCGCGGACGCGTTTGGCGGACCAAGTGTGTTCGTACGTTGTCAGCCGGACACCGAGCGCGAGCCGTTGATCCCGATCCCCATCGACCCGGCCACGCCGTTACAAGCGATCTTAGACGCCGCGCGCGCCGAAACGCCCTAAGCGGACGACGGCGACACCCCGTATCGCCGATACTGCACCAAATAAGGCGGGATGACGGCTTCGATCGGTGTCGGCGACAAACCGAGGGCGTCAAAGGTTAAAACACCCGCCCCAGACGCGCCAACGACATTGTCCGATTTCAAGAGCTTGACCTGGTCGCGCGTCAAAAACGGTTCGAGCCCGGGCAGCTTACCCATGATCTCCCCGCCCAAGCCCATCAGCATGGCCACGCTCCACGGCACCGGAACCAGCAGCCGACGGCGCGCGATTTCACGCAGCATCAACTCCATGAGCGCCTTAAACGTGTAAGTCGTTGGGCCGCCCAACTCATAGGTCCGCCCCGCCGCGTCCGACCGCTCGAGCCCCGCGATAACCGCATCCGCCACGTCGCCGACATAGACCGGTTGAAACCGGCTTTGCCCGCCACCAATCAGCGGCAGAGCCGGCGCCAAGCGCGCCATGGCCGCAAACCGATTAAAAAACCCGTCCTCAGGACCCACCACAATAGACGGTCGCAGCACGGTGGTTTTGGCGAACGCGGCGCGGGCGCACGCTTCGCCCTCCGCTTTGGTCCGGGCGTAAATAGCGGGGGACTGGGCGTCCGCGCCAATGGCGGAGACATGAACGACGGCGCGCGCGCCGACGGCGGCGGCCGCCTCGCCGATCAAACCCGGCGCTTGGGCCTGCAATCGTTGAAAGGATTGCGAGCCGGACTGGAACAACACGCCAACCAGATTGACGACCGCGTCCGCGCCCTCTGTCGCGCCCGCGATGGACGCCGGATCGCCCACATTGGCCTGGATCAGCTGCACCTGACCAGGATCGCCCATCACGCGCAGATCATGGGCCAGATGCGGCCGGCGGCTGGCCGCGCGAATGCGATATCCCGCCTTCGCCAGAGCGCGCACCACATAACGCCCGATAAACCCGGATGCGCCGAACACGCTCACCAATTCGTTCGCCACCCCGCCCATGCGCCATAACCCCTTATTGTTGTTCAGCCTGGCGATACCGCCCGGCCGTGGCCTTGTCCAGGCGGACCCGCGGCCCGCCTCGCGACGGAAAGTGGTGCGTTTGACGTTATATGACAGTCAATAATCGGTTAATGTCGACGCCAAGGGGTTTGAGGAGGCCGTCATGGAGCTTGTGGTCAGCGTCCTGAGCGTTTTCGGGTTGGTGTTCGCGGTGTTCGCAGTGCGCGCTTTAAGCCTGGTCGGGTTGGGGTTCGCCATGCTGCGGTTTTGGCGGTTTGCGCGCAAACGGTTAGTGTTTCAATTGCCTTACGCGGAGGGACAGCTCCGGCGCGAAGCCGTGCGCGCCGCTCTGGTGGTGGTGTTCGACGCCACCGTTGTGACGGCGGCGTTCCTCACCGGGCTGGTGGCTCGGCCTGAAACCGCGCCGGTTTGGGCCGGACTGGCGACGTTTGCGGCGATGTTTATCTGGTACGAGCTGTGGTTTTACGGCACGCATCGGGCGATGCATCACAAATCGCTGCTCTGGATCCACCGCGCCCACCACGACGCCAAGATCTGCGATCCGTTGACCTCGTTGTCGTTTTCCCTTGGCGAGCGCGCCATCTTGCTAATCGGGGTGATCGGTTTCGCCGCCGTGGCGTCTCGCCTGATGCCGTTCGATGTGCGCGGGCTGATGGCCTATGCGCTTTTTAATTACACGGTCAACGTCATTGGCCATTCCAATGCGGAGATTTATCCGCGCTGGTTGATCCGCAGCCCTGTGGGCGGGCTGATCGCCACGCCGAGCTATCACGCGCTCCACCACGCCCGCTTCCGCGGCCACTATGGCCTTTTCACCACGGTGCTTGATCGCCTCTTGGGCACAGCTTTTGAGGATCGAGCGGCGGTTTATGAACGTGCCGCGGCTGGGACGGGTCTGCATCGGTTGTCCGAACGGCTCGGCCAGACGCCACCTGGTGACGCGCCCCAACGGCCGCCGCCGCTCCCAGCGGAGTAAGCCGGTCCCAATCGCAAGAACGGCGCGTTGACGTTAGCCGATGGCTCGCGTAAGGACGCGGCCTTATTTCCGATCGACCGGCCCAGGTGGCGGAATTGGTAGACGCGCCAGCTTCAGGTGCTGGTGTCCGTATGGACGTGGAGGTTCGAGTCCTCTCCTGGGCACCATTATCTCATTCAGAACTGTTCCGAGGCGTTCGTCAGGACGCCAAAACCTGCAGGTTTACTGGGTTTTGTGTCCGGTGCCGTTCATTAACATATCGTGACAGCAAATCTGTTTGGGGGTATAATTGGGGGTATCTGAAACATACTACTGAGGCTCCCATGCCCCTGACAGACAGCGCCATTCGGAATGCAAAGCCCGCTGATACGGCTTACAAGCTGTTCGACGGTGGAGGGCTTCACCTTCAAATCACGCCAACGGGTTCCCGTCTCTGGCGGTTGAAATATCGCTTTGATGGACGAGAGAAGCTGCTTTCCTTCGGCCCATACCCCGTGACCAGCCTCAAGAAAGCTCGCATCAAGCGCGACGATGCAAAGGCGAAGTTGCTCGACGGTATTGATCCAAGCCAAGTCAAACGCGCCCAGCGCCGTGAAGCAAAGGTGGAACGCGCCAACACTTTCGAGACGCTCAGCATGGAATATGTTGCAAAGCTCGAAAAGGAAGGCCGCGCGGCGATCACGCTGAAGAAGATTCGATGGCTGCTCGAATTCACGCGGGGACATTTTGCCGACCGTCCCATCGCCGAAATCGAAGCCCCGGAAATCCTCGCATTGCTTCGCGAGCTTGAGGCAACAGGCAAATACGAAACGACGCGCCGTATGCGCTCTCTGATCGGCTCAGTTTTCCGCTACGCAATTGCGACGGGGCGAGCCGCCGTCGATCCAACCTATGCTCTCAAGGGCGCATTGATAACGCCCAAGGTTTCGTCGCGCGCCGCAATCACTGATCGCGTTGGGCTTGGTAGGCTCTTGCGCGCAATCGACAGCTTCGACGGGCAACCAACAACGAATACAGCCCTGCAACTCTTAGCGTTGCTGGCCCCGCGACCGGGTGAATTGCGCAAGGCGGAATGGGACGAATTCGATCTTGAGGAAGCCGTCTGGCGCATTCCAGCCGAACGCATGAAAATGCGCCGCCCTCATCGTGTTCCGCTCCCTCAGAGGGCAATCGCGCTACTCAAGGACTTGCAACCGATCAGCGGGCATTCAGAGTTGGCGTTTCCGTCCTATCGCTCGACCAAAAAGCCTATTTCCGAGAATACGCTGAATGTCGCGTTGCGGCGCATGGGCTTCACGAAAGAGGAAATGACGAGCCACTGATTCCGCGCGACCTTCAGTACGCTTGCGAATGAATCGGGGCTTTGGAATTCCGATGCGATTGAACGGGCTTTGGGCCATGTGGAGGGCAACGACGTGCGCCGCGCCTATCTGCGGGCTGAATTCTGGGACGAGCGTGTGCAGATGGCCGAATGGTGGGCAGGCCAACTTGATGAGTTCAGGGCGAATGGTTGAGGCAGACAGGCCGCTTCTCAATCGTGGAAGCCTTGGCGCCGCTCCGGTTTTGGATGAAAGCGCGATGAATCGGATTCTCGCAGCTTTTGGCGGGGACCTGTTGCCAACGTTTCCTCAGTCGGCTTTCGCACGCTTCCTCAACGATGCCGCTCAGATGGCATTGGACAGGAGCTTCTCAACAAAGCCAGCTTCGAGACAAATTCAGCAATTCAAGGCTTCATACAAATCTCTACTCGCACGGTCGCATGAGCTTCAGCGCATGGGCGTGGCTGTGCCAATGCCCCCGGATCGCTGGAGAGATCACGCTGAGAAATTCATCGACGATTGGGAGAATGCTGCGCGAGGGAGGCATGGCCATGCGCTCGGCGATCTGCAATTTTGCGGTTCCCTGATCGGTCTATTTCACGCGGCAACAGGATTGAAGCCTACCGCCACGACAAGCGAAAACGGACCAAACACAGCGGGGACTCTGGCGAAGTTCGTATTGGCAACCCTTATTGAAATTCGCAGCTTCTACGAAGCGCACACTCTCGACCCCGCTTTGGTCAACGAATTGAACGTGCAGCGCTTCAAGGCGATTCCGACCGGCGGCGCATTGCGGAAGCAACTACAGCATGGTCGTGACCAAAGCGACTGGATAATTCGCGCTCGCTTCTATCGCGAAATGGTAGGCTCAACGGAAAATCAGTGACAGAACGCGCCTGAGCTTTTCCGCTGATACAATATCTCTGAACGTCCATTGATGGATTTGCACGCATTCGGCGTGTTGCGAACAATGGAGCAATGGATGGCACAGGAACGAACAGCACAGAACCGCCCGTGGGAAATTTTGAAGCCCGAAGGACGAATGTTACGCCCGCAACAGGTGATCGACCAGACGGGGCTGTCCCGTACACAGATTTATCAGATGATTACGGAACGGCGCTTCCCACCTTTCGTGAAGCTCAGCACCCGCGCATCAGCAATGCCCGAAAACTGGCTCGCTGCATTCTTTGAGAGCCGTGCTCAACAGGCGATTGAGGGACAAAACCAAAAGGCTCTGAACATTGCGACAGGAAGGCCTTCATGACCAGTACGAAACCGAAAAAGCCTTCTCTGACGGTTCCGCCTGAGAGAGCGAAACATAATCTTTCGGTTGCGCTTGATTATGCCGAGATCGGAGTACCCGTTTTTCCCTGCAATGATCGTTCTCCCCAACGAGGTGGTGGCTCATTGGTGAAGTGGGGCAAGGGAGTAGACGGCCATCCAAACTTGAAAATGCGGAAGGCCACGACCGACCCTGATACAATCAAGGCTTGGTGGAGAAGATGGCCGTTTGCGGTTCCCGGTTTCCCTACCGGTCGAACCAGCGGGCTTGCCGTTCTGGACCTCGACCGTAAAGACGGCAAAGACGGCGTTGAAGCAATCAGAACGTGGGGCTTCGACCCCCACACGTCTCCAGCAACCGTTGTGGATACACCATCGGGTGGCGTGCATCTGTTTTTTAAACATCGCCCCGGACTTCGATCT
>JBHJGU010000085.1:0-16993 GCA_050331475.1 Maricaulaceae bacterium | reverse complement strand
ATGATCTTGGGCGACATCCACGCCGATAACGCGTATCCTGTTCATGGCGAGCTTCCTGCTTTGGATTGTGTGCGGGCGGCGAGCCCCTTTTACCCTGCAAGCGGGTGGAAGATCCGCGGATGGGGCCCCAGATGACGACGCCCGAACGCAGGCCCAAACCCGCAAAGGTCCCATTGCGAACGGGCGCCCATCCGCACCCCAACACTACCCCAAAACCAACACACAATTGCGAGGCCCGTTAGGGCCGCGGCAATCCAGAACCCCCTAAGCCAGCCGAAAACGTCCCTTGGATCGCCGCGTCGCCTTTGGCTCCTCGCGATGACGTCTCTCTCTGAGTCCCGGGCTTGATCCGGTACCCATTGGAAACGCCATGGACTTCATCGTTCCGAAGACGCGGTTTTACAAAATAAACTTCGACAGATCGGTGTTACGCGCCAGCTCGCCCACCTGGTCGCGCACATAGGCCCCATCGATGGTCAGCGTTTCCCCGGGTCGATCTGAGGCGGTGAAGCTGATCTCTTCGAGCAGTTTTTCGAGCACGGTGGCGAGCCGCCGCGCGCCGATATTCTCGACGCTGGCGTTCACTTCGGCGGCCAAATCGGCGATCGCGTCCACCGCGTCATCGGTGAAGTCCAGGGCGAAATTCTCTGTTTCCATTAGGGCTTTGTATTGGGTGACCAGGCTCGCTTCCGGCTCGGTCAGAATGCGGCGGAAGTCATCGCGGGTCAGGGCTTTCAGCTCCACCCGGATCGGCAAGCGACCCTGCAGCTCGGGCAACAGATCCGAGGGCTTGGCCACGTGGAATGCCCCCGAGGCGATGAACAAGATATGGTCGGTCTTCACCGAGCCGTGCTTGGTCGCCACGGTGGTGCCTTCGATCAACGGCAGGAGATCGCGCTGGACGCCCTCCCGGCTCACATCGCCGCCCGCTCGATCTGATCGCACGGTGATCTTGTCGATCTCATCGAGGAACACGATGGCGTCGTTCTCCACCTTGGTGATGGCCTCGCGGATAAGCTGATCCTGGTCGAGCAGTTTGTCGGATTCCTCGGTGATCAGTGGCTCATAAGCTTCGGCCACCGTGGTGCGGATTTGCTTTTTCCGCCCGCCAAAGCCCTTGCCCAACAAGTCGCTGAGATTGATCATGCCCACACCGCCGGGCATGCCCGGGATCTCCATGCCGTCGAAGGGGGAGCCGGTGTCGCTCAGCTCGATATCGATCTCTTTGGCGTCAAGTTCGCCGCCCCGCAGCTTGCGGCGGAAGGACTCCCGCGTCTCCGCCCGGGACGGACCCACCAGCGCGTCGAGCAACCTGTCCTCGGCGGCCGCGTGGGCGCGGGCGCGCACCTCCTCGCGTTTGCTCTCGCGCACCATGGTGATGGCGGCTTCCAGCAAATCGCGCACGATCTGGTCCACGTCCCGGCCCACATAGCCCACTTCGGTGAATTTCGTCGCCTCCACCTTGAGGAAGGGCGCGTTGGCGAGTTTGGCCAACCGCCGGGCGATCTCGGTTTTGCCCACCCCGGTGGGACCGATCATCAGGATGTTCTTCGGCGTCACCTCTTCGCGTAAGCTCGGGTCAAGCTGGCGCCGCCGCCAGCGATTGCGCAGGGCGATGGCGACGGCGCGTTTGGCGTCGGCTTGGCCGATAATGTGACGGTCGAGTTCGGAAACGATTTCGCGCGGGGAAAAGTCGGTCATAGGGGGATAAGAGGTCCTGATGGGCTATTGTGTCTCGGCGTCGGCGCGTGTGCGCGTTAAGGTGGGGAAGGTTTAGCCGAGTGAGGAGCCTTCGCCATGGCCCAGGATCGACCGCGATTTCACCTCGCCTTCCCTGTGCATGATCTTGACGCCGCGCGGGCGTTTTACAAGGACCTGCTGGGCTGCGTGGAGGGGCGATCCGCAGAGACCTGGGTGGATTTCGACCTGCATGGCCATCAAATCGTCGCCCACCACGCCCCAGATGCGATGAACCCCTCGGCTCGAAACGCGGTGGACGGCCATGATGTGCCGGCCTTCCATTTCGGCTTGATCTTGAATTGGTCCGATTGGTCGGCTTTGGGCGCGCGGCTTAAGCGGGCGGGTGCGGGGTTTCTCATTGACCCTTATGTGCGCTTTGAAGGCGAACCGGGCGAGCAGGGGACCTTCTTCGTCAAAGACCCCTCTGGCAATGCGTTGGAGTTCAAAGCCTTCCGCGACGAGGGTCAGATTTTCGCGGTCTAGGCGCTTAGGATTTTTCCTTTTCTGAGCTTTTCTGGTCGTTATTTTTTTGCTCTGAATTATTCGCGCCGAGAATTAATTCTAGGTCGTCTGAAAAATTTTTGATTAAATTAACTGCATTTTGATACTTATTGTAAGAGCCGTCATTTATATTTACAAATTCAGACCATAAATGCGTTTATTTTTGAGCAGCTAAACGCAAACGATTTTCCCGATCCTCCCACATCTTTCTCTTTCCAGAAAAATCGAAAAAACTATCGATGTTTGCAATTAGTGTTATTAATATTGCGAATGTTGCCGAAACAATATTTAAATCTAAGCAAGAAAATGAGCTTGTAAAAAGGTTCAAAACTGCAATTAAAGATGTCAAAAATATCAAAATTAATTTGTAAGTATTGCGCCAACAAGAATAATTTCTTTTAGAAAATGCCGCAAATTCGGCCCGTCCGTTTGTGTTTCCAATTAAAATGTTGAATTTTTTTAATAAATAATCTATAATTTTCACGCGATGATCGTCATCGTATTGCTGCCATTCGTCGTTGGTGATTACAATATAGTTGTCGTCAAAGATCGACATTTGCCTTCAATTTTATACCGGGAGACAGGCACAAGAGCCGTCGCTTGCTTTCTTACAGTCAAAGCCCTCGGGACAGACGCCGATACATGTCGCGGAGGCAGAGGCGTTTGGAAACCGAACGACACGACCATAGGTTTTTTTCCGACCGGTGTTGGCTTGCCTTTTGTCTTTCTTGGACATTTCGCCTTCGGGTTTTTGCATCACTTTGAATGGAACAAAGCGATGACACTCCAATTGGCTGATTTTCGTCCAACCATCGACGTCCGTCGGCATGGGATCTTTGAAACCGCCCTCCTCCTGCAATTTATAAAATCGAATAAACTTTGTGATAATCTCTGCGTCATTCGGAGAAAAACAAATAACTTCATCTTTTTTTATTTGGGCATCTAACCCACTTACACCCAAGTTTTCAAAAAAACCCACACGATCGGTTTTACCCGAATTTCTTGAAATACGAGGAAAAACCATAAAAACCGTTTGGTAATCTTGAATTTCTTTTGATTGCTTAAATGAAAATTTTTGGGGCAACTTTACCCTCCCGCCTCGTGCTGGGTGACCGCTTCACCCCTGATCAAAGACACCATTTTAGTGTCTCCGTTCAACTCGGCATGCATTAAGGCATCCCATTCTACGACGTCAAGATGCAGCGGGTTGGCGCCCGCTTCGAGGAGCACTTGAGTGGCTTCGTGGCGCCCAGATGCCACGCCGTAAAAAACGGGCGTCCAGCCCATTTCATCGGTTATCTCTAAGTCGTTGACGCGGTTCACCCAGTCTCTTACTCCAGAAACATCGTTCTCCAGCAAGAGCTTCTGTAAGGTTTTCAACTCGTTCATGATAAGTCTCCAAATGGGAATTGACACCTAGACTCAGCGCTCAACATCCGTGCAACCGTACGCTGCTTAATTTGATCGTGGTCAATATTGATATTTCTAAGTAAAGAACATTCCGTTTCGTTAAGGTGCAGGGTAATAAATAAGTTTTTGTAATTCTTGAGAGAGCAATCCCTCAGGGCACCAGTCTTTGAGGGATCGATTAACGATAATTCAGCCCGAAAAACACTTCGCAAAACGTTTTCTTGCGATAGAAAATAGCGCCTTGATAGGCAATTTAGTCGGTCGAACAGGCCTGAATCAAAGTTTATGCGAAATTGTCTCATTGGGTCGCCTTTAGCGAATCAATCATCTCTATTGTGAATCAAATTGATTCGTCTGGCAAGAAAAATTCATCGATGTTTGGCAAGTATTTAGGAGGCGAAAAGTACACCCACTGCCAAACGATCATTGGTGTAAAATCCGCCGGCACCGGGTTTCTCATTGACCCTTATGTGCGCTTTGAAGGCGAACCGGGCGAACAGGGGACGTTCTTCGTTAAGGACCCCTCGGGCAATGCGTTGGAGTTCAAAGCCTTCCGCGACGAGGGCCAGATTTTCGCGCGGGATTAGCCCTCGGTCGCGAGATTCTCGACCACCAAGTGATCATTGGTGTAAATGCAGACGTCCGCCGCGATCGCCATGGCTTTGCGGGCGATCGTCTCCGGGTCCTGCTCATAGCCGATGAGCGCGCGGGCGGCGGCGAGCGCGTAGTTGCCACCCGAACCGATAGCGGCCAGTCCGTCGTCAGGCTCCAGCACATCGCCATTGCCGGTCAAAACGAAGGTGGCCTCCCGGTCCGCCACGATCAGCATGGCTTCGAGCTGGCGCAGGTATTTGTCGGTGCGCCAGTCTTTGGCCAGTTCCACGCAGGCGCGGGTGAGCTGGGTGGGGTATTGCTCGAGCTTGCGTTCGAGCCGCTCAAACAGGGCGAAGGCGTCAGCCGTGGCCCCGGCGAAGCCGGAAATCACCTGGCCGTCGGCCAAGGGGCGGACCTTGCGGGCGCCGTGTTTCATGACCGTGGGGCCGACGGTGACTTGCCCGTCCCCGGCGATGACCACGTGGCCGCCGCGCCGGACGGACAAAATGGTGGTGCCGTGCCAAACCGGCCCGGCGGCGTTGGAACTGCTCATAGCCGATTACTTGATGACGAAGCCGTGCCGCGCAAGGGTGTCGAGCGACGCGGGCGGGATCTCTTCGATCGCCCAGGCGTCGTCGATCATCGCCATCATCTCCGCCTCGCCCGCCGGTTTGCCCAAATGGTAGCCTTGAACCGCCCGGCAGCCGATGAGTTGGAGCACCGCCAATTGCTCGCCCCGTTCGACGCCTTCAGCGACCACCTCCATCCGCCAAGTCCGCGCCACCGCCATCACCGCCTCGACTAACCGGCGGGATTGGGGAGCGGTGTCGATCTCCGCGATGAGGCTGCGGTCGAGCTTAACGGCGTCAAAGGGCAAAGCGGCCAGAGCGGACAGGGTGGCGTAGCCGGCGCCGAAATCATCGAGCGCAAACCGCACGCCAAGCTCGCGTAGCGGGCGCATTTGTTCCGCCGCCCGGTGGACGTCTTGTACGGCCACATGTTCGGTCAGCTCGATCTCGATTAGTTCGGGGTCCAATGACGCGCGCGCGATTTCCGCCTTCACGTGATCGGCGAAATCCGGGCGTTCGAGCTGGGTTGCGGAAATGTTGACCGCGATCAGGGTTGGCCGGTTCGTCTCAACCAGCCGCGCCCCCGCTTCGCAGGCTTTCCGCAAGACGTAATCACCCAGATCGCCAATCAGACCCATCGCCTCGATGGCGTCGATGAAATGGCCCGCAGAGACTAAGGCGCCGTCGATCCGCCGCCACCGCGCAAGGGCCTCAAAGCCGCGAACGCCGGAGCCGCGCGTGTCATATTGGGGTTGGAAGGCCAGCTCGATGCGATCATTGCGCAAGGCTTCAGCGATCGCTTCGCCAAGGCTGCGCAAATCTGCGGACAAGTTTTGATGATCTGCGTCCGAAAGTGTCATGACAGTCCCTCAGCTCCCGGATAAAACGCCGATCCGCCTTGAAATTCAGTAAACAAGATTGTGAAACCACCTAAATCGCATTACGCGTTTAAACCTTTTAGAAGACGGAGTGCAAAATATGACGCGACATGCGACAGTCGAGCGAGCGACAAAAGAAACGCAGATTTCCGTCACCATTGATTTAGACGGCGTCGGCCGTGCCGATGTGTCAACTGGCATTGGTTTTTTTGACCATATGTTGGAGAGCTTCGCCAAGCATGGCGCGTTTGACTTAACGATTTCCGCACAAGGCGATTTGCATATTGATATGCACCACACCGTCGAAGATGTGGGGATTGTCTTAGGTCAGGCCTTCCAAAAAGCCTTGGGCGGGTTCGCCGGGTTGCGTCGCTTCGGCTCGGCTTATGTGCCGATGGATGAAGCGTTATGCCGTGCGGTGGTGGACCTTGCGAACCGGCCCTATCTCGTTTGGGACGTGCGCTTCGAACGCCCCAAAGTCGGTGAGATGGACACCGAACTGTTCAAGGAATGGTTCCAAGCTTTCGCCATGCAGGCGGGCGCGTGCGTGCATGTCAGCCGCCTTTATGGCGAGAACAGCCATCATATCGCTGAGGCGAGCTTTAAAGCGTTGGCGCGGGCTTTGCGCGCTGCGGTGGAGCGGGATGCGCGTCTGGGCGGCGCGGCGGCGTCGACCAAAGGCGTGCTCTAGGACCCCGGCATGAGCGAAACCGTCGTCCTGGTCGATTATGGCTCAGGCAATCTGCATTCCGCACACAGTGCGTTGGAATTTGCGGCGAGCGCGCTGGCCAAACCGCCGCGCATCCTCGTCACCGCCGAACCGGACCGGGTCGCGTCCGCCGATCGCGTCGTTTTGCCCGGCGTTGGCGCGTTTGGCGATTGCAAGGCCGGGCTCGCCGCGCGGTCTGGGCTGATTGAGGCCTTAACAGAGACTGCGCGCGACCGGGCGGCGCCCTTTATGGGCATATGCGTGGGCATGCAATTGCTCGCCGATGAGGGTCGCGAGTTTGGCCAGACCGCGGGCTTGGGCTGGGTGCCCGGCGTCGTCGATCGCATGCCGCCTGGGGACGGCTTGAAAATACCGCATATGGGGTGGAATGCGTTGGAGGATTTGCGTTCGCACCCGGTGCTGAGCGGCGTGACCGCGGGCGATCACGTCTATTTCGTTCATTCCTATCGGTTTGAGGCGACCCACGGTTCTGATGTTCTGGCCCAAGCCCGATATGGCGCGGCGTTCGCCGCCACGGTGGGGCGCGATAACCTGATCGGACTTCAATTTCACCCGGAGAAAAGCCAAAAGGTCGGCTTGGCGATTCTCGCGAACTTTCTGGCGTGGTCCCCATGATCCTTTATCCAGCGATTGATTTGAAGAACGGTGAAGCGGTGCGCCTTGTTCGCGGGGACATGGCGCAAGCCACTGTTTTTAACGCCGCCCCGGTCGAGCAGGCTCGGCAATTCGCAACGCTTGGGTTTTCTTGGCTCCATATCGTCGATTTGGACGGCGCGTTCGCGGGCGAGAGCCGCAATGGCGCGGTCGTCCGCGCCATACTCGAGGCCGTTGACGTTTCGGTGCAATTGGGCGGTGGCATCCGCACACTTGATGGGGTTGAGGCCTGGTTGTCCGCGGGCGTTCAGCGGGTGATTTTGGGCACAGCCGCCGTGCGCGATCCCGATTTGGTGCGCGTTGCGTCCCGGCGCTTTCCCGGCCGTGTCGCTGTGGGGATCGATGTCAAGGGCGGGCGGGTTGCGGTCGAGGGGTGGGCGGAGCAATCGGCGGTGAGCGCGCTAGAGCTGGCGAAGCGGTTTGAAGATGCGGGCGTCGCTGCGCTCATCGTCACTGACGTGGACCGAGACGGCGTCAAGGCGGGGATAAACCTTGAGCTGACCGGCGCGCTCGCTGATGCCGTCCGCATACCGGTCATCGCTTCCGGCGGGCTTGCGGGTCTTGAGGATCTTCACGCTATAAAAGCCCGCTCCGGGGTCCCAATCAGCGGCGCGGTGTTGGGCCGGGCGCTTTATGACGGCGGTGTCGATCCGCGAGCCGCTTTGACCCTCGCGGGCTCGGATTAGGCGATCGCGCTTCACGCGTCTGCGGAGCGCCACCGACGGGCGGCTCCGCGTAGCAGTTCCGCCATGACCGATCCGCGCAGCCATCCCGCCGGGTTACAGCAGACCGTGCGCGCGGGCGTGTTCGGCGAGGGACACTTCCGGCCGGGCGCCGTAATGGCTGATGACCTCGCTGGCGGCGAGCGCGCCCAATCGACCGCACGTCTCCGGCTCAAAACCTTGGGCCAAGCCGAACAGCGCGCCGGCGGCGTATTGATCGCCCGCGCCCGTAGTGTCCACCACTTTGGCCACCGCGACGGCGGGTATCTCGACGATTTCTCTATCCGTGATGACGAGCGAGCCTTTCTCGGATCGGGTCACGGCGACGATCGCGGTGTCGCGGCGAACGGCGGCCACTGCGCTGTCCAAATCCTCAGTTTCGTAAAGGCTGAGCAACTCCGCCTCATTGGCGAACAGAATGTCGATATGGTGAGCCACCAAATGGCGGAAGGCGTCGCGATGTCGATCCACGCAGAACGGATCGGATAGGGTGAGCGACACTTTGCGGTTTGCGGCCTTGGCGAGTTCGGAGGCCCGGACATAGGCCGCTTTGGCGGCTGGTTTGTCAAACAGATAGCCTTCGAGATAAAGAATCTGGCCGGCTTGAATGATCTCGGCGTCCACATCAGCTTCGCTGAATTCTGTTGAGGCGCCTAAAAACGTGTTCATCGATCGTTGGGCGTCGGGACTGACCAAAATGTAAGAGCGCGCGGTTTCCGGCCCGCCACTTAGGCGTGCAGTTTGGAAGGTCACATTTGCCGCGCGCAGATCATGGGCGAAGACGTCGCCCAATTGATCATCCGCCACTTTGCCCAAATAAGCGGTTTGGGCGCCAAAGCTGGCCAGTCCCGCAACGGTGTTGGCCGCCGATCCGCCCGAGCGTTCCTGCGCGGGCTTCATATGGTCGTAAAGCGCTTGGGCGCGGACCTCGTCAATCAGCGTCATCGCGCCTTTCGCAATGCCTTGCGCGTCCAAAAACGCGTCCTCGCAGGGGGCGAGGATATCGACGATCGCATTGCCCAAGCCGACAACATCAAAACGGATCATGGAGCGCTCCACATTTGGCGCCGATCAGGGATCGGATTTCGGAGCCGCTGCGGGATCGAGGGTCCTCGGCGGCGTGGCGGGCGGGGCCAGGCCCGATGACGGACCTGCACTCCGTTCAGCGATACGCTTTTGGTGATGAAACACCAGGACAATGAACACAAGTGCTGGAATGCATAAGATGCTCGAAAAGACGAAAAATAAGGCATAGCCGATATTAACCGTTGTCATTGTTTGAAAAAACTCTGTGATGAAACCGGAAGACCCTTTCGAAAATTGACCTAATAGGGAGTAAGTTGATGATAATAGAGCATATTGGGTCGCGGAAATTCCAATACTCGTTAAATTCGACATCCAAATAATGAGAATAGCGCCGGCAAATCCACCCGACACATTATCGATCGCCATGACGATATGGAACGTTAGCGGCGTGACACCGAAAATCGCTATGTAAGAAAAGGCGAGGTTCGACAAGGGCCCCAAAAGCGCGCCTAATAAAAGTGCGGCGGAATGGCCGAACCGGCCGGCGAAAAATCCCGCAGCCCCGACGCCGATAATGGTGGCGATTAAGCCTGTTGTGCCCCGAACTTGGCCGATGAGACTCTCATCCAGCGCTAAATCATTATAAAGCGGGCCAATCATCGGCCCCATAATGAAGTCACCAAGCCGGAAAAAACTCAGCGCCAAGAGGATGATCACGGCGAACCGGCCATAGCGGGACAAAAAATCCGCCAGCGGTTTGATCCACATGTCGGCGATCGCGCGAAACCCCACCTTGTCGGGCTCTGTTGTCCGCGGGGCGTTTGCGGTCGCATCGGGCGTTGGCGATGGCGCGGCCAGGGTGACCCCGACGCTCGCGAGCGCGACGCCAGCCATCACCGCATAAGCCACAGCCCAGCTTTGGCCATCGACGATGAAAAAAATCAACGACGTGGTGGTCAGTAGCGCCAGCCGATATCCATAGGCTTGAGCGACCACGTATAAATTGCTGTTTTCGGCGTCGTGAGACACTTCGATGCGCCAGCTGTCGATGGCGATGTCTTGGGTCGCCGAGGCGATGGCGGTCATCGCCGCCAGGGCCAGAAAACTCCCAACCAGAACGCGGGACCCGGACGCCGCCCCCTCCGACGCTTGCAGATCGTCGCCCAGGGCCGCGAGCATGGCTAATCCGACAATAATCAGCCCCTGCATGAGGAGAATCCAGGCGCGGTGGCGGCCGAATACCCGATGCAGACCTGGCAAGCGGACCTGATCGATCAGCGGTGACCAAGCAAATTTAAACGTGTAGGCGAAGCCGAACCAGGACAGCAGGCCGATGGCGGCGATGGAGAAGCCCAGGTCGCGCAACCAGAATTGGAAGGTGGATCCCACCAACATAATCGGCAAGCCCGAGGACAGCCCAAGACCGAACATGGCGATCACCGGTCGGTCGATGAGCCGAAGCCGCGCGCGCAAACCGGAGGCCAAACCCGACCCGGTCATTGGGTTGTCTCCTCGGGGGTCAGCCATTTCGCCAGGACCGCCAGCAAATCGTCTTTGTCAAAAGGTTTTGCGAGAAAATCGACCATGCCCGCATCAAGACAGGCGCGCCGGTCAGCGTGTTGGTTGTTGGCTGTGAACGCGATAATGGGTTTGCGCGCATTCGGACCGCCGTCCGCGCGTAACCGCCGCGCCGCAGCCAGACCGTCCAAATTGGGCATGCGCAGATCTAGAAAAATAACGTCGTAATGGGCGTTCAGCGCGCTGTTCACCGCTTGGGCGCCATCGGTGACGACATCCACATCCAAACCTTCCCGCTCCAAAATTTTCCGCGCAAGGAGCGCGTTTATAGGATTATCGTCCGCTAATAGGGCGCGATACCGAGGCGTCCGACGCAGCGTAAAGCGCGGTGTTGGGTCCGGCGGGGTCTCTGGCGCGCTGTCGCCGCTTTGGAGGGTTTCGGTTGTGATATCGGGGAGCGTCGTGTCCGACAAGCGTGCGACGAGGGACTCAAGACGCACAGGCGCGATGAGATAGCCTTTAATCGGCGGGTGTAAGGTGTCGAGCAGGCCGCGTTGGTCCGGTGCGATGACGATGATCGCGTTGGCGGCGTCCTCCGAGCTTAGGTCCGCAAGGCCCTCCGCATCCACCACGATTTGCCGGAGCCCGGAGAGTTCCGAGCGTTCGACCGAACCGCCGCACGCCTGAATTTGTTCAATAAGCGCGCGTTTGGATAACGCACACGCCATTTTTACGCCGATGGTTTGACCCTTTAACCGGGCGCTGAGCGGATTTGTGCGGTTTTCCACGATCTCAACGGGGACGTGTACCCGGAAGGTCGACCCAACGCCCAATTCGGACTCCACGCTTAGCGCGCCGCCCATGGCGGCCACCAACCGCTTGACAATGGCCAACCCTAAGCCCACGCCGCTCTCCGCACCCCCCGCCTCTGTGTCGAGCCGACGATAGGCGTCGAAAATCGCCGCGCGTTTGTCTTCGGGCACGCCGGGACCGGTATCCGCGACCGTGAGCGCAAGTTGACCCCGCGCCCCATCGCTGTTTTCAATAGTCAATCGAATGAAAACCGCTCCCGAATGGGTGAATTTCACTGCATTGCCGGCGATATTAAAAATGATCTGTCGAAAGCGGCCTGGATCGAGTCTGACAATTGGTAAGTTCGGATCAGAAAAGACCGCCAGATTGACGTTCTTCAATCGGGCTTTCGGCGCCAGAATCTCCGACGCGCTGCGGACCAATTCCCCCAGATCCGTCGGCGCCGGATGCAGGGTGTCCGCCCCCGCCTCCAACTGCGCCGCGTCGAGGACCTGATCGATGAGTTGCAACAAATGGGCGCCGGAATCGCGGATGGCGGAGACGTACGCGGCTTGGTCCGGTTTTAGGCCGGTCTCATCGAGCAAATGCGCCATGCCCAATATCCCGTTTAACGGGGTGCGCAATTCATGGGTGAGCGCGGCGAACATGGCGTCACGCCCGGTTTGCGCCGGCGGTGTGTCGTTCTCGGCGCGCCCTTCGGACGCCGCCGCTGTGTTTAGTCGATCGACCATAACCGGAGGGTTTAAACCTATCGTTTCGCCGTCGCCAGCGCCCGGTCCGGTCGGCCGACCCCAAGCGCGGCGCTGCGCAAGCTCAGCGCCTCGGCGATATGCCGCCGGCGCACCGCATCCGCGCCTTCCAAATCGGCGATCGTTCGCGCGCTGCGCAGCACGCGATGATACCCCCGCGCTGTCAAGCCCAGGGTCTCAGCGGCTTGGGATAAGAACGCCGCGCCTTGCTCGTCCGGCGCGGCCGCGTTTTCTAGCGCCGCCTGTCCCAGCCGGACATTCAAGCCGCCTCGCGCCATTTGCGCCTCTCGCGCTTTGAGGACCCGCACGCTGATGTCGGCGGAGCCTTCTTTGGATGGCGGCGCCGCGAGATCCGCGGGCGCCACGGCTGGAACATCGATCTGCAGGTCGAACCGATCCAGCAGCGGTCCTGACAAGCGCGCCTGGTAGCGTCGCGCGCAATCGTTCGCGCGCGCACACGCGGCGGTGGCCGAACCCGCCCAACCGCAGCGGCACGGATTCATGGCGGCGATTAATTGGAAAGCTGCCGGATAAGTGATGTGGGCATTGGCGCGGGCGACGCTGATGCGCCCGGTCTCCAGGGGTTGACGCAAGCTGTCTAAGGCTTGGGCGTGGAATTCCGGCAACTCATCAAGAAACAAGACCCCGCAATGGGCCAGCGAGGCTTCCCCC
The DNA here is from genome assembly GCA_050331475.1 of Maricaulaceae bacterium. Lineage (GTDB taxonomy): Bacteria > Pseudomonadota > Alphaproteobacteria > Caulobacterales > Maricaulaceae > JBHJGU01. The sequence continues at coordinate 4,417 of JBHJGU010000085.1, read as the reverse complement.
GGTTTGGCGCGGACGCCGCCGCCGACCAAGGCCGCCATGCTCGCGGAATGGTGGGGCGAGCGGAACGGTCGCCTCCGCCGCATCTCCCCACGCTCCAACAGACCCGCCACCGAGTGCACCATCGACACCTCAAGCAGCTCTTCTGCGGTTAAGGGCGGCAACACACCAGGCAGCCGCTCGGCCAACATGGATTTCCCCGAACCCGGGGGCCCGACCATCAGCAAATTGTGCCCGCCCGCCGCGGCGATCTCTAACGCGCGCTTGGCATGGTCTTGCCCCCGCACATCGCGCAAATCCAAATCGTTCTCTGCGTCGAGCAGGGCGCCCGGGAGAGGCGGGCTCAACACTTGATCGCCCTTCATATGATTGACGATCGCCATCAGGCTGTGCGCGGCGATGATGTCCGTCCCGCCGGCCCAAGCCGCCTCCGCCCCGGAGGCGGCGGGGCAAATCAAGCCCAAATCATGGGCGTTCGCCGCCACGGCCGCGGGCAAAACCCCTGCAACCGGCGCTATGGCCCCGTTAAGCGACAGCTCGCCCAACGCCAGATAGCCGTTCACGGCGTCTTCGGGCAGAACGCCGATCGCCGCCATCAAGCCCAGCGCGATGGGTAGATCGTAATGGGCCCCTTCTTTCGGCAAATCCGCGGGCGCGAGATTGACGACCACGCGCCGGGGCGGCAACGCCAAGCCGATCGCGGCGAAAGCGGCACGCACGCGCTCGCGGCTTTCGGCGACCGCTTTATCGGCTAACCCGACAATGGAGAACGCCGGCAGCCCGGCCGTGATTTGAACCTGGACGTCGACGCGTCGCGCCTCAGCCCCTTCGAAAGCGACGGTTGCGATAGAAACGGTCATGGCGATCCTCCTAAGACCACCTTGACCGTTTGCTCCGACGCATTCAAGAACAAATCGCGAACGCTACCCGCCATTATCCGGCGCACCCGTCGTGTGTTCGCCTATTGGTCGGGGTCGAGGGTTTCGAGGGGCGGACCGAGGACGTCTTCCGATACGGTGATCGCCCCTTGCCCGCCATCTTGGAACACCGTTGGCGTTGTTGGATCGGTTTCCGCGACATCGGGATCGGTAAAGACGCTGCTCAGCCCGGTACTGAAGCGGAAGCCCGACACGTTCGGGCTCACGGCCGCATCGCCGCGGATTTCGCCGGTGTCTTCATCGACGACCGAGGGGGCGGACAGCCGAAATTCCGGCTCGGCCGCTTCAGAGGGCGGGGTCTGCGCGAGGCTCGCGCCAGCGAGACCGATCGCGCTCAGGAGCGCGATGGATTTCAGAGTCGTTCTCATTAGAAAACGATAGCGTGCTGGGATCAGATCGCCAAGATAATCTGCGTTGAAAAACGCGTGGGCTTGGTCAAATCAAACCGTGTCCTGTCGCCGCCGCTCAACGGCGTCCCAAAACAGCGCCGCCGCGTCGATCCCGGAAAACCGTTTGAGTTCTTGTACGCCGGTTGGCGAGGTGACTTTGATCTCCGTCATGCGGTCGCCGATGACGTCAATGCCCACAAGCGTTAACCCCCGCTCGCGCAACACCGGTCCGATGCGCGCGCAAATGGCGCGATCGGCGTCGCTAAGCTCGGCCGCCTCCGCCCGACCGCCCGCATGCATGTTCGAGCGCGCTTCGCCTTTCGCCGGCACGCGATTGATGGCGCCCACGGGCTCGCCGTCGATCAAAATGACCCGCTTGTCGCCTTGGCTAACCGCCGGCAGGAAGGCTTGCGCCATCACGGGCTCCCGGCTTTGGGCGAAGAACATCTCTAAAAGCGCGTTGAAATTGCCGTCCCCGGATTTCAGCGCGAACACGCCCGCCCCGCCATTGCCGTAAAGCGGCTTGACGACGATGTCGCCATGGAGGGCGCGGAAGGCCGTCAAGGCCTCCGGATCGCGGGAGACGAGCGTGGACGGCATGAGGTCGGGAAACAGCAAGGGCAGGATTTTTTCCGGACTGGAGCGCACCCAGGCGGGATCGTTGACCACCAGGGTTTTCGGATGAACGAACTCCAAAAGATGCGCCGCGGTGATGTAACTCATATCAAACGGCGGGTCTTGGCGCATGAGGATGACGTCGACATCGTCCGCCAAATCCAAAACCTCCGGCACACAAAACCGAACAGGCTCCTCGGGCGTGTTCGTTAGAGATACGGATCGGGCGCGGGCTTGCACCCGACCCTCGGCCCAGCTCAACGCTACGGGTCCATAGACCCAGAGCTGGTGCCCGCGGGCCTGAGCCTCTAGAGCCAAGGCGTAGGTGGTGTCGGCCCGAATATCGACTTGGTCGATCGGGTCCATCTGCAGGGCAACGCGCACGCTCATAACCCGCCTGCGGGGATTAAGCGCACATAAGAGACCACACGCTTCACATTCGGCGTCAACCGCGCCACATCGACGGCCCGTTCGATCTCCTCCGCTGTGCGCCCCGCGCCGAGCAAATGCACGACGCCGTCCACGGTGATGATTTCGTAATTCACCCCCTTAATGAACGGATCCCCGGTGATCCGGCGGCGGACCTCGGTGGAGATCAAACCGTCGGCGGCGTCAGAGCTGACCCCGGGTTTGTTGTCGATGATCAAGGCGTTGCCGATATTTTGCGGCCCGCCGACAATCGGCTCGACCAGCGCCTGGGCGCCCTGTTTGTCGCGTTCGGTGGGCACATAGCCGGTGAGCAGCACAAAACCTTGGAAGGTGGTGACATCGACGCCGCCCAAAACGAAGTCGTCGCGCCGCAACAAGGCGGAGCGCACCGAGACCCCAAGATTGGCGTCATCTACGCTTTCCCCAATCGATCGCTCCGCGCCGGCGACCCGGGCTGCGGCCGCGCAAGCGTTCAAGCTCAAAGCGGGGACGACCGCCAACGTCGCTAAAAGGACGGCGCGCGGGCGCACAGTCCGGAAGCATAATCGTATCATGCTGGGTCACTCCTTTGATCGCTGATCATGGGGGCCAAGATCGTGGAGGTTTTGCGGCGCGTCGGTTTAACCCATGCCGGGATCGCGCGCGAGTCGCCAGGCGTCGGGCACATGCAAAGGCCACCGACCCGGCGCCAGCAACACCACGTCGAACCGTACAAACCGATCGAGCCAATCGGGGTGGCGGGACAGCCAAGCCGCCGCGGCTTGCGCGATCCGTTGGGTTTGGGTGGGCGTGACCGCATCGCGCCAATGCTCTGGATCGGCGCGCTCTTTAACCTCGATCATCGCCAAAGTGCGTCCGCGCGCCATGATCAGGTCGATTTCGCCCTGGGGCGTGCGCGCGCGCTTCTCCACCAAGCGCCAGCCCTTGACGCGCAGCCACATCGCCGCCGTGGTCTCCGCGCGGCGTCCGCGCTTTTCCGCGTTTCGGCGCTCGCTCATGATTGGGCCTCCTTTAACGCCACAGCGCGGTCATAGACGGCGCGGCGGCTCCATCCCGCTTGAGCGGCGACGCTCTGGGCGGCGTTTTTGACGCCATCTCCAGCGTGCAAGGCCCGGGCCAGCGCGGCGTCGACGTCGGACGCGCTCCATCGATCCGCGTCCGGGCCCGGCGGTCCGACCACGATGACCAGTTCGCCGCGTAGACTCACACCTTCCGACACCGCCTGCGCTAACGTGCGCAAACGCCCGCGACGGACCTCTTCGAACCGTTTGGTCAGCTCGCGACAGAGCGCGGCGGGTCGGTCGCCCAATTGATCCGCCAAATCTAAGAGGGTTTCGCCCGCGCGCGCCGGGGTCTCAAACGCGACCAGGGTGGCCGGCGCGGCTCGCCACGGCTCGATCCATTTCGCCCGGGCCGACGCTCGATTGGGCGCAAAGCCCAAAAATGCGAACCGGTCGCTGGGCAGACCGGAGCAGACCAACGCCGCCAAGACCGCGGACGCGCCGGGGGCCGGGGTGACGGAATAGCCCGCCTCGATCGCTGAGCGCACCAATTTATAGCCGGGATCCGAGACGAGCGGCGTCCCGGCGTCTGACACCAAAGCGACGCGCTCGCCATCGCGCAAATGTTCAAGAATGCGCGGACGCACGGCGGCCCCGTTATGGTCATGATAAGCGCTTAAAGGCGTGGTGACTGAATAGGCGCTCAACAGCCGCTTGGTGATGCGGGTGTCCTCGGCGTAAATGCGATCGCACCGACGCAAGATGTCGAGCGCCCGCAAGGTGATGTCGCCCAAATTGCCCACCGGGGTTGAAACGACGTAGAGCCCCGGACCCATCGGTTGCGAGCGAAACGTCGGCTCACTAGGGTCCGGGCCGGTGGCGAGTTCGACGTCGGAGATTGAAGTCATGGGTCAGAGACTGACGCGTCCCAAAGCGCAGCGTCAACTCAACGCTTGGGCCGCGACGGCGGCGGCGATCGTTTTATTGGGCGCTTGCGTCACCCCGGCCCCCCCGCCGCCTCCGCCCGCCCCGGTCCCCGCGGCGGAGC
>JBHJGU010000084.1:0-11174 GCA_050331475.1 Maricaulaceae bacterium | reverse complement strand
GGGAGGCCCTGGGGGTGGCCGCGTTGGCGGAAGCGTTGCCCGAGGGGCTTGACACCCTAGGGGGGGCGGGCGGGTTGGGCTGTTCGGGGGGGGAGATCCAGCGGGTCGCCTTGGCGCGCTGTTGGATGTCTGAGGCGGCCTTATGGCTGATGGACGAGCCCACCGCCCGGCTCGACCGCGACGCGGAAACCGCCGTTCTGGAGGCTTTGGGTCGGGTCGCGGGCCGCCACACGGTGATCATCGCCACGCACGCACCCGCTGTGATCGCGGCCGCCGATACGGTGGCGCGGTTGGAGCCCGCGCGAAAGGTTGCGGCGTGAGCGGGCCGGGAGCCGCGTCGGCCCGCGCGACGGCCGCTTGGGTCTGGTCGCGGCTCAAGCCCCATGGGCTAAGTTTGGCCTTCGGCGCTGGGCTTGCGGCTTTAGCGGCGCTGGCGGCGGTGGCGTTGTTAACGCTCGCGGGCGCGGCGATCGCGAGCCGGCTGGGCGCGGAGGCCCGCTGGGCATGGCTCGCGAGCCCCGCGGTTTTGCTCCTGGCGTTACGCGGCGCGGCGATCGGTCGGGTCGGTCTACGCTATGTTGAGCGGTTGAGCACCCACGAGGCGACGTTCAAAGCCCTCACCCAAATCCGTTTGTGGGTGTTCGCGCGCGCCGCGCCGCTTTCGCCCAGCCGGTTAGGCGGCGAGCGTGCGGGCGAGGCTCTCGACCGGGTGTTGGGCGATGTCGACGCGCTCGACGCGCTCTATTTGCGTATTCTGATCCCGGGCTTGGCCGGGGGCTTGGCGTTCGCCGCCGCGTTAGGCCTAGGCGTGCTGGCCGATATTTGGATCGCTTTGGCCGTCGGGGTCGGCTTCGCGCTCGCCACGGGCGTGGCGCCCGGGGTCGCGGCGCGGGCCGGGCGCCAACGCGCCGTTGCCGCAACCACTGCGCGTCGGGCGGCGCGGGCTGAAGCACAAGATTTAACCTCGGGCTTGGCTGAGCTGGACGCGCTCGGGGCCTCTAGCCAAGCCCTCGACCGGTTCGTCGATGCGGGCGCAAAGGCCGCTGAGACCCGGGCGCGGCTTGATAGCGCGCAAGCGTTGAGCGGGGCGGCGGCGGGCGGGCTCGCGGTTTTGACTTTCGCCGCGGTCTTAGCGCTCGGCGGCGGCGCGTCGGGCGGTCTGGCTGCGGCGTTGGCCGCTGGCTTCGCCGCCTTGGCGGCCTTCGAAGCGGGCGCGCCGATGACCGCCGGGGCGGCGGCTTGGACCGGAACTTGGGCGGCGGCCGCACGGCTGGCGGCGCTGGACGCCCTCGAGCCGGCGGCGCCCGATCCTGCTCAGCCCGACCCGGCGCCGCGCGGAACCGCGATCGCACTAGAGGGTGTGACCTTCGCCTATCCCGGTGTGGCTCGGCCGGCCCTGGACGGGGTAAACGTCGAGATCGCCCCCGGCGAGCGCGTGGCGCTGGTCGGTCGCTCCGGCGCGGGGAAATCCACCCTTCTGCACCTGATCCTTAAGACCTACGCCCCCGATGCGGGTCGGGTTTGCCTAGGCGGGGCGGATTACGCCACGCTTTGCGCGCAAACCGTGCGCGAGCGGATGTCGGTCGTTTCCCAAACCAGCGGGCTTTTGCAGGCGAGCGTGGCGGACAACCTGCGTCTCGCCGCGCCGGAGGCCGAGGATGACGCGCTTTGGGCCGCGTTAGAGCGCGCGCGCGCGGCGGATTTCGTCCGCGCCTTGCCCGACGGGCTTGATCATTGGGTGGGCGAACACGGGCAAAGGCTCTCGGGCGGGGAGGTGCGGCGCATCGCGCTGGCGCGCGCCATTCTCAAGGACGCGCCCGTTTTGGTGCTTGACGAGCCGACCGAGGGGCTGGACGCGGACACCGAGCGCGCGTTTCTCGACAGCCTGGAGGGGTGGCTGGCCGAGGCGGGCCGCACGGTCATCGCGGCGAGCCACCGGGCCGGCGTGGTCGCGCGCCTGCAACGGGCGATCGTGCTGGATGGCGGCGTGATCGTCGAGGACGGCCCGGTCAGCCAGCTGCGCGTTAGTGACAGTCGATTGGCGGCGCTTTTCGCGTTCGACGCGGACGCATAAGGCGCCGCGCGAGCCGGCCAGCGGCCTTTATTTGACAGGGTGGAACGTGAGCCCCATCCCGGACGACGAGGGGCGTCCCACGTACGCGACCGGGTGATCGGTTTGCCGATTCAAAATGGTGCACCATCCCGGACAATCATGAGCACCAATGGGAAATCGTAATCCAACTTTAAAAGTAGCGCGTTTTCAGTGCGTTGCGGTCGTCTCAACCCTAGTGAGCTTGGTTGTCGAAGCGGTGACGGTCGGTCAAACCGAAACTGGGCTTACTTGAGCTTGGAAAGCAGCCGGGCAGCGTCAGCCAAGCCTGTAACGTCATGGGCTATAGTGAGTTTACAATGGAAGATCTTATTATGTTTTCAAAGGTCTTCCTGGAACACGTCGTATCGTGACCGGCACGCGATACGGGATCAACAATGCTAAGCTGATCTCTTTGGGTATCGGAAGACAAGGGATTAAGGCTTCCACGCGGTCAGGGAGTATATTATCAATTCTGCTCGTAACCGCGTTCAATGTCACTGTTTACACCATGAACGACAAAGAAACACTATCGCAGTTTTTGCCAACATGACAGTAGATCTTGGTGCGGTCGCTGCGTCAACCGGCATAGGCCTTGTGGCAGGCTCAATAGCTGCGGGAACGGCGGCAATCTCAGCGGTCGCTCTCGGTCCACTTATTGTGGTGGTCAGCGTGGCTTTCGTCACCAGCCTCGGACTGAGTTACCTGGCAGAGAAGCTCAAGCTCACAGAGCGCCTTACGACCACCATAGATGCAGCGATCGCGAAAGCCCTTGAACGAGTAGAGCAGCGAAAACGTACTTGGTATCCTTGGGCTAAGGATGTCACAATTGAGGTCTTTGACTATCTCATTGAATTTTTTGTCGATTGCGTAGCCGATCAATTCAGACACGCAGCCCGGCAATACTTCAGCCGCCACCGGTGGCTTATTTTCCAATGAACCAACTAGACGGTGGGCATAACGGACCGATGCCAATTATGAATGTCATTGGTATTATTGCGTTCCTTATTGCGACAGCCGCATTCATGTTTTTCATGGTGAATATCTACTGGACGGTCTGGATTGCAACTGAGGCCGAGATATCGTTTCCGCCCCTAGGGCTTGTGACTTTTCCATTATGCGCATTGTTTGTGGCCATGTCTTGTGAGGCCTATTTCCGCAACATCAAGAAAGTGAACCCGCCGCCTTGGTTGTTCACTGCGTCTAAATATTCGCTGATCGCGATGGTTGCCGCTTTTGTTTTGGGGCCCCTGGTAATAGCGCCGGTGGCTGGTTCTCATCTTTCCGCAGCAGGCTACTCCCGAATGGAGGACGGGCGAACCGGGCTCGACCGACGTTTGTGGCAGAAATGGCACAAAAGACCGCTCAGAACGGAAGTGTCCGTGCCCCTTAGGCCTGTGCCATCTGCGACTTAGTGGTTTTGGTGTTTCACGAGGGGATTTCGACGGCTCGGAAGCCGTATTCAGATGAAGATGTTCTGCGGCTATTGCGCGAGATCGAGGTGTCTCTGGCGGATGGTTTGGACGTCGTGAGCGCGTGTCGTAAAGTGGGTGTTTCAGATGCGACCTCCTATACGTGGCGCCAGACGTTCGACGGCGTTGGCCGAACTCAGCTGGCGGCGAAGACGGCGCTTGAGAGTGAGATGGGCGCACTATCCCGGACAATCATGAGCACCAATGGGAAACCGTAATTCAACTTTAAAAGTAGCGCGTTTTCAGTATGTTGAATTTCTATCGCCCGGTATTGGCGTGGCTATCGACGCGTCGGTTGCTTGTCAAATCGAAATGGTGCCCCGGGCCCCACTCGAACGGGCACGCCCGCAAAGGCGACGGATTTTGAATCCGTTGCGTCTACCAATTCCGCCACCGGGGCTCAAAAGAGGGCGCAAAATACGCGCTTGGGGTTCGGCGTCAATGGTTAAGCGTCGCCCGCTACGGTCCGCGCGGCGTCCGCGCGCAGCCCGGTCCCGGTCACCGTGTCGAGAATGTAAAGCGGCCGTCGCTTGGCCTCCATGTAAATCCGCCCGACATACTCGCCGATCACGCCGAGCACTCCGAACTGCCCCGCCGCGACGATAGCGAGAAACGCCATCACGCTGGCCCAACCGGGCACGGTCTGCCGCTCGACCAGCGACCAGGCCACATAGCCCAAGGTGATCACGCTAAACCCCAAGCAAAGCCCCGCCAGGATCAACGCCGCGCGCAAAGGGGCGAGCGAAAATCCCATCAACCCGTCCGCCGCCAGGCGCAGCATTTTGCGCAACGTGTATTTGGTCGAGCCCGCAAAGCGCGGCGCGCGGTTAAACCGCAGCGCAGTTTGCTTGAAACCGAGCCAGGCGACCATGCCGCGGGTGAACCGGTCGCGCTCGGGCATGGCGAGCAGTAAATCGCTCACGCGGCGGGTCATCAACCGAAAATCGCCCGTGTCGGGGGGCACCGCCACCTCCGACAAAGCGCCCAATGTCCGATAAAACGCTTTCGCTGTGAGCGTTTTGAAGCCGGTTTCCCCCGCCCGGCTCAGCCTTTGCCCGTAAACCACGTCGGCGTGGGTTTTCTCGAGCACGTCCACCATGTCGCCAAGCAGTTCGGGCGGGTCCTGCAGGTCTGCGTCAATAACCAAGACCAAATCGCCCTGGACGTGCGAGAGCCCCGCAATTAGCGCCAATTGGTGGCCGTGATTTCGCGACAGCTTGACCCCGACCAGGCGCGGGTCTGTCGACGCAGCCCCGGCGATGAGCGGCCACGTCGCGTCTGTGGAGCCGTCGTCGATGAGAATGATCTCAAAGCCTCGCGGCACGTGCGTCTCACAGGCCGCGATCACACGCCCCAGTGCGGTCTCAAGCCCCTCGGCCTCGTTAAAACAAGGCATGACGACGGAAACGGTGCGATCGGTTGGGTCGGGCGGGCTCACGGTGCGGCGTCCTGCGGCGCGCGGAACACCCAAAAGGTGAACAGCACGAAGTTTTGGATCGGGATCCAAACCACCACCAGCGTTGCGGCCAGCGCGGGCGGCCAGCCAAGCGACGGTCCCAAAACGCCGGCGATGAGTGTGCTCACGGCGTAGCCCAGCAGAATGGCTGCGGCGAAACGCAGACCCTGGCCGAGGTCGCGAGCGCGCCGCGCGAAGACGAATTTCGATTGTAGGCCATATTGCGCAGCCACAGACGCCCAAAACCCGATGGTGGAATTCACCCACATGGGCGCCCAAGCCAGGGCGCCGCCCGCCACTGTGATCCCCCAGTAAATGGCGGTGACCAGCCCGCCCGCGATCAGGTATCGCACCCGCTGATCGCGCAGAAGCGCGGCGAGCTGCTGGGACCGGGCGCGCGGGGGCGTCGCTGGAACCGTCACGGCGCCAGCCTGACCCACAACAAGCCCTCACGTACGCCGAATACGCAGATCAGCGAATCCAGATCCGCGCACTGATTAGCGGGCAAAGCGCGCAATTGCGCACACTGGCCGTGCTCACTGACCCCCGCAGCGGGTGCGGCGCATTCGATCGGCCGATCCAACCCATACTCCATAAATCCCGCCAACACCCTTGGGCTGGCGTTCATGCGTTCGAGGGAAGCCGTCGCGGGCCGAGGATGGCTGCGCGCCTCAATTTCCGCGTAATAGTTCGAAAATCCGCTGACGTCCGCTAAAACGCCGCGTATGGGTTCGCCGGTTCGAACACCGGTCGTCACCGCGGTATCAATCGCGGCCTGGTTGGCTTGGGTGATCGAGACAAACCAGCTCAAATCCTCCCGAGAGCTGAGGTATCCCGGTAATCCCACAACGATGAGGGTGACCGCTGCGCCAACCCGGTGCAACGACCCTGGCAAGACCAGAAGCGCGCCCGCGGCCAGGGCGAACGCCCAGGACAGCAAGCTGCGGGTTTGCAGCGCATAGCCCAAGACGGCAACTCCGAAGGGGCCCAGAAACAGGACGCCGAGATACCCCATCCGAACGCCTAAGGTGAGCCAAACCCGCTTACCGCGCGCCACGACAACGCCAAGCCCCAGGCCGACCAAAGCCAGACTCGCGACAGCAATCCGACTAATGTCGGGATAGTTTAACGTGATCAATCGTTGGAACACTCGTCGCGCCCGGTCGACATTGCCTTGAAGATCCGCCCAGGTCTCCAAGGGGCGCGAACGGCGCCAATCCGCCGGCTCCACGCCGATCTCGCCGAGCAAAACGCCGTTCATCAAGCTGGCGACCAGGACGCCGAGGCCGAGGCTGAGCCCCCACACCACGCCGACGCCGACAAAGCCAGCTGCGTCCCATTCGTCGCGCGCGAGCCGGGCGGGCAGGGCGGCGAGGGGCAGGACGAAAGCGGCGAGCGGCGCCGCGCCGAGAACGAGGACCATCGCCGGGGGCAGGGCCCAGACGCCGTACCGGTCCACCAGCCAAACCGTAAACAGCAAAATCACGCAGGACGGGAACACGGTGATCGGCCACAATAATTGCGCTGCGACCCCGGGGAACAGCCCAACACTCAGCGCCAAGGCGGCGGCGCTGACATCGTCCGCGCTGAACCGTCGAAACACCACAAAGGCCGCGGCGATGATCAAGGCTAAGTCCAACACGAACAGGGCGTGCGGGGAGACCGACTTCAGCGCGGGAAACGCCAGATAAGCGATCCAGCGGCCTTCTTCGCGTAGTTTTCGCTCCACGCCTTCCGAGGTCAAATAGCGAAAACTGTCGTGCCGCCAATGCTCGACCTCCAAGCCAAGCCAGAGTATATACCCCAGCGCGACAAAGGCCGCGAGCGCGACCGCGCCTAGCAGCCAGACGACCCAAACGCGCTCAGCGCTGAACCGTTCGACCCAAGGGGCGGCGCCGGCGCGGGCGGCGGCAACGGGCGGAGGCGCGTCGGTCATAGCCGGTCCAAAGCGAGGTGGGCGGACGACAACCCGGGTTTCGGGCCCATCGCGCCGGGCGGTCGGCGACGTCGGGTCCTCAATCCCAGGCGGTCTAGCCTTCGTGTCGTAGTGCCCCGCGCGGGTTCCGTCGAGCGGGCCTTTCGCTTTTTTTCCGGTCATCGTATAGCGCGTCCGCCGCGCGCCGCGCCCGCCCTTTGGAGGATGGTTCATGACCGATGCTGGCGTTCAGGCGTCTTTGACCGGCGCTTTATTGCGCCTCGCCGAACCTTTGCCCGAGGACGGCGCGATCACATTGGACGACTTGATCGCTGGGCTGGGAACGCGGGCGTTTGGCGCGACGCTGTTCGCCTTAGCCTTGCCGTGTTGCATTCCGTTCCTTTACGGCGTTCCCCAAATCGTGGCCCTGCCCATGGCCGCTTTGGCGGGGCAGATGACGTTGGGGCGCCCCCCCCCCCGGGGTGCGCGCGCCCGGGGGCCGGCCCCCCCAACCCCCAGAAGGGTGAAGCCGGTGGGGCCCCCCCCCCCGGGGGCGGCGGGGGCGGGGGGGCCCGCGCACCATCCCAGCGAAAGGGTTCAAGCGGGTCGCGCAATGGGGCCGGCATTGGCTCGGCCCATTCGAGCGCTTGGCGCGACCGCGTTTTGAACAGCTTGCCGGGCGACGCGCCGAACGGGCGATCGGCGTGGCGCTGAGCGTTTTTTGCGTGTCGATCCTCACACCGTTGCCCTTGACCAATTCCGCGCCGGGCTTTGCGGTTGCGCTGACCGCGATCGGGCTGGCGGAACGCGACGGGTTGTTCGTCGGGATCGGGCTGGTGTTTGGAACGCTTTGGATCGCGGGCTTAATCGGGCTGGCGGTGTTTGGCGTCGGCGCGCTGGGCGCGCTTTTTTGACGCGAGCGGCGTCGCGCCCTATGCCCTGCGGGCGTTCCGCGTCTATGTGTGCGCATCATGATCCGATCGATTTCAAATTTGACCCGTTCGGCGGTTTGGCCGATGACCGCCGGCGTTATTAGCGCGCTGATGTTGGGAACTGTGCACGCGTTAGAGCGGTTCGCTGATTTGCCGCCCTGTGCGCTGTGTCTGCGTCAACGCGAGATCTTTTGGGCGGCCATCGCCATCGCCGCCTTAGCGGCGGGCTTCGCGGCGTTAAAGCCGCGGTGGCGGCTCGCGCGCGCATTCGACGCGCTGTTGGGCGCGAGCTTTTTGACCGGGGCTGCGGTGGCGTTCTACCACGCCGGGGTCGAGTGGGATTGGTGGCCCGGACCGCCCAGCTGCAGCCAAGCGAGCGGCGCGATCGGCAATCTTCGGTCTGAGGACATCACCCAATGGCTGGCCGATCCGGGCCGCGTGGTGAGCTGCGAAGACGCGCCGGTGCGGATTTTGGGGCTATCTTTGGCGGGGTGGAATGGCGTCGTGTCCTTGGTGTTGGCGTGTCTGAGCGTCTTCGCCGCGGCGCGCGCCGCGCCGTTGGAGGAGAATGTCAATGTCTGACGCCGAACGCGCGGATCATGAACCGGACAGCGCCCGTCGCGGGCCGCGTCCGCCTTTGCCAGGCGAGAACGCGTTGAAAAAGCGCGTTGAGGAAATGCTGCGCGTCGATCATGCGGGCGAATACGGCGCGGTGGCGATTTATAAGGGCCAAAAGGCGGTGTTCGACCGGCTGCCCCACAAGGCGCGCATCGCCGGCCAGTTAGACGACATGGCGAAGGACGAGCAGGCGCATTTGGACGCCTTCGACCGACTACTCGTGGAGCGGCGGACCCGGCCGACTTTGCTCATGCCGGTTTGGGAGGCCGCGGGCTTCACCTTGGGCGCCGTGACGGCGCTGATTGGCGAGCGCGCAGCCCATGCCTGCACTGAAGCCGTGGAAACCGTGATCGAAGAACACTACCAGGCCCAAGTCGACGAGTTGGGCGAGAACGAGCCCGAGCTCGCGCAAACCTTCGCCCAATTCCGCGAGGAAGAGGTTGCGCACAAAGACCTCGCCGTGGAGGAGGGCGCGCGCGAGGCGGCGGGTTATCCGTTACTCTCCGCTCTGATCAAGCTGGGCTGTCGCGCGGCGATTAAAGTGTCGGAGAAGGTGTAGCGGCGGGAGACCCGTGACGCCTAAGGCTCTAGCTCCACATCCCAATAGAGATAATCCAGCCAGCTTTCGTGCAGATAATTAGGCGGGAAGCGGCGGCCTTGGCTCTGCAACTCGTGCATGTTCGGCTTATAGGGTGGGATAGTGGGCGTCATGCCCGCCTCTTTCGGCATGCGTCCGCCTTTACGTAAATTGCATGGCGCGCAGGCGGTGACGATATTATCCCAAGTCGTGCGGCCGCCTTTGGAGCGCGGGATGAGGTGGTCGAAGGTGAGCTCTTCCCGGCTGCCGCAATAGACGCAGGAAAACCCATCGCGGAGGAAAACATTAAACCGGGTGAAAGCGGGCGGCCGGTCCTGGTCAACATAGTCTTTCAAGGAGACGACGGACGGCGCGCGAATCGCGCGCGAGGGGGACCGGATCGAATGTTCGTACTCAGAGACAATATTCACGCGGTCTAAAAACACCGCTTTGATGGCTTCTTGCCAGGGCCATAAAGACAACGGGTAGTAACTCAGCGGCCGATAATCCGCATTCAACACCAAACACGGCAGGCCACGGGGAGGGTTCCTAAGAACTTCCATAGCCCGCCCACCTATGTCGATGTTGTCTAAGGTCGTATGCCGATATTCGCCAGGTGAAGACGCGCCCCCGCTTCGAATCAATCTTTCCGTATTCCGCGACGCCCGGAGGTTAAGCCGATTTTCATGACGCTGTCATGACATGCGCTGCGTCGCTCTAGGGAATTAGTCCGCCGGGCCGGGAGTCCAGGGCTTAGCTCGCTCAGAAGCCGCCGGTGAGCGCGCGAGAGAGAAACCAGCCTCCTAGGGCTACGCCTTCGGGGTCAATGCCGTGGGGCAGGCCCGGGCGCAGCGACCACATCGCGCCATGCCCGGCCTCCGACAAGGCGTGAGCGGCTGTGAACAAGGCTTGGGCAGGCACCACAGTGTCCGCATCGCCATGGATCAATTGCACAGGCGGCTTGCTCGCCAGCTCCGCTTTTAACGTCTCCGGCGCCGCGAGCGCGCCCGAATAGCCTAAGATGCCGCCAATCCGATCGGGCCGGCGCAAGCCAGCGTGCAGGGCCATCATGGTCCCCTGAGAGAAGCCCACGAGCGCGAGCCGATGCGGGGGCAATCGGTAGCGGGTCAATTCTTGATCGAGAAACCGCTGCAGAATCGGCCCGGCGCGAACCACGCCCACAGCCAATTCGTCTGGCGACAGTCGAGCCAGCGGGAACCATTGCCGCCCGCCGGGTGCGCCAGGAACCGGGTCGGGGGCGTGGGGCGAAACGAACACGGTGTGAGGCAGTCGCTCGGCGAACGCCGGCGCTAGGCTGATCAAATCATCGCCGTTCGAGCCATAGCCGTGGAGCAGAACGACCAAGCTTTGCGGGGCGCCCGAGCGCGGGTTAAACCGCGGTCCGTCCAACACTGCACTCATGGCGATCTTCCTTTCCACAAAGCGAATAACATCGCGCCAACTCGGCGCGCAATCGCCCGGCGCCGACCCCAAGGCCCGGCGGATACGTTGGTCAAGGCGGGCCGTGTTACAGCGTCGCTCAGCGAGCTGGGCAAAGCCCGCCGCCCGGCGCCGGTGAGCGGCGGAACATTGCCTATTGCATCGTCGATTCAATCACTTGGACCTCGGCGAAGCCGGCGCCCGGCTTGCAAAGGCTCCACCGTCAGCGCGCAGAGGAGCGACCATGCACCGCACAAGCCGTATTTCCGCGGAGGATTTCACCCGCATCGCTTGGATCCTGGGCGACCGGCACGGCGCAGACGCCCTATGGTGGGCGGATCAGGCCATCGATGAATTGGATGCGAAGAACGATTCTTATCGCGCAGGGGCTTGGCGAACCCTCAAATCGGTGGTGGAAGACGCCTTGGAAGGGCGGTTAGCCCGGACGTCTTCGGTGTGCGTGCATTAAAGCGCCACGGGCGAGGTTAGAGCCGGTTCAAGCTAATCCGAGTCGAGAAGCGTCTCTAATTCTTCGGTCTACGCGTTTTCGAACCGCAAAACCGCGTACACTTTTGCTGAAACCGGTCCATCGTCATTGCGAGGCCCGTTAGGGCCGCGGCAATCCAGGCAACGGCGGTGTTAGGCTTCAAGGCTTTCTGGATTGCCGCGGCCCTA
>JBHJGU010000083.1:0-5508 GCA_050331475.1 Maricaulaceae bacterium | reverse complement strand
CTCGACGCCGCCCCTCGACGCCGTTGGCGCGTCCGAAGGATCGGGCGCCTAGCGCCGACGACGGCGTTGCAAGCGTTTGAAAACCAGTGAGGTTTCCTGCACGCTTGCGCCTGGTCGACGACGCTATTCGCCACGACCCTGGCGGTCGGCGTTTATGAGTTCATGACTTAGCGCGGTCACGTTTCTTCGCCCGGTTGCTAGCGGATTCACAGAGCTTGGCTTGACCTTTTCGTTCGCGCGCGCACCTGTGAGCGGACGCGAGCAGGGAGCCCGGCATGAGCGATTACGATTACGACCTTTTCGTCATTGGCGCGGGCTCCGGCGGGGTGCGTGCGGCGCGGCTCTCCGCGATGACCGGCGCGCGGGTCGCGATTGCGGAGGAATACCGGGTCGGCGGCACGTGCGTGGTGCGCGGCTGTGTCCCGAAGAAGTTTTTTGTCTACGCCTCGGAGTACGGCCACGCGTTTCAAGACGCCCAAGGCTATGGCTGGAGCGCGGACAATGTGCGCTTTAGCTGGCCCAAGCTGTTGGCGAATAAGGACGCCGAAATCGACCGACTTTCGGGCATTTACGTGCGCAACCTCACCAATGCGGGCGTGGAGATTATCGAAGAGCGCGCGGAGTTCGAAGACGCCCACACAGTGCGGCTGAAATCCTCAGGCCGCACGATCACCGCGAAGCACATCCTGATCGCGACCGGCGGGCGGCCGTTCCGTCCGCTCGACCTGCCCGGCCAGGAACTCGCAATCACCTCTGAAGAAGCGTTCCATCTGGAGACCCTGCCCAAACATATCGTCGTCGCGGGCGGGGGGTATATTGCGGTGGAGTTTGCGGGCATTTTCAACGGCCTGGGGGTGGAGACCTGTTTGGTCTATCGCGGTGAGACCGTCTTGCGCGGCTTTGATGAGGACGTGCGGACCCATGTGCACGCCGAACTCAAACGCAAAGGCGTGCGGGTGATCACCCACACCGTCTTCGAAAGTCTCGAGCAGACCGAGACCGGCATTCGCTGCACCCTCACCAATGGTACGAAACTTGACAGCGATGCGGTGATGTTCGCCATCGACCGCACCCCGCACACCCACGGCCTCGGCCTAGAGAAGGCCGGGGTGCAGACCTGTGAAAACGGCGCGGTCGCGGTGGACGCGTTCTCGAAAACCAATGTGGACCACATCTATGCGGTTGGCGACGTCACCGACCGGAACACCCTGACCCCGGTGGCGATCCGCGAAGGGGCGGCGTTCGCCCAGACGGTGTTTGGCGGCAAGCCCACCCGGTTTGATCATTCCGACGTACCCAATGCGGTGTTCAGCCAGCCGCCGGTGGGCTCGGTGGGCCTGTCCGAGGCGGAAGCCCGGCGCAAATTCGGCCGGGTGGATATCTACAAATCCACCTTCAAGCCGATGAAATACGCGCTCTCGGGCAATGAGGAGCGCACGCTGATGAAGCTCGTCGTTGAGCCGGAAGTCGGCCGGGTCGTGGGCGCGCATATTGTGGGGCCCGATGGTCCGGAAATCATCCAAGCCGTCGCCATTGCTGTTAAGGCGGGGCTGACCAAGGCCCAATTCGATGCGACGTGCGCGCTGCATCCGACTTTGGCGGAGGAACTCGTCACCCTGCGCGAGAAATACGTGCCTCCGGAAATGCTGGCCGCCGAATAAAGAGACGGCCCGCGTCGCAGCAACGCGGGCCGAAAGAGCGTCGGAGCGGAGTTCGGGGGCTAGGCCCGAGCGGATTATTGCGCTGTGGCTCGAAGGGCTTCTCTGCGGGCGTAGATCTCCGCGTTCAACTCGTGGACCTCGCGGGTCAGAGCGGATCGTCGGTCGAAAAGCGGTTCCGCTTGTTCGTACAACTCTCTCACACGTGCGTAAGCATCAGTCACGTCTTGCGCGAGCTGTTCAGCTTCAGGAGAGGTGGCGTCTCGGGCCGATTCGTACACCTTATGGAGCGCGTGGAACTTGTCCCAATCGGCTTTGGTCGTCTGCCAGTCGCGGTCCCGCATGCCTGCGGCATGGTCGCGGAACGCTGTACGCGCTTGAGCAACGCTGGGGTGTTCGACCGCTGTGCTTTCCAGCGCTCGACGAGCCTCTCGGCGTTTTGCCACAATACCGCGTCTACGCTCCATCTCCTTATAATACGGAATGAGATCGCGGTTGACCGCATCCAAAGCGGCTTCTGTCGCGGTCAAATCATCGAGGAGCCGTTCTAGGTCCGCGTCGTTAAATTCGTTGACGAATTTTAGGCGATCCTGGATGTCGCCCATCACGGCGAAGCCGGCCTGTAAAGCGGCCCAACGTTCCGCGTCGGTTTCTGCTACCGTGACGGTTTTGGCGCTTTGCTCTAATCGAACAACGTCTTCATTAGAGCGCGATACGCCAATTCGCGCAAACTGATCGCGTTGGTTCTCCAGGGCCTCACTGTAATATCGTGCTAACTCGTCTAAAGCGTCGGTCGGCGGGATTTTGACGTCTGGTTCCGCATTGACTGCGGGCGCGCCTTCTGCCGCAGCCGCCGCTTGCGCTGGAACGGGCGCGGCGAGCGCGGGCCAAGCGGCGAGGGCCCCTTGAGCCATAGCCAACGGCGCGATGGCGGTGGTGAGCGCGAGCCCGGTTAAGAGCGCGGCGATCGAGCGCGGACGAGGTTTTGGGGTCGGGGTCAACATGGCGGTCAATCTCCTTTCGCGAAGGTAGCGGTGGTGGGGGCCGAAAGCGGGTTGAGGCCCGGCGTTGAGTCGAAGGGCGGTGAGCCACAATCGGGCATAGTCGGTTCTGCGGTCTGGAGCCGCGTTAAGGACGAGCGCAACGGTCGCTTCCTCGCGCGCACTCTCCCAATTGACCAAGAGGTTTTGGAACCACGGACTGAACCAGAAAACGTCTGAAGCGGCGGCTTGCAGTCGAGCCGCGTTATGGTCGCCGCGACGCAAATGCGCCAATTCATGGGCGATCGCTAGGATTAACGTTTCTGAGCGCGTGATGTCGGACAACGCCTTTGGGATCAGGATGCGCGCGCGCCCGTTGCGCACGACCAAGCACGGCGAAATCGGCTGGCTTGTGATGAGCACCGACGCGTCCACCCGAAACCGGTCGGCCCAAAATCGCGTGGCCGCGTGCGCGCCGAGTGACGCGGGGCGCGCGTCCTGGAGTATGGCCTCCACACGCCGGGTCTCGCGGAGACGCCAGCGGACCCGGATCGCGAAGCCCGCCGCCCAAACGACGAAGGCGATCGCGCCCAGACGTCTTAGACCGTCAAGAACCTGCGAACCCGTTTGAGGGTGCGGCGTCTGAGCGCTCGGTGAGGCCGGTTCCCCGTCGCTTTCGGCCGAGGGAGCCAGCAAGGGACGTGCGTCAACGCTCACGATCTGGGGTGTGGACAGCGAGGGCTTGGGCGGCCTCGCGTCGGAGAACGCCTGCAGCGAAAAGGCGGGTGTCGCCAAAGCGATCACTGCGGAAGCGCAGACCGCGAAAATCGGCGCCGCCGCAGCCCAACTCCAAACACGCGCTCGGATCGCCGCCGAACGGAGGGTCCGGCAAACGCCGTGTGCGAGCGTGCTGAAGAGCGGCGCGTTCAACGCGCCAAGCGTCAAGCTTAGACCGAGCGCGGCGAGCACATTTAGGATCTGGTATACAATCATGAGGGTTCGTCCCCATCGCGCGCGGTTTGTTTGGCAAGCAAGGCGTCAAGGGTTTCGAGCTCTTCCGCATCCAGCATGGCGCTTGATGCGAAAGCGGACGCGGGTAAACCGTGATCCAATTCCAAGACACGCGAGGCGAAGTCGGTGATCATGGCGCTGAGCGTGGCGAGTTTTTCCACACTGGCGGCGTAGACCGCGAGGCCATGGGAGGATTGGCGCTCAATCAGGGCCTTCTCGCGCATGCGTTCAAGCTGGGTGCGCGTGGTGGAGATCGACCAATCCAGTGATTGCGCAACGGCGTTGTGAATCTCTCGCGCGCTTTGCGGTCCGTGCGACCACAGGCGTTTGAGGACGGCGAGCTCCGGTTGGGTCAGTGACATGACGACACTCTCCATTCATAGACGACATTTGTAGCGTGCCTGGAAACTAGTCGTCAAGCGCGCCGTGGCCGCGGCGTAATTACAGCCTGTGCGACATTTCGGGCTGGGATGGATGGTGTCGTATCCGTGGCTATAACGCTATATACGGAGCTTGACCGATAGGCGGCCGGCCCGTCGGCTATACGAGGCTGAATTCATGGGTCGCTGGACACCGTCGTCCTGGCGGGAACGTCCCGCCAAACACATTCCTGAAGACTACCCGGACCCGGCCGCACTGGCGGCGGTGGAGTCTGAGCTGTCGGGATATCCGCCTCTGGTGTTCGCAGGAGAGGCGCGTCAGTTGAAAGCGCGGCTGGCGGACGTGGCTCAAGGCCGGGCCTTTCTGCTTCAAGGCGGGGATTGCGCGGAGAGCTTCAAGGAGTTCCACCCCGATGCGATCCGCGACACCTTCCGATCGTTATTGTCCATGGCGGTGGTGCTGACCTTTGCTGGCGGTAAACCGGTGGTGAAGCTTGGCCGGATTGCAGGTCAGTTCGCTAAGCCGCGTTCATCGCCCACCGAGACGATCGACGGGGTCACCTTACCGAGCTATCGCGGGGACAATATAAACGGCATTGATTTTACCCCGGAAGCGCGTGTGCCCGACCCGCAACGGCTGATCCGCGCCTATAGCCAATCCGCGGCGACCCTGAACCTGCTGCGCGCGTTCGCCCAAGGGGGCTACGCAGACCTGGCTAATGTCCACCAATGGACCTTGGCCTTCGTCAAAGAAAGCGCCCAGGGCGCGCGGTACCGCCAGCTCGCCGATCGTATCTCCGAAACCTTGACCTTTATGGAGGCGTGCGGGGTGACCCCGGAGACGGCGCAACAATTGCGCCAGACCGAGTTTTTCACCAGCCACGAAGCCTTGATGCTCGGTTATGAGCAGGCGATGACTCGGATCGATTCAACGAGCGGCGCTTGGTACGACACCTCTGCCCATTTCATTTGGATCGGTGATCGGACGCGAGATCCTGCGGGCGCGCATGTGGAGTTCGCGCGCGGGGTGCGCAATCCGATCGGGATTAAGTGCGGGCCAAGCCTAGAGCCTGACGCGCTGATGCGCCTGCTCGATGTGCTGAGCCCGGAGGACGAGCCTGGCCGGATCACCCTGATCGCCCGGTTTGGCGCGGACAAAGTGGCCGAGGGCCTGCCGCGGTTGGTGCGACGGGTCGCGGAAGAGGGCCGAACGGTGGTTTGGTCCTGCGATCCCATGCACGGCAATACGTTGAAGACCGACAATGGCTTCAAAACGCGCCCCTTTGATCGCATCCTCGCCGAGGTGAGCGGTTTTCTCGTCTGTGTCCGCGCAGAAGGCCAGCATCCGGGCGGCGTGCATGTGGAGATGACCGGCCAAGAGGTCACGGAGTGTACAGGCGGCTCGATCGCCTTGACCGATAGCAGCTTGTCCGAGCGATACCACACGGCCTGTGATCCGCGGTTGAACGCAAGCCAGGC
>JBHJGU010000082.1:0-15501 GCA_050331475.1 Maricaulaceae bacterium | reverse complement strand
CGCCGCCGCCCGAGGGTGAACGTGCCTAGATCGACACCGTTTCGCGCGCTCATTGGCGCCGGCGCGTTGGCCTTGGGCGGTTGTCTGGTCGGGCCCGACTATGCGCCGCCCGCAACCGAGGAGGTCGCGTCCACGGGCTTTGGCCAAAGCCCCGGGGCGGACGCGAACCCCGGCCAACCCGCAGCCCTCTGGTGGCGGCGGTTTAACGATGACGAACTGAGCACGCTGGTGACCCTGGCGTTGGCGGAGAACCGGGATCTGCGCACCGCCGTGGCCAATCTGAACGGCTCGCGCGCGCTTTTGGGCTTGGAGCGGTTAGAGCTGTTTCCCCGCGCCCAGGTCGACGGCGCGTTCACGCGCTCGCGCCCCTCGGCCGCGGGCTTGGGCGCGGCCCTACCGTTCCTCGAAGAGGGCTTGGAGGCGTTTGACGACCAAAGCCTGATCGATCTGGGCTTATCGGCAAGTTGGGAGGCGGACTTCTTCGGTCGGGTCCGCCGTTCCATCGAAGCCGCCCGGGCGGATTTGCAGGAAGCCGCTTTCCTTTATCAAAACGCCGCCGTCCTGGTCGCCTCCGACGTGGCGTTAGCGTATGTGGATTTGCGCGGCGCGCAGTTGCAATTGGCCGTCGCCGCGCAGAACGCGGAAAACCAATTGGCCACGCTGGACCTGACCGAGCGACTGCAGGAAGGCGGCCGCGCCACAGCCCTCGATGTCGCCCGCGCCCAGGCGCAATACGAAACCACTTTGGCCAGCGTTCCTCCGCTTGAGGCCGCCGCCGCCACGGCCGTGCATCGGCTCGCCGTGCTCACGGGGCGCGCGCCCGCGACCTTGCGGGATATGACCGCAACGCCCTCGACCCTGCCCGTCCCATTGGCGGAAATCCTCATTGGCGATCCTAAGGGCCTGTTGCAACGCCGCCCGGACATCCGCGCCGCCGAGCGCGCTTTGGCGGCCGAAACCGCACGCATCGGCGTGGCGACGGCGGACTTCTTCCCCCAAGTGAGCTTTTCCGGCGCGTTTGGGATCAGCTCCGCAACCCTGACAAATTTCGGCACCATCCCCTCCATCGACTTTAACTTCGGCCCACAAATCACGTGGGCGGGCTTTGATCTGCCCCGGGTGCGCGCGCGCATCCGCGCCGCCGACGCCCAAGCTGAAGCCGCTTTGGCGGTCTATGAGCAAACGGTGCTCTTAGCGCTTGAGCAAACCGAAAACGCGTTTGTCGCTTATAACCGGGAAAGCGAACGGCTCGATCGCCTCGAACGCGTGGTGGAGGCGAGCGCGGAGGCCGCCCGCCTCGCCCAATTGCGCTATGAGAACGGGGTGGATGATTTCCTCGACGTGCTCGACGCCCAACGCACTTTGCTGGAGGCGGAAACCCTGCTCGCGGACAGCCAAACCGCACGCTTGCGCAATTTGGTGGCCATCTATCGTGCGCTCGGCGGCGGCTGGGAGGCGATCGCCGCGCGACCTGAAGCCGGCGACCTGCCCGCGAGTTGAGCGGCGCTCAAGGCGAAGTGATCAGCCGTTCACTTTGATCGGATTGGACTTTTACCGGGCGGCTGCGCCCCAGGGGTTGTGAGCTTGGCGGGGTTGGCGTAGCGCGACCAAAATGTCGCACATCTGCCTTTGGAGCCGGCCATGCCGCACACCGCCAATCGACTCTCGATATTCAAGCTTGCCTGCCTGGCCGTGGCGCTGAGCGTTATGGCGGCGGCGCCCGCCACCGCCCAGACCAGCCGCGACCGGGCCGAAGGTGGCGCCGATTGGCTGAGCTTTTTCTCCGGCGGTCAACCCCGCGCGGGCGCGCTTGACGAGGTGTTCGGCGTCACACTCGCCCAACCGCTGGAGGCCTCGGGCGTCGCGGAATGCCCGGCGCGGCTGGAAAACCAATCCCCTCAAGAGATTACGGATAATCGCGAAGCCGCCTATGAGCGCTGTTTGGAGCGCGCGCGCAAGGACCGGCGCGGCCGGCCGCCCACGGAAAGCCAGCTCAACCAATGTCGCCGCAACACCCGCAATGGCACGGGCCTGACAGGTTACGCCCCCGCGTCCGAGATTACGGACGCCTGTTGGCGGCGGTGCACCGGGCATGACCAATGCGCGATCAAATACACCCTGACCGCCAGCCGGACCCCGGAAAGCCGCGCCGCGGCTGAGCAGGCCCAGCGCCACGCGCTGGAGGCGATCGGCGTGGATCTGAACAAGGCCAATCTGGACACGCCTGAAGGGTTTGCGGAAATCCTGCGCGCCGCCCAAGCGTTGGCGGACAACAATAGTCGCGCCAAGCGCGACGAACTGCGCGCGGTCGCCAACCAAATCGGCCGGAACGAAATCCTTCAACAAACCCCGTTGGAAGAGCCGGCGAACGCGAATTTCGGCGGTTACGTGATCCGCCGGGTGCAGTTTGGCGCCGATGGTTTGCCCGAATTCGTCAATGGCGACCCCGTGTTCCTGATGGACGCGGACAAGGGCGTGGCCGGGGTCTCCATGCTGACCCATGCGGACCGGCGCGAAGAGGCGCTCGACACCCTGATCGCCAAATACGGCCAACCCAGCAAGGTCGACGAGACCGACGAAGTTCTGCGCAACGGCCAGACCGTCGCCATCGACACCTATTTTTGGGAGCGCGGCGATGTGGTGGTCCGGTTCCTGCCCGTCCGGTCTGACACGATCAGCTATTGCTGCTTTGTCAGCTATCAGCAGAAGTCCTTCACGGTAGGCGAGTTAGACGTCTACACCCGCGAGGCCTATGCGAAAATCTTCGGCGCGCCGACCCGGCGACGGGCGTTTTAGCGGCCCTGTAGGGAGGGCGCCGGGAGCTCTGCGCTTTATATCCGATTAGGAAATAATTTGTCCGTTTTTTGGGGTCTAGCAGCTTCAAGGCGACGGCATTAAGTCTGCCATCGGTCAGCGGCGGAAGGGCGCCTTGCTCCCCTCCACCGCGTCGGCCGCAGTCTTAGTCCCGATCCGCCCGTGGGGGCGGCGCTTTTGGAGGCCCCGATGTCAGACCCGAAGCTTGAACAGCTGAGCCCGGACAACAGCCAGCTCATTTTTATCGACCACCAGCCGCAAATGGCGTTTGGCGTGGCGAACATCGACCGCCAGCTTCTGAAGAATAATGTGGTGGCCTTGGCGAAATCCGCCAAGGTTTTCAACATCCCCACCACCATCACCATCACCACGGTGGAGACCGAAAGCTTCTCCGGTCACACCTATCCCGAATTGTTGTCGGTCTTCCCCGATGCGCCGCTGTTGGAGCGCACCAGCATGAACTCCTGGGACGACCAAAAAGTGCGCGACGCGCTCGCCAAGACCGGGCGCAAGAAAGTGCTGGTCTCGGGGCTGTGGACTGAGGTCTGCAACATCACTTTCGCCTTTAGCGCCATGCTGGAGGGCGACTATGAGATCTACATGGTCGCGGACGCGTCTGGCGGAACCTCCCAAGAAGCCCATGACTACGCCATGCAGCGCATGATCCCGGCCGGCGTGGTTCCGGTGACTTGGCAGCAAGTGCTCCTGGAATGGCAACGCGATTGGGCGAACCGGGACACCTATGACGCGGTGCTCGACATTGTTCGCGAGCATTCGGGCGCGTACGGCATGGGCGTGGATTACGCCTACACCATGGTGCACAAGGCGGCCGAACGGGCCAACCATGGCGAACGGCTCGCCCCAATCGCCGCAAAATAAGTCTCTGGCGCCGGCTGGACTCCGGTCGGCGCCGCCTTTCCCTTATTCGGAGACCGGTCATGAGCCTTTTCTCCCTCGGCCCCGCCGCACCAAGCCGGCGGGATGTGATGCTGGGCGCGTTGGCGCTGGGCGCCTGTAGCCCCGCTTGGGCCCATCACCGCGCCCAAGCGCCTGATTTGATTATGTTCGGTGCGGACATCCTGACCCAAGACCCCGCACGCCCGCGCGCCCAGGCGTTGGCGGTCACGGGTGGACTGATCTCCGCGGTCGGCGGGGACGGAGACGTCTTGGCTCTGGCCGGTCCGAACACTCAAGTCATTGAGGCCAAAGGCCGTACGCTGATCCCGGGGCTGAATGACAGCCACCAACATCCCACCCGCGCGGGTCGATTTTTCGCCGCCGAACTGCGGTGGGACGGGCTGGATTCGCTTGACCAAGGCTTGGCGATGATCCGCGCCGCCGCCGCTAAGACCCCAGAGGGCCAATGGGTGCGGGTGATCGGCGGTTGGTCGCCCTACCAGTTCCGGGAAAAGCGCTTGCCTACCCCCGCTGAATTGACCGAGGCGGCGCCGGACACCCCGGTTTATGTGCTGTTTCTCTATTCCCAGGGGTATTTAAACCGAAAGGCGGTTGAGGTGCGTGGGTTGAGCCCGGACACCCCCGCCCCGCCGGGGACGCGCTATGAATTCACCCCCGACGGGGGCTGCATCCTGCACGCCGAACCCAATCCGGACTTGCTCTATGGTTCGATCGGCGCGTTGCCGCCGCTGCCCGCCGACGCCCAAGCACTGTCCACTCGGCATTACTACCGCGAGTTGAACCGCTTCGGGCTCACCTCGGTCATTGACGCGGGCGGAGGCGGGCACCGCTTCCCCGAGGATTACGCGGGCTCTGACGCTCTGGCGCAGAGCGGAGAGCTGAGCGTGCGGGTGTCGAAATATCTGTTCCCCCAACGCAAGGGCCAAGAGCTTGAAGAGTTTCAAGCCTGGACCAGCACTTATGAGGCGGGAGTGAACCGCGCCCATGGCCTGATGCATGGCTATGAAGTGGAAGGCGGTGGTGAGTTCCTCGCCTGGGCGGCGGGGGATTACGAGAACTTTCTCGCCCCGCGTCCAAATCTTTGGGCGCGCAAGCATTGGGACCGTCAATTGCTGGCGGTGACCCGGCATTTGCTGCGCCAGCGCTGGCCTTTACGCATCCACGCCACCTATGACGAGTCGGTCAACAACATCCTCAATGTCTTCGAAGAGGCCCACGCCCTGGAAGTCGCCGAAGGCCGGGACGGCTTTGGCGCGGTGCGCTGGGCGTTCGATCATGGCGAGACGCTGCAACGCGCCACCATTGCGCGCATCAAAGCGCTGGGCGGCGGGATCGCCATGCAAGCGCGCATGGCTTATGCGGGGGAGTATTTTCTCGAGCGGTATGGCCGAGAGGCGACGGATAACGCGCCACCTTTGCGAGACGTTATCGAGGCCGGCGTGCCGCTGGGCCTGGGCACCGACGGCACGCGGGTGGCGAGTTATAACCCCTGGCCTGCACTCTATTGGGCGACCACCGGTCGGTCGGTCGGGGGAACCGATCTCCACGGCCCGCGTCATAGGCTGAGCCGAGAAGAGGCGCTCTTCCACTACACCGTGGGCTCGGCCTGGTTCAGCCAGGAAGAGGTGCTCAAAGGTCGGATCAAACCGGGCCAGTACGCCGACTTCGCGCTCTTGAATGCGCCCTACCTAAAAGTCGCGGACGACGACTTAAAGGCCATTGAAGCCGAATTGACGGTGATGAACGGCCAGCCGGTCTATGGGGCGGGTGATTTCGCAGGCCTCGTTGCGCCTTTGCCAGAGATCGAACCCAGCTGGAGCCCCGTGCGCGATTATGGCGGGTATCAGCGCGCCGGCGCCTAGGATGGGGATCTGTAATTTGGTCGGCTGTGGCGGTGATCCGTCGCGCCGACGTTAGCCCCGCTCGTCCGCGAGCGGGGCTTTTTTTGGACGTCGAGACCATGGCGCCTGGGACAAACATGTCAATCATTGCGACGCAAGATCGCATCATTGCGACCCAATAACCACACTTTGGCGCAAACTTCATTTGATAGGCGAAATTTATGCGCTTCAGTCTTTCGATTCACGAAAGACCTGGTACATCCCCTAGGGTCACGGATACGGGAGGCTGGCGTGACGCCAGCTCAAATAATTGCGGGAACCATGCTGGCCTCACGCACGAACTCGTAATCGACGTGACCGACGCCCGACCTGTCTCTACCGGCGTCGGGACTGCCGCCCCGGGTTGGGCCCCGGACGATGAAACGTAAAGGAAACACCCTGCGATGTTACGCGCTACCGCTTTAAAGACGACATTTTTAACTTCGCTCGCTTATGCCAGCATCGCCGTTCCTGCATCCGCGCAAATTGAAACGATTACGGTGACAGCAACCAAGCGTGAGGCCACCGCTCAAAGCATTCCTGTTGCCGTTTCTGCGATTAGTGAAACTCAACTCGAACAATTAGGCATCAATGATTTTTCAGACTACTTGCAAGCTTTGCCCGGCGTGACCGCCGGCGGCGCAGGCCCAGGCCAGGCAACGATCTATATTCGCGGGCAAGCCTCGACAACGCCGAACCTGACCGTCGCCGCCGCTGCGGGCATTGCGCCGAATGTGGCGCTTTATCTCGATGAACAGCCGTTGGTGCAGGTGGGTCGGAACTTAGATGTCTACGTGACCGATATTTCCCGTGTCGAAGTTTTGCCGGGACCGCAGGGGACGCTGTTCGGCGCCAGTTCACAAGCCGGCACGGTTCGGCTGATCACCAACAAGCCCGATTTGAACGACTATTCCGCGCGGCTGGCCGGGGGCGCGAGCCTAACGGAAAACGGCGACCCGAGCGCGAACATCGAAGTGGTCGTCAACGCGCCGATCATTGAGAACAAGCTGGCCGTGCGCGGCGTGTTCTACCAGGATCGGCAGGGTGGCTTTATCGACAACGTCTTCGGCGAGCGGGATGTGAGCGAAAGCGCGCGCTTCCTCTCGGGCGGAGAGCTGCGTCCCAATGGCGTGCCGGTCGATCCGGGCCTGCAAGCGGGTGCGGATCTTTCCGATGTTGAGTTCCTCACACTCGATAATTCGGATCTGGTCGAAGAAGACTTCAATGACGTCGATTTCCGCGGCGGTCGGATCTCCGCGCTGTGGGCGATCAATGAAGATTGGGACGTGTTGGTGAGCCACCAACGTCAGCGCATCCAAAGCGAGGGCGTGTTCTTCTTCGACCCCGAATTGGATGATCCCGAGCAACTCTCGATCCAGCGGTTCAGCGAAGACAGCGCCGAGGATCGGTTCTCTAATACGACTTGGACCGTAAACGGCCGGATCAAAGCGCTCGACGTGGTCTATACAGGGTCGTTCTTGGACCGGGAAACCGATCAAACGGTGGACTACGCGGATTATTTGTTCGTCGGCCAGTATCTGCCCTACTACATCTGCGACGCTTCTGTGACCTATCCGGGCGACGCCGCCCCCAGCGGCACGTGCCAGGCCCCCGAACTGTTTGTCGATCTGGAAACCGACACCACCACGTTTACCCATGAGCTTCGGTTCACCACGCCGGAAGACTTGCCGTTCCGCTCCACCTTCGGGGCGTTTTACTCGGACCAGGAACTCGTCGAAGTGGGGGAGTTTATCTACACCGGCTCGTTGTTTGTGGAGAGCTTCACCCCCGGCGTGTTCGGCTTTGCGCCAAATGGGCCGCTTCCGGGTTCCTCGGTGAGCGACCCCAGCGTGCGCCCGCCCGGCGTCGTCTTCTTCAACGACATCACGCGAACCGACCGGCAAATCGGCGCGTTCGGCGAATTCACCGCGGAGGTTTGGCCGGACACATTAGAGCTAACCTTCGGGGTGCGTTGGTTCGACGTGGATGTGGATTTGGTCGGGTCCGCGAACTCGTCGTTTGGCAATTTGGGCGGCCCGGATATCGATATTTTCGGGTCTAACCTCGACGTGGTGCTGGAGGATTTCCGCCCCGCCGAGGCGCAAGGTTTTATCTTTAAGGCGAACGCATCCTGGACACCGACGCCGGACACCTTGTTCTACTTTACGTTTTCCGAAGGCTTCCGGCCGGGCCTGTTGAACCGGGCCGGCGGAGCGGGCGGCGTTGTGCCCTTCGCGGTGGACACCGATGAGGTGGTGAACTTCGAAATCGGCTGGAAAACGCGTTTCTTCGACAACGCGCTGCAATTCAACGGCAGCGCCTTTTTGGTGAACATCGACGATCTGCAGACCACGATCTTCGACGCCACCGTGACCAACCTGTTCTTCGCGGACAACGCGGCGAACGCCCAAATCATGGGGATCGAGGGTGACGCGATCTGGGCGCCGTCGCAATTGCCGGGGCTGACCTTAGCGGCGGCGTTTTCGATTCTTGACACCGAGATCACCGAAATCGTCGGCGCCTCCACCATCGCGGTGGCTCCGGTAGGCAGTGAACTGTCATTTGCGCCGAATTTCCAAGGCAATCTGCGCGCGCGGTATGAATGGACGGCGCTGAACGGGATGGACTTCCACGTACAATCCACGGCGTCTTATTCGGGCTCGTCGTTCAGCGACATCGTCCTGATCAATCGCGCCGAACAAGACGATTATACCTTATTTGGGCTGTCCGGCGGCGTGGCGAAAGACAATTGGACGTTCTCACTGTTCGGTGAAAACTTGCTCGACACCCGAGCGCAGCTGTTCAACAGCTTGATCTTCGACGTTGAGCGGATCGCCACCAATCGGCCGCGGACCTGGGGTTTCCGCGCGTCGGTGGATTTCTAGTCCATGGCGGGGATGCGCGCGCACCGGTGGACGCCGGGGCGGCGTCCCGGCTAGTTTGGCGATATGGAGAGTTCCGCTCCCATCGATCCGAACGACGCCGTGCGTACGGCGCAAACGGCCTTGATGGAGGGGCGGGCGGAGGCCGCTTTGGCCATTCTCGCACCGGCGCTTGCGGCTTACCCCGACCATATCGACGCGCTTTACGCCCAAGCCGTCGCCCAACGCTATACGCGCCAGTTCGACGGGGCGAAACACACCCTCGACCAGCTCAAGGCGCAGGCGCCGGACTTGGGTCGCGCACACCAAGAAGACGGCCACCGGCTTTACGACCAGGGCGACGCGGACGGCGCGGTGCAGGCTTACGCCCGCGCCACCGCCGTCAATCCCGCATTAGAGGCGAGCTGGCGCCGGCTCGCGGAGCTTCATGAGCGCGCCGGACGGTCGCCCCAAGCGCGCGCCGCCACCGCGCAAGCCGAGCATATTGCTGGCTGGCCGCGCGAAGTGACCGCGGCTTGGACGCTGCTCTATGACGGCAAGCCGCTCAAGGCGGAGCGGCTCATCCGGGGGTTCCTACAGAGCCATCCCAAGCATATCGACGCCATGCGACTACTCGCGGAGATCGGCGTGCGGTTGGGCGTCTTGGAAGACGCCGAGTTCGTGCTCGAAAGTGCGGTGGCGTTTGAGCCGAACCATGTGCAAGCCCGGCTCGATTACATTCAAGTGCTGCGCAAGCGCCAGAAATTCGAGGCCGCCCTTTCCCAAGCGCAATATCTCTACGACCAAAACCCTAACCACCCGCGGTTCCAATCCCAACTCGCGATCGAAGCGCTGCAGGTGGGCGATTTTGACCGGGCGCTTGGGCTATTCGACCAGGTGCTCGCGCAAGTTCCCAATGACCCCGCAACCCTGACCTCGCGGGGCCACGCGCTGAAGACCTATGGCCGCCAAGATGACGCGGTCGCCTCCTATCGCGCAGCAATCGCGGCGAAGCCGGACCATGGGGACGCGTATTCCAGCCTCGCCAATCTAAAAACCTATCGGTTCACTGACGCTGAGCTCGGGGCGCTCAAAGCCCAAGAGGCCCGCGCGGACTTGGCCCCGTCGGACCGCATCCACCTCAGTTTCGCGCTCGGCAAAGCTCTTGAGGATGCGGGCGAGCCTGACGCGGCTTTCGCCGCCTTCACCCGCGGCAATGCGCTTAAAAAGGCCACAAGCCGGTACAACGCCGATCACATGACCGAAGAGCTTCAAGCGCAGGCGTCAGTTTGCACTGCGGAGCTTTTTGAAAGCCGAAAGGCCGTGGGCTGCCCGGCCCCCGATCCGATCTTTATTGTTGGACTGCCGCGCGCGGGCTCGACGCTAATCGAACAAATCCTCGCCTCCCACCCGGACGTGGACGGCACGCTCGAGCTCCCCCACATCTTAGCGCTGAGCCAAAAGCTGCGGCGGCGTGAGCGGATCACCGCACAGTCCGCCTACCCCCAAATTTTGCACACGATGAGCGAGGACGCCCTGCGTGAGCTTGGCGAGGGCTATATCCGAGACACGCGGCTGCACCGCGGCGAAGCGAAGTTTTTCACCGACAAGATGCCGAATAATTTTCGGCATATTGGTTTAATCGCGTTGATTTTGCCGAAAGCGAAAATTATTGACGCCCGCCGGCATCCTCTGGCGTGTTGCTGGAGCGGCTTCAAACAGTTGTTCGCTGAGGGTCAGGAATTTAGCTATTCGCTTGAGGATATCGGCCGATATTATCGTGACTATGTCGCTTTGATGGACCATTGGGATCAGGTGCTGCCTGGGCGCGTTCTCAGGGTTTATCACGAGGACGTGGTCGCTGATCTGGAGACCCAGGTTCACCGTTTGCTTGACTTTTGCGGCTTGGCGTTCGACCCACGGTGCTTAGATTTCCATAAGACGCAGCGCTCGGTGCGCACCGCGTCTTCGGAACAAGTGCGCGAACCGATCAACGCCAAGGGCTTGGAGGTTTGGCGCGCTTACGACCCTCATCTCGCGCCGCTCAAAAAGGCCCTCGGCCCGGCGCTCGACCGTTACTGAAAGCGCCGCGATGACCAAACGCCCTTACAAAACCGACTATGAAACCGGCCAGGACAATGTCGAGTTTTACGGCTTCGACATGCATAACCCGGTATTCTTCGTCAGCGCCGCTTTGATCCTAGCCTTTGTGATCGGCGCAATCGCGGCCCCGGTAACCGCGCAAACGGCGCTGACCGGCGCGCGGGATTGGGTGATTAACAGCTTTGATTGGCTGTTTACCGGCGCGATCAATGTGATTTTCCTGGCGAGCCTGGGCGTGGCGGTCTCACCGCTTGGCCGCATTCGCTTGGGCGGGGACAAGGCGCGACCGGAATTCGGCCGTCTATCCTGGATCGCTATGTTGTTTTCCGCAGGCGTCGGCATCGGGTTGGTGTTCTTCGGCGCCGCAGAGCCCTTAGGCTATTTCACAGGGGATGCCGGCGGCACGCCTTTAAACGCCACCCCGTTGACGCCTGAGGCCGAACGCTTGGCGTTCAGCGCGACGCTGTTCCATTGGGGCCTCGCGCCCTGGGGCGTCTACGCTTTGGTGGGCCTGGCGCTTGCGTTTTTCACGTTCAACAAGGGCCTGCCGCTGACGATGCGGTCGATGTTTTTCCCGCTGCTCGGCGACCGAGTATGGGGCTGGCCAGGCCATTTGATCGATATGATGGCGGTGCTGGCCACGCTCTTCGGGCTCGCCACCTCGCTCGGCCTGGGCGCGCGTCAGGCCGCGAGCGGGATGAATTTCCTGTTCGGGGTGGACGCCTCTCTGGTGACCCAGGTGAGCATCATCGCGGGCGTCACCGCGGTGGCGACGGTCTCGGTCGTGCGCGGCATGGATAAGGGCGTCAAGGTCCTGAGCAATTTGAATATGGCCCTGGCCGTCACCGTGTTCGCTTTTGTCTTGCTCGCGGGTCCAACTCTGGTGATCCTTGAGAGTATTGGCCTTAACGCGATCCATTACCTCGAAGATGGGTTGGCGCTGGGCAATCCGTTTAACCGCCAGGACGACGCTTTTTATCACGGCTGGACGATTTTCTATTGGGCGTGGTGGATTTCATGGTCGCCGTTTGTGGGCATGTTCATTGCGCGTATTTCCAAGGGGCGCACTTTGCGCGAATTTATCGGCACGGTGTTGGTTCTGCCTTGGCTTGTGGCGTTGCTGTGGTTCTCCGTCTTTGGCGCCACCGCAATCCAACAGGTCAAGGCCGGGGTCGGAGCTTTGCCTGAAGGCGTGAGCGACGTTTCGCTGGTGCTCTTCCAAATGCTCGACGTGTTGCCGCTCGCAGAAATTGTGTCCTTTGTCGCGATTGTGTTGCTGTTGGTGTTTTTCGTCACGTCTTCGGACTCCGGCTCTTTGGTGATCGACTCGATCACCGACGGCGGCAAGCTGCACGCCCCCGTCGCTCAACGGGTGTTTTGGGCCACGATGGAGGGCTCGGTCGCCGCGGCCCTGCTCATCGGCGGCGGGACCACGGCCCTCGCCGCCCTGCAAGCGGGCGCAGTCGCCACCGCCTTGCCGTTTACGGTGATCTTGCTAATCGCGGTGTTCAGCCTTTACAAAGCGCTGCTCCAGGAACACGCCTTCATGGCGCGGAACCGCGCGGTCGATCCGCCCAAGCCCGTTCCCGTAAAAAGCTAACAGAACGCCTATGACCGCCGAAGCCGTCTCCCCTTCCGATCCCGCAACCCTGGACTTTGCGCCCAATGATCGGACGGAGGCGGCGCTCATCGCTTTGCGGCGCATTCTCCGCGCGACCGAGCTCAACGCTCGGAAACTCGCCAAGGAAAGTCACCTCGCCCCCTCGCAACTCATTCTGATGCAATTGGTCCAACGCGCCGGGCCGCTGACGGCGGGCATGATCGCCAAGACCATGTCGCTCAGCCAAGCCACCGTGACGGCCTTGCTGGATAAGCTGGCCGCGCGCGGCTTCGTAGAACGACAGCGCGATCCCAAGGACAAACGTAAGGTGCTGGTGTCGATCACCGGCGAGGGCCTACGCGTGCTGGCCGATGCGCCGGACATGCTTCAAGCCCGGTTCACGCGGCGCTTCACGGCTTTGGAGCCTTGGGAAAAATCCTTCCTCATCGCCGCCTTGGAGCGGATCGCCGCCATGCTGGACGCGGAAGACTTAGACGCAGCCCCGGTGTTAGACGCTGGCGCTATTGGCGGGACGGTGACCGGCGGCTAACCGACGGCCGCGCTTAATCGTTCCAGGTATGGCCCTTGCGCTCGGCCAATGCGATCGCCGCGGCGGGCCCCCAAGAGCCCGACGCGTAGGTCTTCAGCGCCGCCTGTCCCTCGCGCCAGCCCGCTTGAATCCCATCAACCCAACGCCACGCCGCCTCGATCTCGTCGCGCCGGACAAATAAGGTGGTGTCCCCCCGGATAATATCGAGCAACAGACGTTCATAGGCGATGCGCCGCGTCGTTTTCGGGAAAGCGTTGGAAAAGCTCAAATTCAACGGCGCGGAATAAAGTTTCACGCCATTATGGCGCAAACCTGGTTCTTTATTTGTGATATACAAAGTGATTTCTTCTTTAGGCTGCAAGCTTATGACCATGGTGTTGGGCGCTAAATCCCCGGAGCCTGCAAATATATTATGAGGCACATCGCGAAACCGAATAACGATTTCCGTCCGCCGTTCGGCTAACCGCTTTCCGGTGCGCAGATAAAACGGCGTACCCGCCCAGCGCCAATTGTCGATGTCCGCGCGCAGGGCGACGAAGGTCTCGGTCTCGCTGGCTTGGCCGCCGCCGTCTTCGCGATAGCCCGTCGCCGGCTGGCCCTGTACGGCGCCGGGACCGTATTGGCCGCGCACCGTGCGTTGCGCCACCGCCTCGCCAGTGATCGGACGCAGCGAGCGGAGCACTTTGACCTTCTCATTGCGCACGCTGTCAGGGTCCAGATCGGCGGGCGGCTCCATGGCGATCAAACACAGAAGCTGGAGCATATGGTTTTGCAGCATATCGCGCATCGCCCCGGCATTGTCATAATAGGACCACCGGCCCTCAACGCCCAAGACTTCCGCAACGGTGATCTGGACGTGGTCAATAGCGACCGAGGTCCAGAGCGGCTCGAACAGGGCGTTAGCGAAGCGCAGTGCTAATAAATTCTGTACCGTTTCTTTGCCCAAATAGTGATCAACCCGAAAAATCCGGTCTTCGCCAAAGGCTGCCGCGACCCCGTCATTAATGACTTGGGAGGAGGCTAAGTCGTGGCCGATCGGCTTCTCCAGGGCGACGCGCGTGTTCTCCCCAGTTAGCCCCACAGCCGCCAAATGTGCGCAAATCGGTCCGTAAAGCGACGGCGCGGTAGAGAGATAGGCGACCAGATCGCAATCCGGGCTCAGCGCCAAGCGCTCCGCGAGCCGCTCGAAATCCGACCGCTCGCCCGCGTCTAAGCGGACATAGCGCACGCGCGGGGCGAAGGCGTCCCAGCTCCCCGGGTCGAAGGGGACGATCTTGTGGGCCTCCAACCAGTCGCGAACGACGCCGCGATAGCTCGCCTCGTCATGGTCTTGCCGCCCGGTGGCCCATATGTTCACCCGATCGCTGAGCAAACCGTCCTGGGCGAGATGGTAAAGCGAGGGGATCAGCATGCGCAGGGCGAGATCGCCCGTGCCGCCGAAAATAACGATATGACAGGGCGGGCTGGTCTCAGCGCTCATGGCGGCTCCTTCGCTAGTCCTAGGCGCGGGGCGATAAGGCGGCCACCTGGCGCGCGCGCAGCTCGACCTCGCCCCAATCCCGCTCCGCTAACGCTTTGGCCGGCGTGATCCAGGACCCGCCAACGCACATGACCGAACTCAGCGCGAGATATTGCGGGGCGATCTCCTGGGTGATGCCGCCCGTGGGGCAAAAGCTCAAATGCGGCAGGGGCCCGGCGAGCGCTTTGAGCGCGGCCACCCCGCCATTAGCCTCCGCAGGGAAGAACTTGAGCGCTTTAAACCCGGCTTCGCGGGCCCCCATGGCTTCACTCGCCGTCCCGACGCCCGGCAGTGCTGGGATGCGTGCATCCATAAACGCCTCGGCCAGGCGTCGGGTCAGGCCCGGGCTAACGAGGAAGTCCGCCCCCGCTTGTTCGGCGTCGCGCGCTTGGGCGGGGGTCAGCACGGTGCCCGCGCCGACCATAAGCTCCGGGCACGCGCGCTTCATCGCCGTGAGCGCGTCCAGCGCTTCGGGGGAGCGTAAGGTGATTTCCGCCGCGCCAATACCCCCGCCCAACAGCGCTCGACCCAAATCGGCGGCGCTGTCGGCGGAGTCGATCACAATAACCGGCAGAACGGGACTGCGGCGAAGAACGGCGAAAATCGTCGTCATAAGAGCGAGCCTTTCTCATGGAGCGTATCGTGGAACAGCCCCGCGGCGCCGGCGAAGGCGGCGTCTTGCGACCGGATAAGGCGGGCGGGCACCCCGGCGACATAGCCGCTCATCGGACCGCGCTCGCGGAACCGCGCTTCGAACGGGCTGTGGGGCAGGATTGTCGCCAATCGCTGGGCGACCCCGCCGCCAACATAAACGCCCCCGCGCGCGCCGTAAGCCACCGCCGCATCCCCCGCAAAACCGCCCATCACGGCGCAAAAGACCTCAAGGGTTCGCACACAGATCGGATCGTCATGGGATAACCCGGTCTGGGTGATCTCAGGCGCGGACAAAATATGGTATCGCGCGCCCTCAATCGCGGACAAAGCCCGATGAAGCATCACCAAGCCGCTACCCGACAAAATCATCTCCGCGGAAACGAAGGTGTGCTCGCGCCGGGCGAACCGCAAAATCTCCACCTCCAGGTCGTCACCGGGCGCAAAGCCCTGGTGACCCGCTTCGGTCGCCAGCACGCGCCATCGATCCGCGTCCAAAGGCGCAAGCACGGCCAGTCCGAGCCCGGTGCCAGGCCCGAACCCGACCATGGGCGCATGGGCGGCCGGCGCGCCGGCCGCCAGCGCCAGCTAGTCCATAGGTTCAA
>JBHJGU010000081.1:0-26698 GCA_050331475.1 Maricaulaceae bacterium | reverse complement strand
CAAGCGGGTGGAAGATCCGCGGATGGGGCCCCAGATGACGACGACCGAACGCAGGCCCAAACCCGCAAAGGTCCCATTGCGAACGGGCGCCCATCCGCACCCCAACACTACCCCAAAACCAACACACAATTGCGAGCCGCGCAAGCGGCGCGGCAATCCAGAAAACCTTATGGCCTGACCCTGGTCCGTTCCGCCTCAACCGCTAACGCGTTGCGCGGCGCGACGCCAAGCCCTATCCCCCGGCCATGACGGTGTCCTCTGGGATCGTAGCGGCTGAAGGCGAAACCAACCCTATTCCGCCAACCCATTAGATTCAGTAGCGCCTCCGCTGTAGGAAAATTATTTGATCGATGACAGTATTATAAAATATGTGGTATGAGATCGTGCTAAAATTTCTATTAAAGAGCATGGCATGACCAAGGAGGAATTTCCAAAATGCTAACGTAAAACGAAAAGAATTTACTGAGGCAGGAAATTCAATCAAATACTCATGAAATCTATATAGTTTCATTTGAAGAAATGGATGCCATCGTTCGGTCTTCATCCAAATCGCAAACAGCGTCGGTACGCGACGCTTGGCAGAAAATTAAAGGGGCGGCCGAGTTAGGTGCAGGCTATTATGCGTCTGCGGATGATGCTGTCACTGCATCTAGGTTACTTCGTGATTTAGGAGCCGTTGGTACCCAAGTATATATCAAAAACTATGGGGGAAAACCACACATCATAATAAAAGGCCGTCCAGGCTTAAGAAAAATACTTACCGGAACCAAATATGGAATTAAAAATCCTAAAGTCATTTCTATGGGTTTAGGCAAGAGTGCCGCAGTATCAGCAGCCAGACAAGGAGGCATTTTAACGGTTTGCCTCCTATGTGTTTATCGGATAGCTGATTACTTTTTAACGGATGAAGTCACACTAAGTCAATTGGTCGGGACATTGGCGACGGACATCGTGAAGGTGGGCATCACAACTGGCGCAGCGATCGTTATCGCCAGCATGAATATCGTTGCAACATTTGCGATAGGACCAATTGTTGCTGTGGTCCTTGTGGGATTTGGTGTGGCCATGATCCTTGAATTGGCGGATAGGCACTTAGGCATTACCGAACGTGTTATCGCCAGTTTAGACGAAATGGGTGACGATGTAGAGCAGTACATAGCGAGAAAGAAACGGGAGGCCGTTGCTTACGCCGGAAAGGCGTTGGATGACGTGATCAATTATGCGGTGGAGTCCGCACGAGAAATAGCTGTTACTTGGATCCAAGAAACAATTCAAGACTATCTGCAACCATTTCCGCGACTAAAATAAAATGATGGAAAGCGAAAAGTTGCCATTGCGAGATATTATCATTGCAATTCCACTGGTTTTTATATTGATACTGTTTTCGTTTTCGTGGTTTTTTCTAAGTATCATCTCTCTTATACAAAATATTTCATCACCAGTGGTCGTATTTGAAAAAGGCGCGTGCTATATGCTTGGTGTAGGATTGGGGCTATCACCGTTCGGGCTTATAATTATTATTAAATATTTTATCAAGAAACCGATAACAGACAGTCTAAAACGGCTATTGTCTCGGTTAATGATATCTGGTTTAGCTTTGTTATTTATATTTCCTCATTTAGCGCACTTGGCTATCGATCGCCACCTTACTCAACGAGGTTACACGTTTTGCGAGGACGCCACGCACCAATGGCGATTTTATCGAGATATCGTCTATATTCAGCCCTCCATTGATTGCACCGCCGATCTAAAGAAAACGTTCCCCACGCCCTGACTCTGATGACGATCCCGTTGATCGCAGTGTAAAGTTTCTATGACCTCAAAGATTTTCCGAGAATTGATACTATCTGGTTTATCGATTGAAGTAAGAAGTGTTAAATTGGAAGTCTTTGAGCGTCTAATGAGCTCGCTCCAGCGGCTCAATGGCGGCCCTGAACCCGTGGCGCCTGCCGAAAAAATGGACTGTCGTCAGGCGGGGCCCCATTTCAGCCTGCCAGAAGGCGAAACCGAGCCTGCACCCGGTCCCCTTCGCCTCGACCGCTAACGCCTTGCGCGGCGCGGCGCCAAGCCCTATCCCCCGGCCATGACGGTGTCCCCTTGGATCTTAGCGGCTGTGGGCGGGGCGGCGGGCGCGAGCCTGCGCCATGGGCTCAGCCAATGGACGCTGAAAACCTTCGGCCCCGGATGGCCGTGGGGCACGTTTCTCGCCAACGCCTTGGGCGGGTTCGCCATGGGGCTGTTGGTGGCGGGACTGGCGGCGGGGCTCGCCGGCGGGCTGGCGCGGGAGGCGCGGATCCTGCTCGGGGTCGGGCTATTGGGCGGGTTCACCACGTTTTCGAGCTATGGCTTGGAGGTGGTGCTGCTTGCGGAACGCAAAGCTTACGCCCAGGCCGCGGCTTACGCCGGGCTGTCGGTGATCGCGGCGGTCGGCGCGGTGGTGTTTGGCCTGTTCGCCGGGCGGAAGCTGTTCGCATGACCGGGGTGCAGCAAATCCGCGTCAAAGCGGGCGAGGCGGACAGCCGGCTCGATCGGTGGTTCAAACGCCGCTTCCCCCACCTCAGCCATGGCCAACTTGAGAAGCTGTTGCGCAAGGGCCAGATCCGGGTCGACGGGGGCCGCGCCAAAGCGAACACCCGGCTTGAAGCGGGCCAGACCGTGCGCGTGCCGCCGCTCGACGACGCGCCCGAGCGCGCGGATCGCTCCGGCCCCACGCCCGCGGACGCGGCGCTGATCCGCTCGCTGGTGATCCACCAGGACGACGCGGTCATCGCACTGAATAAGCCCCCCGGGCTCGCCGCCCAGGGCGGTTCAAAAATCACCCGTCATGTGGACGGCCTGCTCGACGCCCTGGCCAAGGATGGCGAACGGCCCCGGCTTGCCCATCGCTTGGATAAAGACACCTCCGGGGTCTTGCTGCTCGGGCGCACCGCGAACGCCACCGCCGCACTCGCCCGCGCCTTCCAATCGCGCCGGGCGGAGAAAACCTATTGGGCGGTGGTGCTGGGCGCGCCGCGCCCGGGCCAAGGCACAATCAAGGGCTTCATGAAAAAGGGGACCGAAGGGCGGGCGGAGAAGGAACGCATGATCGCGGCCGAGCATGGTGATGAGGGCGCGCAATACGCCAAGTCCCGGTTCTCGGTCATTTCAGAGGCCGGACGGCGGGCGTCCTGGGTCGCGCTGCGCCCCGAAAGCGGGCGCACCCACCAGCTACGCTTTCACATGGCGGAGATCGGCTACCCCATCGCCGGGGACCGGAAATATGTCTGCGACCGCCCCCCGCTCTTGGAGGTGAAAGGATTGATGCTGCACGCCCGCTCCATCGCGCTCGACCACCCCAATGGCGGACGCTTGACGGTGAACGCGCCGCTCTCCAAACCCATGGCGGGCGTATTCGACGCCTTGGGCTTCCGCACCGAGGATTATGTGGAGCCCGAATGGCCGGAGGATTGAGCGTGGGCTTGAAGCTCGCCGTGTTCGACGTGGACGGCACCTTGTCCGACAGCCGCCAAGTCATCGCTCAAGCGATGGCCACTGCGTTCGCCGGCGTCGGCTTGCCTGACCCCGGCTATGATCGGACCCGGCGCATTGTGGGGCTGTCCTTGCACGAAGCGGTCGCGCGGCTGGCCCCGGAGGACCTCTCCGCCCCGCTTCTGGATCGATTGGTGGAGGGATATAAGCGCGCCTTCGTCACCCAGCGCGAGGCGGATGGGTTTTCCGAGCCGCTTTACGCGGGCGCGCTGGACACGGTGGAGCGGCTCGCCGAGACCGGCTGGCTCATCGGGCTCGCCACCGGCAAAGCCCGGCGCGGGGTGGAGATGTTCCTACACACCCACCCTGAGATCGCCCGCCATGTGCTCAGCGCCAAGTGCGCCGATGACGGGCCGGGCAAACCCAACCCGCATATGCTCGAACAGGTCATGGCCGAACTGGGCGCGCGGGCGGAAGAGACGGTGATGATCGGGGACACCAGCTTCGACATCGCCATGGCGCGCGCGGCCCGGGTCGAGCCGCACGGCGTCGCTTGGGGCTTCCACACGGTGGCTGAAATTCAAGCCGCGGACCCGCACGCGATCCATGCGGATTTCGACGAACTCAAAGGCGGGCTCGACGCTTTTGCGCCGGGGGGCGCAGGATGACGCCCACCCCGCCGCGCAAACGGTTTTACCAAACTGTGGAGGCGGTGGCCGCGCCCGACGGTTGGACCATAACGCTTGACGGTCGCACGGTGAAAACGCCCGCGCGCCAGAGCCTGGTCCTGCCGACCGCGGCGCTGGCGCGGTTGTGTGCGCAGGAATGGGACGCGCAGGCCGAGACGATCCGCCCCGAGACCATGACGGTGACCAAGCTGGCCAATCTTGCGATCGACCGGGTTCCGGGCGCGCGCGCCGAACTGGCCCGCGAGGTGCGCCGCTATGGGGAAACCGATGCGATTTGTTACCTCGCCGAAGGGCCGGCCGCCTTGGTCGACCGCCAGACGCACGCCTGGACGCCGCTACGCGATTGGGCGGCCGAGCATTT
This sequence comes from Maricaulaceae bacterium, assembly GCA_050331475.1. Taxonomy (GTDB): domain Bacteria; phylum Pseudomonadota; class Alphaproteobacteria; order Caulobacterales; family Maricaulaceae; genus JBHJGU01. Next base: position 22,180 of record JBHJGU010000081.1, on the reverse strand, counting down.
GGGCGTCCGGCTGACCCCGACCCAGAGCCTTAATCCGCCGCCCCAGCCCGAGACGTCCCTTCAGGCGGTGGAAACGGCGGCGTTGAGCTTGGACGATTTCGCACTGGCCGGGCTCAGCGCGGCGACGCCGGTCTTAGGTTCGGCCGTGTTGGCGTTGGCGCTGTTCCATGGCCGGCTTGAGGCGGACGCCGCCTTCGCCGCCTCCCGCGTGGAAGAAGACTGGCAAACCGAGCGCTGGGGCGCGGACGCAGAAGCCTCCGCGCGCGCTGACCGCCTGCTGGAGGAGGTTCACGCCATCGCCGCCTTCTGGCGGGCTTTGGGCCTCGACGCCTGACGGATGTCACTTGCGACGCATCGTTTTTCAATATAAATTATTGCGTAACATGAATTTCAAAGGAGCTTCGCCATGTCCCGCCCCCATCGCCGGTCAAAGCCCCGTCCTGATTGGGACGATGAGCGCACCTGGCGCGCCTGGGAGCTGAAATTCGAGCGGAAAATGTCGCGTTGGGCGCGGGATTTTGAGCGCCAAATGTCAGGCTTAGGCGATCTCGGCCTAGGCGATCTCGGCGGGGGCGATATGGGTATGAACGATACCGGCATGGATGACGAGCCAACACGGGGACGCTCGCGGCGAAGCGCCAGCGCTTGGGGCTGCGGCGCCAGTCGCACCCGCAGGCGGGCGCGCCACAAAGCGGCGGAGGGCGAAAGCCACGAGGCCCAAGCGTCGTGTCATTGGAGCGATGGCGGCGCCTGGTCGGCGAAAGGCGGCTATTGGGGCGTTTGGAGTTTCATTTGGATACCCTTTGTGTTCGGCGACGAACTCCTGGATTGGCTGCGCGAAGCGGGGGCTGCGGTTTCGGGCTGGGGCGACGGACTGGCGGCGCTTTACGCGAACACCACCTTCGCCGGCGTGCTCTCTCGGGTGGTGTCTGAGGCGGTAGATATGAGCTTCCTCTCCGCCTTTGGCTTGGTGGGCGCGGCGATTGGGCTGACCGCGGGCTTGGCGCTGTTTGGCGGCGGCGGCGAGCGGCGCAGGGTCAGGTAATCAAGCCCGCTCCAATAAAGCCTTTGAAACCGGCGTCTCGCGACAAATCGTGGCTGGCCGAAAAGCTTACGGTCAGGCTTGGCCGATCGAAAAGAACGTAGGCTTTGCGTTGCGTAAAACGCGACTTCCAAACGATGCCGTCGAAACCGGATGCGTGCGCATAGATATCTGATGCTGCTGGTTGCGACAGCCGATAGTGATCGCCATAAACCACGTCTGAGTGCAAACCTTGCGCCGCGCAGCGTTCCTCCGTCAGATCAATAAGGTCCACGGATCGCGACAGAGAGAATTCATAAATATCATAGAGCGGGGCGATCCGACTGACCGCCGGCGGCGTGGACGCGCCAACATACGTGTTTCGAACGATCGTTTCGAAAACCGCTGTCGCTGGGTCATCAGCCGCATAAATCACCTTATAACGCGCGAATGACGTACAAAAGCGGCTTTTGGAACGTCGAAAACTGAGCGCCGTTGCGGCGTACTTTTTTCGGACGATCCTAAAAAACGTTTGGGAGACCCCGACGGTTTCAGTTTGGGGCGTTCGGGCCGGAAACACGCGGCTGAGACCTAACTAAAATCGCCTTGAAGGTCGCCCTCCGCGATCGATTTCAGCCGGTCAATACAGTCTGCACTTACCGGTCTGGACAAGACGTCTAGCGGCGCATCCCCATCCAGCGCGGGATGCGGGGTCGCGAGAAATAAAGCCGCCTCGTATTCTCCCGCTTTGATCTCTTCTCCGTCGACCAATCCGTCCACGAACACGCCTCGTATGTCCGCCACGCCATTTGGGCGACCGGTTTGCAGGGCCTGCTCGCCTTTCGCTAAGCGTTGATCAAAAGCGTGGTCGACCAAAGCGCACCTTCAGAGCACATCGTATACAACAACCTAACCTGGAATGGTTATTGAAACAATCAACGTCGCCGATTTCGCGGAACAGAATAAGGCTGGCGTCCAGGCGCATCGCCTGATTGCTCCAGATCAAAGCTTACGGCTAAAGTCCGGCGCGATTTAAAAAAGGGCCGGGCCATGAAGGACATTCTCGAACAGCTTGAAGCCAAACGCGAAGCGGCGCGGCTAGGCGGCGGCGAGGCCCGCATCGCCAAGCAGCACGCCAAGGGCAAGCTCACGGCGCGCGAGCGGATCGACCTTCTGCTCGATGAGGACTCGTTCGAAGAATACGGCCTGTTTGTCGAGCACCGCTGCGCGGACTTCGGCATGACCGAGCAGAAAATTCCCGGCGACGGGGTGGTCACCGGCTGGGGCACGGTCAACGGTCGGTTGGTTTATGTCTTTTCCAAAGATTTCACAGTGTTCGGCGGTTCCTTGTCCGAGGCCCACGCCGAAAAAATAGTCAAGCTGCAAGAAATGGCGGTGCGCAATGGCGCCCCGATCATCGGCCTTTTCGACGCCGGCGGCGCGCGAATTCAAGAAGGCGTGGCCAGCCTGGGCGGCTATGCGGATATCTTCTTACAGAACGTGTTGTCGTCGGGCGTGGTGCCGCAAATCTCCATGATTATGGGGCCGTGCGCGGGCGGTGACGTCTACTCCCCGGCCATGACCGACTTTATCTTCATGGTCAAAGACACCTCCTACATGTACGTCACCGGGCCAGACGTGGTGAAAACGGTGACCAATGAGGTCGTCACCCATGAGGACCTGGGCGGCGCGAAGGTCCACGCTCGGCAGTCGGGCGTCGTCGACGGTGCGTTTTCCGATGACGTTGAGGCGTTGACCGAGCTGCGCCGGCTGATCGACTTCCTGCCGCTCAACAATAAAGACAAGCCGCCCTGCCGGCCGTTCTTCGACAGCCCAGAGCGGGAGGACGCCGCCCTGGACACGCTCGTGCCGTCCAATCCCAACAAACCCTATGACATGAAAGAGCTGGTCGAGCGGGTCGCCGACGAGGGCGAGATGTTTGAAATCAGCCCGGATTTCGGCAAGAACATCATCACCGCCTTTATCCGGCTCGATGGCTCCACCGTGGGCGTGGTGGCCAACCAGCCCATGACGCTGGCGGGCGTGCTCGACATCGACGCCAGCCGCAAGGCCGCCCGGTTTGTCCGGTTCTGCGACTGCTTCAATGTTCCGATCCTGACCTTTGTCGATGTGCCCGGCTTCCTGCCGGGTACGCGCCAGGAATATGGCGGGCTGATCAAGCATGGCGCGAAGCTGTTGTTCGCTTATGCCGAGGCCACCGTGCCCAAGGTCACCGTGATCACCCGCAAAGCCTATGGCGGCGCGTATGACGTGATGAGTTCCAAACACATTCGCGGCGACGTCAATTACGCGTGGCCCACCGCGGAGATCGCGGTGATGGGCGCGAAAGGCGCCGCCGAAATCATCTTTCGCAAGGATTTAGACGACGCGGAAGCCATGGCCGCGCACACCAAGGATTACGAAGACCGCTTCGCCAACCCGTTCATTGCGGCGAACCGAGGCTATATCGACGACGTCATCATGCCGCACTCCACCCGGAAACGGGTGGCGCGGGCCTTTCGCACTCTGCGGGGCAAGCAGGCGCAGAACCCTTGGAAAAAACACGATAATATCCCATTGTAGAGGCGCTCTTCACCCTCAATGCGGAACCGCCGCGCCAAAACCCGCAGGCGGTTCGGCCTCGAACACGAGCCGCTCGCCGGTTTGCGGATCGGGAAACGCCAACCGCCAGGCGTGCAGCATCAACCGATCCGCCGGCGCGCCGCCATATTTGCGGTCCCCGACAATCGGTGCGCCGATATGGGCGAGATGGGCGCGCAATTGATGCAGCCGGCCTGTGACCGGGCTCAGCGCGAGCCACGCGCCGCCCGCCTGCGCTTCTAACACGCGATAGCGCGTAAGCGCGTCCATCGCCGCCGCCTCGCCGGGCCGGGCGACACGCACGTGATCACCCACCCGGTCCCCCGGGCGGCCCTTCACTTTGATCAACGGCGCCTCAATGTCGCCCTCGGGCGGGTCCGGCGGGGGCGCGACCCGGGCGAGATAGATCTTCTCGATCCGGCGCTCGGCGAAAGCGCGTGAGAGCGCCGCGGCGGCGGGTTTGGTGCGTGCGACCACCATCACCCCGGAGGTGGGCCGGTCGAGCCGGTGGACGAGCCGCATTTGTCGGTTCGGCTTGGCGAGCAGGGAAAGGTAAGATTCCAGGTCCGGATCGTCCGCAAGGCGACGGGTTTGCACCGCCAGGCCCGCGGGCTTGTCAATCACCAGGAAACCAGGCGCGTCATGGATCACCAAGCTCTCGGCGAAGGCGCGGTCCTGGGCCTCGCTCACCCGCCGCGCTCCGCACGCAGCGCCGCCCATTGGGCGAGCCGCTCTTTGATCGCCTGCTCGCGACCGCGGCCCGTGGGGGTGTAAAACTGCGTCCGATCCAGGCCTTCGGGGAAATAGTTTTGCCCGGAGAAGCCGTGCTCTTGATCGTGGTCATAGGCGTAGCCCTGTCCCCGGCCGATGTCTTTCATCAGCTTTGTGGGCGCGTTGAGGATGTGGTCGGGCGGGGGCAACGACCCGGTCGCCTTCGCCGCCGCCATCGCCGCCTTGAACGCGCTGTAAGCGGCGTTGGATTTCGGCGCCGTCGCAAGATGCAGAACCGCGTGAGCCAGCGCCAGTTCGCCCTCCGGGCTGCCCAGGAAGTGGTAGGCGTCCTTGGCCGCATTGGCGACCATCAGGGCTGTGGGATCGGCGAGCCCGATGTCTTCGGACGCCATGCGCACCAATCGCCGGGCGATGAACAGCGGATCCTCCCCGCCCGCCAGCATGCGCGCGAGCCAGTAGAGGGCTGCGTCCGGGTCCGAACCGCGCACGGACTTATGCAGCGCAGAGACGAGGTTGTAATGCTCCTCCCGGTTCTTATCGTAAGCCGGGGCGCGCATTTGCAGCGCTTGGCCTAAATCCGCGGGCCGAGCGGGTGTTTCGGCGGGCTCGCGATGAGCGCCTCGACCAGGTTCAATAGATACCGCCCATCCCCGTCCGCCATGGCTTTGAGCGCCTCGCGCGCCTCCGCGGTCACCGGTAGTGCGGCGCCGATATGCGCCTCAGCGCGGGCCAACAGCTGCTCAAGCGCCCCCTCGTCAAGGCGTTTGAGTACGAACACCTGAGCGCGAGAGAGCACTGCGGCGTTCACCTCAAAGGACGGGATCTCGGTGGTCGCGCCCACCAGCGTGACGATCCCCGCCTCGACCACCGGCAACAGCCCGTCCTGTTGGGCGCGGTTGAAGCGATGGATCTCGTCAACGAACAACAGCGTCCCCTCGCCCAAGGCGCGGCGATTGCGCGCCCGGTCAAACGCTTTGCGCAGCTCCGCCACACCGGAGAACACCGCGGACACCGGCTCAAACGCCAGCCCTGTCGCCTCGGCCAACAGCCGCGCAATGGTGGTTTTGCCCGTGCCCGGCGGCCACCACAGGATCAGCGAGCCAAGTTGGCCGGACGCCACCATGCGCCCCACCGGTCCGGCCGGACCAATGACATGGTCTTGGCCGACCACGTCGGCCAGGGTCTGGGGTCGCAGGGTCTCTGCAAGCGGTTGGGGCGCGCTCGCGCGGGCGGTTTTGACGGGGCGCTCGGGGTCGCCGAACAGGTCAGAGGGCATGGGCGGTGGGGTCTTTTCGGCGAAAGGGCGCGCACAGGGCGGTGTCCGGACAGCTTAAGTCTAGCGTCCGGCCGGGATTTCGCTCAACACTCGTGGTCGTTCGCCTCAGCCTGGGCTCATCCGTTCCCGGTAGGTCATCCTGCGTATGCGTCGCGAAAAGAAATCCGAAACCCTCGAAGTCCGGCTCAGCTACGCCAAGAAGCAAGCCTTCATGGCCGCGTGCCGGGATCAAGGGACGACCGCGTCCGATGCAGTGCGCGGGTTCGTTGACGCCTATGTGCGCGAGACCGGTCGGGTGCGGATCGCAACCCTGGCTAAGGAGCTCAGCATGACCCCGATCCGACATCCCCTGAAATCCCTGGGCGGCGCGTTAGCCGCCGCTTGCGCCGCGCTCGCGATCACGGCCGCGCCCAGTGCGGCGGACGACAAGCTGTTTAAGAGCTTTGACCGAGACGCCGACGGGCGCATCTCCACCGCCGAATTGGGCGATCAATCCACGCCCATCGTCGCGGTGTTGGATCTGGACCGGTCCGGCGCCATTGAGCGGGGCGAGTTCAAAGTGCTCACCGTGAACCGCTCGGTCAGCGACCGGGTGTTCACCGACAGCCAAGGCGAGAGGGTTCGGCTGATCCAAGTGGTTGCGGCCACCTATGACCTAAGCCAGGAGCACCACGTCTCCACCTCGACGCAAGCGGCGGACGAGACCATCGCGGTGGACGCAGACGCCGCGGAGGTCGCCGCCCTGGTCGCCCGGCTGACCGAAAAGCTACAAGATGCGGAGGTCGCGCCCGAACCGCCCAAGCCGCCGCCCGCGGGCGCCTTCCCCCCGCCGCCTGCGCCGCCGGTCCGCTAACGTTGACTGCGTCGGCGCCGTTTGGGCGCCGGCGCACTTTTCCGCGCTACAAACGCACCGTTTCGCGCAGCAAACGGCCATTGCGTTCTATGGCGACCTCCCAAACGCGCGCGCCGTCATTGACCGCCAAAAGGCGCTCAAGCTCGCGGGTGGTTTCAATCTCTTCGCCGTTAATCGCCACGATCCGATCCCCCGGCCGGAAACCCACCCGGCCCGCGAGATCGCGACGGTTGAGCCGGGTGATAACGACGCCGGTGGCAAAGGGATCCAGCCGCATTTCTTCGGCGAAAGCGGGGGAGAGATTGGCCACTTCCGCGCCACGAAACGGCCCGGTAAACGTAATCTCGCGCACATCGCGCTCGGGGTCCTCCACCGGCGGCTCGGCGCGCGCGCGCGCGGTGCGCCGGCGTCCGTCGCGGACATACTCCACGTCCGCCGTTTCGCCGACGCGCCGGGTCGCGAAGCGGAACCGCAGGGCGGCCTCGTCATTGACCTCCACCCCGTCGACTGTGAGGATCACGTCGCCCGCCTTCAGCCCGGCCCGATCGGCAGGGCCGCGAGGATAGACCGCATCGACGACCACGCCTTGGGGCCGGTCAAGCTCCAGCGCTAAGGCGAGATTGTTGGTTACGGTTTGGCCCTTAACCCCTAGCCAGGGGCGAACGATCCGCCCCTCGCCCAGAGCGGATTCCACCACCCGCTCCACAAGCTCAGCCGGAATGGCGAAGCCGATGCCGTTTGACCCCCCGGAGCGGGAGAAAATGGCTGTGTTCACGCCGATCAGCTCTCCATCCAAATCCACCAACGCGCCGCCGGAATTGCCCGGATTGATCGCTGCATCGGTTTGAATAAAAAAGGAGAAATCCGTCACACCAACATCAGACCGTCCTAGCGCCGAAATGATCCCGTGCGTGACCGTTTGGCCGACGCCGAACGGGTTGCCGATGGCGAGCACCAAATCGCCCACTTCCGCGTCTCCGGTGCGATCGAACGGCAAAACCGGGACCGGCCGATCGCCGACATCGATGCGCAGGACCGCGAGATCCGTCCGCTCATCAGCAAGCAACAATTCGGCTTCGAACTCGCGGCGGTCCTGAAGCACGACAATCAGCTCGTCCGCGCCCTTAATCACGTGGTTGTTGGTGACGATCACCCCGTCTTCGCGCACGATGACGCCGGAGCCGAGGGATTGTTGGACCCGCTCGCTGGCCCCGCCGCGTTCGCCGAAAAAGAATTGGAAAAACGGATCGCTGGCGAATGGGCTGCGCGTGCGCACCACCCGACGGGAGTACACATTCACGACCGCAGGGGCCGCTTCGCGCACAATCGGCGCGAAGGACAGCTGAACGGTTCCCGCGTCCGAAGGCGGACGCCGCTCGAAAAGCTGCGCCTGCGCCGCGTTGGCGGCGACGACGCATAAGGCGAGGGTCAGAGCGCGTAACATCGTCATGGGTCTAAGATACGCCCCCTGACGGCGGACTGAACCCTTTGTTCAGCTTAAAAATCCGCAAGCCGCGGCCGCCGGTTATTCCGCCTCGGCTTCAGCGACGACACGATCGCGATCGATCCGGCCGCGCGCCTCGGGGTCCTTGTCCACAAGTTCAATAACCGCCATAGGGGCGGCGTCGCCATAGCGGAAGCCGGCTTTGAGCACCCGCGTGTAACCGCCCGAGCGCTCTTGGTAGCGCGGCCCCAGCACGTCGAACAGTTTCTTGGTCATCGCCTCGTCGCGCAGCTTGGAGGCCGCCCGCCGGCGCGCCGCCACGTCGCCTTTTTTCGCCAAAGTCACCAAGCGCTCCACGATTGGGCGCAGCTCTTTGGCCTTGGGCAAGGTGGTGATGATCGCCTCATGCTCAATCAGCGACGACGCCATATTAGCGAACATCGCGCGGCGATGGGTGTGGGTGCGGTTTAACTTGCGACGCCCATTGCCATGGCGCATGGCGGTCTCTCCTTAAGGTGGCCTGGCGCGCCAGTCGCGCGCCGAGGCGGCAGGCTTAGAGGTGGTCTTCAAACCGTTTGGCGAGGTCTTCAATATTGTCGGGCGGCCAGTTCGGCGCTTCCATGCCCAAATGCAACCCCATTTGAGCGAGGACTTCCTTGATCTCATTGAGCGATTTGCGACCGAAATTCGGCGTACGCAACATTTCCGCTTCGGATTTCTGAATGAGATCGCCGATATAGACAATATTGTCGTTCTTCAGGCAATTCGCCGAGCGGACAGACAGCTCCAATTCGTCAACCTTTTTGAGGAGGACTGGGTTGAAGTCTAATTCCGGGCGATCCTCGATCGGTTTTTCTTCTTTGGGCTCTTCAAAGTTGATGAAGATCTGGAACTGGTCTTGAAGGATCCGAGCCGCATAGGCCACCGCGTCATCGGGGGTGACCGAGCCATTCGTCTCGATTTCCAGGTTCAGCTTGTCATAGTCCAGCACTTGGCCTTCGCGGGTGTTCTCGACCTTGAAGGCCACGCGTTTGACGGGGCTGTAAAGCGCGTCAATCGCGATCAAACCGATCGGCGCGTCCTCAGGCCGGTTCCGATCCGCGGCGACATAGCCTTTGCCCACTTCCAGGGTCAGCTCCATGCGTAATTCCGCGCCTTGGTCGAGCGTGCAGATGAAGTGGTTGCGATCGAGCACATCAATGTCGGCGGTGGTCTCAATGTCCGCCGCCGTCACGACGCGCGGACCCTGAGCGCGCAGCATGACCCGTTTGGGTCCTTCCGCATGCATCCGGATCGGCAATTGCTTGAGGTTTAAGATGATGTCAGTGACGTCCTCGCGCACGCCTTCGATCGACGAGAACTCGTGCACCACTCCGTCAATTTGCACCGAGGTAACGGCCGCGCCTTGAAGCGAGGACAACAACACCCGCCGCAGCGCGCTGCCCAAGGTGGTGCCAAAGCCGCGCTCAAGCGGCTCGGCGACGATTTTCGCGTGGCGCTGAGGGTCGAAGCCAGACTCGAGCACGGGCTTCATCGGTCGGATCAGTTCTTGCCAGTTCTTTTCAATCACAGAAGCGGCCTCTTTATCTAATAAGCGCGCGGCGCCTGGGCTCGGCGCGCGCATCCAAATCGCTTCGACGGGGCTAGACGCGCCGGCGTTTCGGCGGACGGCACCCATTATGCGGGATAGGGGTCACGTCACGGATCGTGGTGATAGTGAAACCGATCGACTGGAGCGCGCGCAACGCCGACTCCCGGCCCGAGCCGGGCCCGGAGACGTTGACCTCAAGCGTACGCATCCCGTGCTCCATCGCCTTGCGGCCCGCGTCTTCCGCGGCGACCTGGGCGGCATAGGGTGTGGATTTGCGCGACCCCTTAAATCCCATATGGCCCGCAGACGACCACGAAATGCCATTGCCTTGGGCGTCGGTGATGGTCACCATCGTATTGTTGAAGCTGGCGTTGACGGGGGCGACGCCAGAGGTGATGTTTTTTCTTTCGCGACGACGAACGCGAGAAGGTTCGCGGGCCATGGGCTGCTCCTAACCGGTCTTGCGGTTATTTCTTTTTGCCGGCGATCGGCTTGGCGGGACCCTTCCGGGTGCGGGCGTTGGTGTGGGTGCGCTGGCCGCGCACCGGCAAACCGCGGCGATGGCGCAAGCCCCGATAGTTCCCCAAATCCATGAGACGTTTAATGTTGACGGCCGTGTCGCGGCGCAGATCGCCCTCAACCATATAATCGCGGTCGATCGTTTCGCGCAGCGCCAACACTTCCGCGTCCGTCAGCTCCGCCACCCGGCGCTCGCGCGGCACGCCCAGCTTTTCACAGATCTCCCGAGCGAAATGCGGACCGATCCCGTGGATATACCGCAGCGCGATCTCGACGCGCTTGTTCGAAGGGATATTGACGCCGGCGATACGAGCCACAATCATTCTCCTAGACGATATCGCAACGCCAAACGGCTCGGTCTTCCAAAGAAGCCGGAGCCCGACTGTGCGCGTTGACGCAGGAAGCGCGTGTTATACGCCTCAAACCGTTTGGGTCAACCGACCTTTTTCACGCGTTCGAACTCGGCTCTTATGGCGGATGGGACGTCCACGCGAACCCGGGATTTTAGGGGCGAGGCGGGGTTATCGCGCGTCGAGCGCCTGGGCGATCGCGCGCGAGACCGCGTCCACGTCCGCCATACCGTCCACGTCAACAATTTTGCCTTGGGCGCGATAATACGGCAGCACTGCGGCCGTTTGCGTGCGATAATTGCCCAACCGCGTCTTAAAGGCGTCCACCGTGTCGTCCGCGCGCGCCTCTTCGGCGGCGCGCTTCTCCATCCGCGCGATCAACGCCGCGTCCTCGACATTAAGCGCGATGACCAAATCGATCTGATCCTCCCGGCCCGCCAACATCGCATCGAGCGCTTCGGCTTGCGCGATGGTGCGCGGGAAACCGTCGAAAATCGCGCCCGGCTTATGCGCGCATTCATCCAACCGATTTTCAATCAACTCAATGACGATCGCGTCGGACACCAAATCGCCCGCGTCCATGATCGCAGCGACCTTTTGCCCCAGCTCGCTGCCTGAAGCGCGCGCGGCGCGTAGCATATCACCGGTGGACAATTGCAAATAATCGCGGTCTTCCACCAAGCGCTTGGCCTGGGTCCCCTTGCCCGCCGCCGGCGGGCCAAACAAAATCAGCTTCATACTAGCGCTTCCGTCCCCGAAGTTTTGTTTTCTTGATTAGACCTTCGTATTGATGCGCAAGCAAGTGCGACTGAATCTGCGACACCGTATCCATCGTCACGGTGACGACAATCAACAAAGACGTGCCCCCAAGATAGAAGGGAATATTATAATAAGCGATCAAAACTTCCGGAAGCAGACAAACGAACGCGATGTAGAGCGACCCAACGACGGTTAACCGCGTCAGAACATAGTCGATATATTCCGCAGTGCGCTTGCCTGGTCGCATACCCGGCAAAAAGCCGCCGTAATTGCGCAGATTGTCCGCTGTCTCTTCCGGGTTGATCACGATCGAGGTGTAGAAGAAGCAGAAAAATATGATCAGCCCCGCATAAAGCGCCATGAAGAGCGGCTGACCGTGGGCCAAAGCGGCGACCACGGTTTGCAAGATCCCGCTGCCCGATTGTTGGGTGAAGCCCGCCGCTGTGGCGGGTAGCAACAAAAGCGATGACGCGAAGATCGGTGGGATCACGCCCGCCGTGTTCACCTTCAACGGCAGGAAGCTCGATTCCCCCCCCACCATGCGCGACCCTTGCTGTCGCTTGGGATATTGCACCAAAAGCCGGCGCTGAGAGCGCTCCATAAAAACGATGAACACGATGACGCCGGCCGCTAGCCCGATAATCGCCAACACTTCGAACAGCTGAAGCTCGCCCACCCGGCCCAAATTCAGCGTCTGGAAAATCGCCCGCGGCAATTCCGCGACAATGCCGGAGAAAATGATCAGCGAAATCCCGTTGCCGACCCCGCGTGCAGTGATTTGTTCACCCAACCACATCAAGAAGATGGTTCCGCCGACCAACGTAATCACGGTCGTGGCGATGAAGAACCCCCCCGGATTAACCCCCAAGCCGGGGCTCGATTGCAGCCCCACGGCGATGCCATAGGCCTGGAACGTGGCCAGAACGACGGTCAGATACCGGGTGTATTGATTAATCTGCTTGCGCCCAACCTCGCCCTCTTTCTTCAAGCGCTCCAAAGACGGCACCGTCGCCGAAAGCAGCTGCATGATGATTGAGGCGGAGATATAGGGCATGACGTTGAGCGCGAAGATCGCCAATCGCTCAACGGCGCCGCCGGAGAACATGTTGGCCACACCCAACAATCCGCCGGAGAGGTTCTGGAACGCCTGCGCGTAAACCCCAACATCAATGCCCGGGATCGGCACATAGGTGCCAAGCCGATAGACAATCAGCGCGCCGAGGGTGAACAGCAGGCGCTTATGCAGTTCGCTCGCCTTGGCGAACGCGCCCCAATTCAGGTTAGACGCAAGCTGTTCGGCGGCTGAGGCCATGCCGGGCTCCTCCTTAGCCTAGGCGCGGGATCGACCCGGCGGGCGTCCTCGCAAGATCGGCGGTTAGTCGCTCGCCGACTCAGAGGTCGTTTCCGCCGCAGCGGATGTCAACGTCACGCTGCCGCCAACCGCTTCGATCGCGGCTTTCGCGCCCGTGCTCGCGCCCGTGACGGTGAGCGTGATTTTGCTGGTCAGCGCGCCGCCGCCAATGACGCGCACGCCATCGCGCACCCGCCGCACGACACCGGCCGCGGCCAAGGCCGCCTCGTCGCTCGCCTGGCCCGCATCCAACTTACCCGCATCCAACGCCGCCTGCAGCCGGCCTAAGCTCAGCTCCACATAGCGCGCCCGGTTCGGCTTATTAAAGCCGCGCTTGGGCAAGCGCATGTGCAACGGCATTTGGCCGCCTTCAAAGCCCTTAATCGCCACGCCGGAGCGCGACTTTTGACCCTTCACGCCGCGTCCGCCGGTCTTGCCCTTGCCAGAGCCGACGCCGCGGCCGACCCGCGTCCGCGCTTTGGTCGCGCCCGGATTGTCGCTGAGTTCGTTCAAACGCATGGCTTATTCCGCCTTCTCGGCTTGGGCGGCGTCGTCGGCGACAACCTCCACCAAATGAGCGACTTTCCGGATCATGCCCGCGATCTCCGGAGTATGGGGCAAGGTACGCTGACGGCCAATACGGCCCAGTCCCAACCCCTTAAGAGTAGCGAGCTGGTCTTTCGGCCGCCGGATCGGGCTACCGGTCTGGCGCACGGTCACAGTATCGGTCATCGCCTCGGCTCCCTTACGCTTCGATCGCTTCCGGCGCGGACGCGCCGTCTTGACGACGCGAAACCAGTTCGCCGACCTTCATGCCGCGCTTATTCGCTACCGCGCGCGGGCTGCGCTGGTTTTTCAGCGCGTCAAAGGTGGCGCGCACCATGTTATACGCATTCGACGTGCCCAAAGACTTGGCCACGACGTCCTGAACACCCAAAGTCTCAAGCACCGCACGCATGGGACCACCCGCGATCACGCCGGTTCCCGGAGGCGCGGCGCGCAGCAAAACCCGGCCCGCGCCGTGATGCCCGCGTGCGTCATGGTGCAAGGTCCGACCTTCCCGCAAGGGTACCCGGACCAGGGTTTTCTTCGCTTCATCCGTGGCTTTGCGGATCGCCTCGGGCACTTCGCGCGCTTTGCCGTGGCCAAAGCCCACCCGGCCCTTCTGATCGCCGACCACGACGAGCGCGGCGAAGGCGAAGTTCCGCCCGCCTTTGACCGTCTTGGCCACCCGATTGATATGCACCAGCTTGTCGACGAATTCATTGTCCGCCTCCTCCTGCCGGTTGCGGTCTCGATCCCGACCGCCGCGTTCGTCGCGCCGCGCCATGCTCAGCCTCCTTAAAACTTCAGTCCGGCTTCGCGCGCCGCATCTGCAAGCGCCTTCACGCGGCCGTGAAACAGATATCCACCCCGGTCAAACACCACATCGGTGACGCCGGCGGCGACCGAACGCTCGCCGATCAGTTTGCCGACCACGCCGGCCGCGGAGACGTCGTTCGCGCCCGCCCCCGCCTCTTTCGCCGCCGGATCCAGGGTGGAGGCGGCGGCCAAAGTCCGGCCGTCTGCGTCGTCGATCACTTGGGCGTAGATGTGTTTCGAGGACCGAAACACCGATAGCCGCGCCCGGCCGGCGCCGAGGGCTTTCACCCGACGCCGCACCCGGGCGGCGCGCTTGATCCGGTTTTCTCTGGTGCGATCCATCGGTCTTACTTCTTCTTGCCTTCTTTGCGGCGAATTTGCTCGCCGGCATATTTGATGCCTTTACCCTTGTAGGGCTCCGGCGGACGGTATTTGCGAATGTCTGCGGCCGCTTGACCGATCGCCTGCTTGTCCGCGCCGGAGAGCTTGATCTCGGTGGGCTTCGGCGCTTCGATTTTCACGCCTTCGGGCGGCTCGACCAAAACGTCATGGCTGAAGCCTAAGGACAGTTTCAGCTTCGTCCCCTGCATTTGAGCCCGATAGCCGACGCCCACCAGCTCCAAATTCTTCTCAAAACCCTTTGAGACGCCTTCGATCATATTGGCGATGAGCGAGCGCTGCATGCCCCACATGGCGCGGGCGCGCTTGGACTCCTCGCGCGGGATGACACTGACCACCGCGCCATCCACCGACACGTCAACCTCATCCACAAGGTCCAAGCCCAACTCGCCCTTCGAGCCTTTGACCGACACCGAACGGTCTTTCACCGTCACGGTGACCCCGCCCGGCACGTCGATCGGTTTTTTCCCGGTGCGCGACATCGCTAAAGCCCTGTTCCTCTTAGGAGACCTGGCAGAGAATTTCTCCGCCCACGTTTTGCTCGCGCGCCGCAGCGTCCGACATCACGCCCTTCGGCGTGGACAGAATAGCGATGCCAAGCCCGTTTTGCACGCGCGGCAAATCCTTGACCGACGAATACACCCGCCGCCCCGGCGTAGAGACGCGTTGGATTTCGCTGATCACAGGATCACCGTCGAAATACTTAAGCTCGATCTCGAAGGTTCGTTTGCCTTCTTGCTCGACTTCCGAATAACCCCGGATGAAGCCTTCCTCGACAAGGACATCGAGCACCCGCTGGCGCAGATTCGAAGCGGGCGTGACCACCCGCCCGCGCCGGCGCAGCAGCGAGTTACGGATCCGGGTGAGCATATCGCCGAGAGGATCGTTCATGGACATAAGTCGGTCTTCCTCCCGATCACCAGCTCGATTTCGTCATGCCCGGGATCAGGCCCTGATTGGCCAGCTCCCGAAGCGCGATGCGCGACATGCCAAGCTTGCGGTAGTAGCCCCGCGGCCGGCCGGACACCTCGCACCGGTTCCGGATACGCGAAGGTGCGGCGTTGCGCGGCAATTCCGACAGCTTCAGCTGCGCAGCGATGCGTTCCTCGATCGGCAGGGATTGATCCCGCGCCACCGACTTCAAGGTTTCGCGTTTCGCCGCATAGGCTTTCGCCATCCGCTTGCGTTTATTATTGCGTTCCACTGCGCTGACTTTCGCCATGTCATCCTCCACGCGGGCCCCGATCAGCGGGCTCCCGCGCCTTGCGCGTTCCTAATTGCGAAACGGAAATTTGAATTCGGCCAACAAGGCTTTCGCCTCCTCATTGGTCGATGCGGTGGTGCATACGATGATGTCCATGCCCCGGACTTCATCGACTTTGTCGTATTCGATTTCGGGAAACACGATCTGCTCTTTCAGGCCCATCGCGTAATTACCCCGCCCGTCAAAGCTCTTAGCATTGAGCCCCCGGAAATCCTTCACCCGCGGCAAGGCGATGGTCACCAACCGGTCGATGAATTCAAACATGTGATTGCGGCGCAACGTCACTTTGCAGCCCACCGCCATGCCTTCGCGCAGCTTAAAGCTCGCGATGGACTTTTTGGCTTTCGTGGTCACCGGCTTTTGCCCCGCGATCGCTTCGAGATCACGAAGCGCGTTTTCGATTTTCTTCCGGTCCTGGGTCGCGTCGCCGACGCCCATATTGATCACCACTTTATCAAGCTTGGGGATCAACATCGGATTCTTATAGTCGAATTTCGCCTGCATGTTCGCGCGGATCGTTTCGCGATACTCAGCCAAAAGCCGCGGCGTGTAGGTTTCGGTCTCAGACATCGATCACCTCTCCGGAGCGTTTGGCGAAGCGAACTTTCCGGCCGTCTTCGAGGATGCGGAACCCAACGCGGGTCGGCTTGCCGTCCTTCGGGTCGACAATGGCCAAGTTCGACAACTGGATCGCCGCTTCCTTATCCAAAATCCCGCCCTGTTGACCCTGGCTCGGCTTTTGGTGGCGCTTGACCATGTTCACGCCCTGAACAATAGCGCGCCCCTCCTCAGGGATCGCTTTGAGCACTTCGCCGGTGCGTCCTTTGTCCTTGCCGGTGAGGACCACGACCTTGTCGCCCTTTTTGATTTTCGCCGCCATCACAACACCTCCGGGGCAAGCGAAATGATCTTCATATGGTTGCTCGCGCGAAGTTCGCGCGGGACCGGGCCGAAGATCCGCGTGCCGATCGGCTCGCCGTTATTGTTGATCAAAACGGCCGAATTGGTGTCGAACCGAATGACCGTACCGTCACGCCGTTTAATGTCTTTGGCGGTGCGC
Source organism: Maricaulaceae bacterium (assembly GCA_050331475.1). Taxonomy (GTDB): domain Bacteria; phylum Pseudomonadota; class Alphaproteobacteria; order Caulobacterales; family Maricaulaceae; genus JBHJGU01. Next base: position 5,598 of record JBHJGU010000081.1, on the reverse strand, counting down.
ACGACGACCGCTTTGCGCACATCGCCTTTTTTCACCCGGCCCTTCGGGATCGCCTCTTTGATCGACACCACAATAATGTCGCCCACCCCGGCATAGCGCCGTTTCGCGCCGCCGAGCACTTTGATGCATTGGACCCGGCGGGCGCCGGAATTATCCGCAACATCCAGATTGGTTTGCATTTGGATCATCGGCCCGGCTCCCTAGACGCGGCCAACCACTTCCCAACGCTTCAATTTCGAGCGCGGGGGGCATTCCTGGCTATTCACGGTCTGACCCACAGCGAAGGCGTTCGCCTCGTCATGGGCGTGATATTTTTTCGACCGGCGCACGGTGTTTTTGTAATGCGGATGCAGAAAGGTCCGCTCCACATTGACCACAATGGTCTTGTCGCCCTTGGTCGACACGACCACGCCTCGGAGGACGCGTTTAGGCATGGCTCAGGCCTCCGCCACAGCTTTGATCGCGCGCGCGCGCAATTCAGTTTTCACGCGCGCAATATCCCGGCGCACGATGCGGGCCCGCGCTGTGTTCTCGAGCTGGCCGGTGGCCGACTGAAAGCGCAGGTTGAATTGTTCTTTTTTTAACTTCAGGAGCTCGTCCTGAAGCTGGTCCGCGCTGAGGGCGCGCGCATCGGCCGGTTTCATGCTCAAAGGCCTCCTACTGGTCCGCGCTCGGCAGCCGGGTAACCACCCGGGTTTTGATCGGCAGCTTCGCCGCGCCTAAACGCAGCGCCTCGCGCGCAATGGTGTCCGGCACGCCGTCGATCTCGAACATGATCCGGCCTGGCTTCACCCGCGCCACCCAGTATTCCGGGCTGCCTTTACCCTTACCCATCCGAACTTCGGTGGGCTTTTTGGAGACCGGCAGATCGGGGAAAATCCGGATCCACACCCGCCCGGCGCGTTTCATGTGCCGGGTGATCGCCCGCCGGGTCGCCTCGATTTGGCGCGCGGTGATCCGCTCCGGCTCCATGGCTTTGAGCCCATAGGAGCCGAAATTCAGGTCAGTCCCGCCTTTGGCCGCGCCATGCATCCGCCCTTTATGGGCTTTACGGAATTTCGTGCGTTTTGGAGACAGCATGCCCTAACCCCTACGCCTGAGCCCGGCTACGATCGCCGCCGCGATCCCCGCGACCACCCTCACCGCGCTGCTCGCGTTCGCCCGAGCGTGCGCGCGCCTCGCCGGAGTCCTGGGCGCGTTTTTCCTGCGCCATGGGATCGTGCTCGAAGATTTCGCCCTTATAGATCCATACCTTGACGCCGATAATGCCGTAAGCGGTCAGCGCTTCGGCGGTGGCGTAGTCGATGTCCGCGCGCAAAGTGTGCAGCGGCACCGAGCCCTCCAAGTATTGCTCGGATCGCGCAATTTCCGCGCCGCCCAACCGGCCCGCGACGATAATCCGGCACCCCTTAGCGCCCATGCGCATGGTCGACTGGATCGCCCGCTTCATGGCGCGCCGAAACGCCACCCGACGCTCAAGCTGTTGGGCTATCGATTCCGCGACTAAAGCCGAATCCAATTCCGGTTTGCGCACCTCGACCAGATTGACGAACACTTCGTCGCTAACCGTGCGCGACAATTCTTTGCGCAGCTTCTCGATATCCGCGCCTTTCTTGCCGATCACCACGCCCGGACGCGCCGTGTGGATCGTAATCCGGCACTTCTTGTGCGGACGCTCGATGACGATTTTCGAGATATTCGCCTGTTTCAGCTTTTTCTTCAAAAAGTCGCGAATTTTCAGATCTTCGTGCAGCAGCCGAGAATACTCGCCCGTGTCCGCATACCACCGCGAATCCCAGGTGCGATTGACGCCGAGCCGCAGGCCGACCGGATTAACCTTCTGACCCATCAGGCGGCCTCCTCTTGTTCGCGCACCACGATGGTGATTTCGGAAAACGGTTTCATTATCCGCGCGCCGCGGCCGCGCGCCCGCGCGTGTAACCGTTTCATGACCAAGTTCTTACCCACAAACGCCTGAGCGACGATCAGATCGTCAATATCCAGATTGTGGTTGTTCTCCGCATTCGCGATCGCAGAGAGCAAGCATTTGCGAACATCCTTCGCGATGCGCTTAGGCGAGAACTGCAATTCGTTGAGCGCGCGCTCCGCTTTCATGCCGCGGATCGATTGCGCGACCAGATTGAGCTTTTGGGGGCTCGTGCGCAGCAGACGCAGCTTGGCGAACGCCTCGTTCTCAGCCACCCGGCGCGGATTTTTCGCCTGACCCATGGCTATCTCCGCTTGGCTTTTTTATCGGCCGCGTGGCCGTAATAGGTGCGGGTGGGCGCGAACTCGCCCAGCTTGTGGCCAACCATGTCCTCAGAGATCAACACCGGAACAAACTTGTTGCCGTTGTGAACCTGAAACGTCAGACCGACGAATTGCGGCAAGATGGTCGACCGGCGCGACCACGTCTTGACAACTTCTTTTCGAGTGGCGCCTTGCGCCTTCTCCGCCTTTTTCAACAGATAGCCGTCGACAAAAGGCCCTTTCCAAACCGAACGCGGCATGACGGCTCCTAACGGCTCTTCTTGGCGTGACGGGACCGGATAATGAACTTATCCGAGGATTTATTGGTGCGCGTGCGCCGACCCTTGGTCGGCTTGCCCCACGGGGTCACCGGGTGGCGACCGCCCGAGGTCCGGCCCTCGCCGCCGCCATGGGGGTGATCGACCGGGTTCATCACCACGCCGCGCACCGACGGCCGGCGACCGTTCCAGCGATTACGCCCGGCCTTACCCATATTGGTGTTCATATGGTCGGGGTTGGACACTGCGCCGACCGTGGCCATGCAGCTATCGGCCACCATACGCAGCTCGCCCGAATTCAGCCGGATCTGCGCATAGCCGCGATCCCGGCCCACGAGTTGAACATAAGCGCCCGCCGACCGAGCGATCTGACCACCCTTTTTCGGCTTAAGCTCCACATTATGCAAAATCGTGCCAACGGGGATCGACTTAAGCGGCATGGCGTTGCCGGGCTTTACGTCTGCACGCTCCGCGGCGAGCACCTGAGCGCCCACCCCAAGCTTTTGCGGCGCTAAAATATAGGCCTTTTCGCCGTCCTCATACGCGATCAACGCGATGAAAGCGGTCCGGTTCGGATCATATTCCAGCCGCTCGACCGTACCGGGCATGTCGAACTTCCGGCGCTTGAAATCGATCAATCGATAGAGCCGCTTATGCCCGCCGCCACGACGGCGCGCGGTGATCCGACCGGTGTTGTTCCGCCCACCGGACTTGGTCAGCCCCTGGGTCAACCCCTTTTCCGGGCCGCCCTTGTGCAGGTCGGACCGGTCCACCGTCACCAATTGGCGACGTCCCGGCGAGGTCGGATTATAGGTCTTTAACGCCATGGCCCGTCCCCTAAAGCCCAGTGGTCACATCGATCGACTGGCCCTCGGCCAAGGTCACGATGGCTTTCTTAATGTCTTTGCGCCGGCCCAAAATGCCGCGGAACCGCTTCACCTTGCCCTTTTGGCGCAAGGTGTTCACCGCCTCGACTTTGACCTTGAACAAGGTTTCCACCGCCTCGGCCACTTCCGTTTTGGTCGCCGTCACGGGTACTTCGAACACAACCTTGTTCTCTTCCGACAACAGGGTCGATTTTTCGGTGATGACAGGGCGTAAAATCGTGTCGTAGTGCCGAGCCGCGGTCATGCCAAACGCTCCTGCAAGTTTTCAGCCGCCTCGCGGGTGAGCACCAGTTTGGAGCGCCGCAGAATATCGTAAACATTCGCGCCCTGAATGGGCAGCACATCGATCTCCGGAAAGTTCCGCGCGGCTAACGCGAAATTGCCGTCGATTTCCGCCCCGCCAATGATCAGCGCATTGTTAAGACCCAAGGCCTCGAACGCCACCCGAAGAGCCTTGGTCTTCGGTGCGTCCAAAACCGCTTGGTCAATCACCACCAAATCTTGGCTCAGCGCTTTGGCCGACAACGCATGGCGCAACGCCAAAGCGCGCACTTTTTTGGGCAGATCATGATCATGGCTACGCACCTGCGGGCCGTGCGCGCGTCCGCCGCCGACAAATTGCGGCGCCGCGCGGTTGCCGTGGCGCGCGTTACCGGTGCCCTTTTGGCGATACATTTTCTGCTTGGTCCGCGCAATTTCACCGCGCGTTTTCGTCCGACGGGTGCCGCGCTGGCGCCTTGCGAGCTGCCAACGCACCATACGGTGGAGCAAATCCTTGCGGATGTCTTCGAGCCCGAACACCGCGTCAGCCAATTCGATCTCGCCCGCGCTTTCCGCGCTCAAGGTTTTAATTTCCAGTTTCATGCGTCCGCGCCCTCTTGGACCTCGGCCTCAGCCTGCGACGCATCGGAAGCCGGCGCAGCCTCTAAAGACGCGTTCCGATCCGCCAGCGTGCGGAACTTGCCCGGCTTGGGCAGCTCGTCGACCTTCACGCCCTTAACCGCGTCGCGGACTTCCAACCAACCGCCCGCGGGACCCGGCACAGCGCCCTTGACCAGCAACACGCCGCGATCCGCGTCCGCGCGCACGATTTCGAGGTTCTGCGTGGTCACCCGGGCGTCGCCCATATGCCCCGCCATTTTCTTGCCCTTGAACACCTTGCCCGGATCCTGGCATTGACCGGTGGAGCCGTGCGCCCGGTGGGAGATCGATACCCCGTGGGACGCGCGCAGGCCGCCGAAATTGTGCCGCTTCATACCGCCAGCGAAGCCCTTGCCGATCGACGTCCCTGCAATGTCGACCCGCTGACCGGGGACGAAATGGTCCGCAGTGATTTCAGCGCCCAATTCTATGAGGCAGTCTTCATCGACCCGGAATTCCACCAGTTTCTTCTTCGGCGCCACATTGGACTTGGCGAAATGCTCGCGCATGGCTTTGGGCGTATTTTTCGGCTTTGCCGCGCCCGCGCCCAATTGTACCGCCACATAACCGTCGCGCTCTTGGGTCCGGTGCGCGATCACTTGGCAATCTTCGATCTGCAGCACCGTGACCGGCACATGCGCGCCGTCTTCGGCGAACACCCGCGTCATGCCGACTTTGCGTGCAATCACTCCGCAGCGCATGGCCTTAGGCTCCCAGCCGGATTTCAACGTCGACGCCCGCCGACAGATCCAATTTCATCAGTGCGTCAACGGTCTGCGGGGTCGGGTCCACAATGTCCAACATCCGCTTATGGGTGCGCACCTCGAACTGCTCGCGCGACTTCTTGTCGATGTGCGGCGAGCGGTTCACGGTGAATTTCTCGATCCGCGTAGGCAACGGAATCGGCCCGCGCACCTGCGCGCCGGTACGCTTGGCGGTGTTCACGATCTCCGCGGTCGAATGGTCGAGCGCGCGGTGATCGAAGGCCTTCAGCCGTATTCTTATGTTTTGCCGTTCCATGCTCTAACGCCTTCTCGATAACCGCGACTGCGCACAACTGGCTCTAAACCCGAAAACAAAACCGGCGCGGACGCGGGGTCCGCGCCGGTCTTCCTACATTTGCCTGTTACTCGACGATTTTGGCGACGACCCCGGCGCCGACCGTGCGACCGCCTTCACGGATGGCGAAGCGCAGCTTCTCCTCCATCGCGATCGGCTGGATCAGCTCCACATTCACATTCACATTGTCCCCCGGCATCACC
>JBHJGU010000080.1:0-21120 GCA_050331475.1 Maricaulaceae bacterium | reverse complement strand
ACCAGCCGTCGGTATGAGACAGGGCGCGCAGCGCCAGGCGGGTTTGCGGGGCGTCCATCCGGTCGGCGCGGAAATAGACCCGACGCATCGGCCAAACGCCCACCGGACTGGCCCCGTCGCCCTCACGCTTGTCCGCCGCAGCGATCAGGCCCGACCGGCCGAAGGCGGCGCGCCGCGGGGTGTCCAACCCGAGCAAGCCTGTGCGCGGGGTAGCGATGAAACGAGCGCTGGTCATGGGTCGAGGGTGGCGCCATCCGGCTCGCCTGGCCAGTTCCGAAAGCCTGGGAGCGTTCGCGCGTGGTCGTCTAACGCCACCATCCCACCAACGCTCGCCAAGGCCGCCCACCCCGCCGCATGGGTGCGGCGGCGTCTTGTAATCACCGGAGCTATCGAGGGCGTGAACACGCGGGCCCCCAGCGATTCCGTGATGTGATACGCAAATCTGAAGCCAAGTTGCCGCATGTGTAACCTCTTTAAATGACGGGTCGTTCCTTTACCTGTGCGCGGAGCCTTCAGTCGTTGATCGGCAGGAATTGCGTGCTGGGCAAAAACGACGCAAAGTGGACGGATGACCGTGCAAAAGACGATTCTGATCATCGATGATGATGAAGACCTCGCCGCCAGCCTCGCGGAGCAATTCGATTTGCACGAGGAGTTCCGAGTGATGACCGCCTTCGCCGCCGGCCAAGGGGTAAAACTCGCGAAAGACAATCGCGTTGATCTGATCCTTTTGGACGTCGACCTGCCCGATATGGATGGCCGCGAAGCGTGCCGGTTAATGCGCAGGGCCGGCGTACGCGCGCCGGTGATCATGCTGACCGCCGCGGACACGGATGCGGACCAAATCCTCGGTCTTGAAGCCGGCGCCAATGATTATGTGCCGAAACCCTTCAAGTTCGGTGTATTGCTCGCGCGCGTCCGGGCGCATTTGCGTAGCCATGAACAAAGCGAAGACGCGATCTTCCAGATCGGGCCGTATGAGTTCCGCCCGGCTATGAAAATTCTCGTGGACGGAACGGATCGGAAAATCCGCCTCACCGAAAAAGAAACCAACATCTTAAAGTACCTCTATCGCGCCGGGTCTAAAGCGGTGCCGCGCGATGAGCTGTTGCATGAGGTGTGGGGCTATAATTCCGGGGTCACCACCCACACCCTGGAAACCCATGTTTATCGCCTTCGCCAGAAAATTGAGCCCGATCCGTCGAACGCGCGGCTTTTGGTGACGGAGTCCGGCGGATATCGACTGGCGCCTTAGCTTCAGTCCCCGGTTCAGGCGACCCGCGCTTTTTCTTGTTGAACTTCATTGAGCGCATCCACGATGTTTGTGGCGAGCGCGATGTTTTTTGCAGACCCGCCAATCGCGGTTTCGGTGTCTTTCTTGAGCACTTCGAAGTCATTGATCAGCCGTTCGAACCGCGCCACGTGGCCTTCGGCTTCGACCGAGGCGATTTGAGCGCCTTCGGCGGCGCGTTTCAACTCATCTGCGGTGGCGCGGGCGTCGTCGCTGGCGGCGCTGCTGGTTTCGACCACGGTGGCCAGCGCCGCGTCCAGTGATCCGATGGCATCGCCCACATCGGAGCCGACGACGGACATGTCCGCGATCAGTTCGGCGATCTCTATGGCGAAATCAGCCGACGCGGTGGAGAGCGCTTTGACCTCGTGGGCCACGACAGCAAAGCCTTTGCCGGCCTCCCCGGCGCGGGCGGCTTCGATGGTGGCGTTCAGTGCGAGCAAATTGGTTTGGCGTGCGAGATCGGTGATGCTTTTCGTAATGGTTTCAATCCGCGAAAAAGCGGTGTTGAAACGATCGAGCGCGCTCTCCGCTTGACGGCGGCAAACATCAGACCGTTGCATTTCCTCGATCGTGGTCTCCATCCGGCTCAGCACCCGGCCTGATGCGCCGATCGCGGTTTCTAGCGCGCGGGTGTTATCGCTGGCGCGATCGCGCTCCGCGCCCAACCGATCGATGAACTGCGCGCAAAACTCCAAAGTCTCGCCGATAAAAGCCGCGCGCTCTCGCGAGGCGGTGTTCACGCGCTGCGCATTGCCACGGATCTGCACGCCCGTGTCGTGCGCCGTTTTGAGCTTTTCTCCGCAAACCGCTTGGGCGGCCGCATCGCGCGCGTCCTGTGCGGCGGCCAACGCAGCTTCAAGACGATGAATCTCCGATCGGGCGGCGGATTGGGCGCGTTGGGCGGCGCGCTCCATCTCTGCTTGGCGTTTCGTGAACCCGGCGACCGTGACATAGGCGCTCACATAGGAAACGCCGAACGGCACAGCATAAGTGAGCAGAATGCGCCACAACGGAATTTCTTCGCCGGCTGTGATCGCCCCACCGGAATTGATGAGGGTCAAAACCGTGCCCACGATAACCATGGTTGTGGCGGCCCGTGCCAACAAGACTCGCTGACGGAGCATTTTATACCTCGAAATCAAGATATCTTGGGTCTTTGTCGAAACCACAGCGATAGGCCGTCGATCTCAACGAAACGTGAAAAACCGCGAGCGTCTTCGTGAATCTGTCTCTGATTCCGCCGTCGCGTTTTAGCGGAGCAGAGCGGTGACCGCGCAGTGGTCGGACGGCTTTGTCCAGTCTCGGGTCTCATCATGGATGATGAACCGCTCGCCCTCGCCGGTCCCGGCGCTGGTTGTCGCTAAAGCGGGGCTAACCCAGATGTGATCCAGCCGACGCCCGCGGTTGGAGGCTCGCCAGTCCCGGGCGCGATAGCTCCACCAAGTGAAAAGGCGCGCGGGCTCGGGCATGGCGTGTCGCGCCAGATCGAGGAAATCATGGGACGCCAAAACCCGGTTCAGGGCGTCGGTCTCCACTGGGGTGTGGCTGACGACGTTTAAAAGCTGCTTATGCGACCAAACGTCAAACTCACCCGGCGCGACGTTTAGATCGCCGGTAATCACCAGCCGATTGTCGGGGTTTTCTTGAGCCCGCATCGCGAAATATGCCCGCATTCGGTCGAGGAAATCGAGCTTATGGTCGAATTTCGGGTTGATGGCTGGGTCGGGTTCGTCCCCGCCTGCGGGCACATAGAAGTTATGAACTTCCACCCCGTCGACCAAAACGCTGACATGGCGCGCATCGCCTTGCCGACAAAAGTCATGGGAGGGTAATCGGGATAATGGACGGCGCGACACCGCGGCGACGCCATGCGAACCTTTCTGCCCCGCGATCGCCATATGTGGCCAACCAGCCTCTGCCAACGCCTTGGCCGGGAATTGCTGCTCGCGACACTTGATTTCTTGCAGACACAAAACATCGGGCTGGTGTTGGAGCAGGAATTTGAGCACTTGATCGATGCGCAGGCGCACCGAATTGATATTCCAAGTCGAAATTTTCAAATCGCCCAAATCGCGATCCTCCTAAAGCAGGGTGAGCGTGGAGCCGATCAGCCCAACCACCCATCGCCCCGAGGCGAAAAGCCGCCAGCTGCACAAAAGCGGGTGCGGCGGTCGCTCTTGATCCCGACCCGCCAAGACCACCAGCGCGGCGTTGTGCGCCGAACGAACCAGGGCGCCGACGGCTGCGGTCATCGCCGTCTCATCATCAAGGTCGAACTGGTCGCGCGCCTCGGCCATGGCGTCGCGCGCGCGGCTCGCGGCTTTGTCCGCGATCACCGTGAGCACTGCTGAGACGCCGTCGGGATCGAGCGACGCCATAACCTCTTCGGTGAGCCCGGCGCGCAACTGCTCTTCCGCCTCCCAACCCGGTGCATCGACGTCGAGGGAATAGGCGGCCTCAACCGCGTCTAACCAATCCGTAGCAACAGCCGGCCAAGTGTCGGGGAACCCCAATCCGTCAAGATAGGCGCGCCCCCACGCGGTCTCGGTGTCCGAAAGGGGTTCGCCGAAACGCTCAAACGGTCGAACCTCATCGATCGCTTGAGCAAAAGCGCGCGCGCGCCACAGTCGTGACAGCGTTTCCGGATCAGGTTCGTCCAAGTCGGCGGGCGGGTCGGTTGGCGTGCTCATGAGCGCCGGATAGAGGAGCTTGGCGCGAAAAGCTACGCGCAAAGGGCGAAAAATCGGAAAGACCGGGGCGGAGACGTCGGCGCCCGACTGCGAGGGGGAGCAGTCGAGCGCCTTTGCGTCGTCAAACGACACCGGCGTTGGCGGGGGATCATGACCAACGCCGCCATCTCAAGGTGCGCCGCCATCGCGGGGGGACGACGCGAAGGGGGTCCTTGGATGGTTCGCAGTCACATAAAAACAACAGTCGAGCGAAAAGGCAAATCAAATATACAAAATGACGGACTGTTGCGACCAAGTCACGCGGAGGCGGACTAACGCCGCCGCCGATCGTCCCGGTCGCCCGTTGAATCTTCGATGATAAACAGGCGCGGATCCAAACGGCCGCCGCGCTGCAGGTTGGTGAGATAGAAATCCACCCCGCCGTCATGGGCGGTGCGCCAGCGCCAACCGCGAAACTCCAAAGCCGGATAGGCGAAGACCAGGGTGAAGTCGCCGTCCACCTCGCCCTCTTTGTCGCGCACCGTGACCAGGACCTCCGAGCCCCGGGTCTGCAGTTCCACCACTTCCGCGCCCTCATTCAGATCGAACCGGCGGTCGAGCAGAAACTTAAACGGGGTCAGCCGGATCGGGCTCTGGTCCACGGTTTCTAGGTCGCGATTGATTTGGGCGATATTGCCGCCGTCCGCGACGACGACGAGGGGGTTTGTCTCATATTCGTTGCGCTGCCGATCAGGCCGACGCCAGTAGAACGCGCCCTCATCCACTTGGCCGTTGGACGCGGTTTGCAAAAACCGGCCCTCAATGGTGTCCAGCCCGCGCACATAGGCGTTGATCCGCTCAATCTCGGCGGCGTGCTCGTCGGCGGCGTGCTCGTCGGCGGCGGGGGTCGCTTCGGGCTCGGCGGTTTGCGCGACCGAAGGCGCGTTGGCGAGGGCGAGGCACAGCGCAGCGAGCGCCGCGGGGAGAATGAACTTGGTCATAGGGCCTAGTGTCCCCAGGGGCGGGGCGGAAATAGGGCGGGCGCAAGGAGAAACAGCGATGTGGCCCACCCGCCCGCGCGATTAATACTCCGGCGGCTCGGGCGCGAGGATCTCCCGCTTGCCCGCATGGTTGGCGGGGCTGATCACGCCTTGCTCCTCCATCTGCTCGATGAGGTTGGCCGCCCGGTTATAGCCGATTTGCAGCCGGCGCTGGAGATAGCTCGTGGACGCCTTGCGGTCGCGGGTGACGATGGCGACCGCCTGATCATAGAGGCTCGCCTCCACGTCGCTGTCCATGAGCGCAGCCTCCCCGCCGCCCTCGTCATCATCGCGGGTGACGTCGTCGAGATAATCAGGCTGGCCTTGGTCGCGCAGATGATTGGCGATCGCTTCGACCTCCGCATCTGAGACGAACGCGCCGTGCAGCCGGCGAATGCGCCCGCCCGCGGCGCGATAGAGCATGTCGCCCTGGCCGAGCAATTGCTCCCCGCCCTGTTCACCCAGAATGGTGCGGCTGTCGATTTTCGAGGTGACTTGGAAGCTGATGCGTGTGGGGAAGTTCGCTTTGATGGTGCCGGTGATGACGTCGACCGACGGTCGCTGGGTCGCGGTGTTCAGATGGATGCCGGCCGCCCGCGCCATCTGAGCCAGGCGCTGGACCGCGCCTTCAATCTCCTTGCCCGCCACGATCATCAGATCCGCCATCTCGTCGATCACCACGACGATAAACGGCATCGGATCAAGCGGCAAAAGCTCTGATTCATAAAGCGGCTTGCCGGTCATCTCATCATAGCCGGTCTGGACCTTGCGCTCCAAGGTCTCGCCATTGGCGGCGGCTTCGGCGACCCGCGCGTTGTAGCCCGCGATGTTGCGCACCCCCAGCTTGGACATTTTCCGATAACGCGCCTCCATCTCCTTGACGGTCCATTTCAGCGCCGTGACGGCTTTTTTCGGATCGGTGACCACGGGGGACAGCAAATGCGGAATGCCGTCATAGATCGACAGCTCCAACATTTTCGGGTCGATCATGATGAATTTGCACTGCTCAGGGGTCAGCCGATAGAGCAGAGACAGGATCATCGCGTTGACGCCGACGGACTTGCCCGAACCCGTCGTGCCCGCGATCAGCAGATGCGGCATCCGCGCGAGGTCGGCGATGAACGGTTCGCCATCGATGGTTTCGCCCAAGGCTAACGGCAGATCGGCGCGGGTGTCGACGAACTCATCGGCTTCGTAAAGGCTGCGCAAATAAACCGTTTCACGGCGGCGATTGGGTAACTCTACGCCTAACGCATTGCGTCCGGGCACCACGGCGATGCGCGCGGAGGCCGCGCTCATAGACCGGGCCACATCATCGGCCAAATTGATCACCCGGGCGGATTTCACCCCAGGCGCCGGCTCGAATTCGTAAAGCGTCACAACGGGTCCGGGGCGGATTTGTTTGACCTCGCCTTTGACGCCGAAATCGTGGCACACGTCCATCAGCCGTTGGCCGGAGCGTTGCAGCATCTCCCCGTCCACTTCGCCAATGCGGGTGCGCGGCTTCGCCAAAAGCCCCACGCTGGGCGGCTCGTAAGGGGCCGCGGCGTCAAACGGGAGATCGTCTTGGTGTGGCGGCGCCGATCGGGCGTGGGCGCGGTTCTTCCGGGCCTCCGGGGCGCGGATCGCTATAGGTGGTGCGTCGAGGTCATCCTCAAGCGGGGGAATGCGCGGTTTTTCGCGCTTTTTCGCCTTGGCTTTGGGTTTTGAGCGCGGTTTCGGGGCCACCGCCACCGGCGTGTCCGCCTCATCTTGCGGGTCGTCTCGGTCGGTGGCGCGATCGGTCGTGGGATCCCGGAACAGGGTTGTGGCTACATGACTGAGCGCGGTTTTCGCGGTCTCCGCAGCCTCGGCCGCATGGCGCCACCGTAGCTGAAACGCGTAAACCGCGCACGCGATGATGATGATCAAACCGAGCCCATTCACCCATGCGCGTGCCCCCGGCGCTCCTAAGCGCGCCAGACCCTCAACCGCGGGCGCGTAAAGCATGTCTCCCAGCACGCCGCCTAAACCGGACGCAAAGGGCCATGTCCGAGGGATGGGCAGGGCCGCGACAATCATGCACAGCGCCGTTGCGCCGGCCAGCAAGGCCAGAAACCGGCTGAGGAGTTTCTGAGGGGCTTGTGCGCTCGCGCGGGTGACCACCAAAGCGCCGAATAACGCCGCGCCGGCCACCGCCGCGCCCGCGCCCCAGCCTAAGCTTTGCAGAAGCAGATCGGCGGCCACCGCGCCGACGCCTCCGAAGAGGTTCTGGATGGGGCCGTCGGCGGCGGCGTTCCAGCTGGGGTCCAGCGCCGAAAACGTCATTAAACATCCGAGCCCGCAGCCGGCGATGGCGAAGACGACAAAACCCAGACTGATGCGACGCGCGCGCATCCAAACCGAAGGTTCGGAACTGGGGTCGACGGCGTCAGTCATGGGGGGTCCTCACGGCGCTACGGTAGGCTCAACCCCGTATTCCTAGGCCTTAACCCTCGATAAACCGTTAACGCACGTTAACGCGCTTTCCCGGACACGGAAAACTCAGGATAGGCCTCCAGTCCGCATTCGGCGATGTCCAACCCTTGGTATTCGTCCTCTTGGCTGGCGCGGATACCGAAGCTGGCTTTCAAGGCCAACCAAATCAGCGCGCTGGCTATGCTGACAAACAGTCCAATGGCGAGAACCCCCAACGCTTGGACGCCCAATTGGCTCAGTGGCCCCAGCCCCTCGGCTTGGGTGGTCCAGGCGACCGCCAATGTCCCCCAAATCCCGCAAGCGAGATGGGCGGCGATCGCGCCGACCACATCGTCGATCCGCAAACGGTCCAATAGTGGCACTACGAGCACCACTAAGATCCCCCCAAGGCCCCCGATGATCATCGCTTGCCACAGCGCGGGGTCGAGCGGGCCTGCGGTGATCGACACCAAACCACCGATGGCGCCGTTCAGCGCCAGTGTTAGGTCAACCTTGCCATACCGAACCTGGGACAAGGCCATGGCGGCGACAACGCCCGCAGCGGCCGCTGTGTTGGTATTGGCGAAAATCATCGCCACCGCGTTGGCGTCCGCCTCGGTGCCAAGCGCCAATTGCGATCCGCCGTTAAAGCCGAACCACCCCATCCATAAAACAAAGGTTCCTAAAGCCGCTAAAGGCAGGTTGGAGCCCGGCATGGCCCGCACCCGGCCTTGGGCGTCGAATTTGCCCGTGCGCGGACCCAAGAGGATCGCTCCCGTCAACGCCGCCCAACCGCCAGTGGAGTGCACCAAGGTGGAGCCCGCAAAATCTTGGAAGCCCAGCGCGTCGAGCCAACCGCCGCCCCATTTCCACGCCCCTTGGATCGGGTAGATCAGCCCGCACAGCAACACCACGAAGATCAAGAAGGGCCATAGCTTGATCCGCTCGGCCAAAGCGCCGGAGACGACCGAGGCGGCGGTGGCGACAAACACCATCTGGAAAAACCAGTCCGAGGCCGAGGCGTAGCCCGTGTCTAAACTGTCCGAGGGGGCCCAGGGTCCGGGGACGCCAAAAAACGGCGTTTGACCGCCATACATCAACTCATAGCCGCAAAGGTAAAAGGCGAGCCCGGCGAGGGCGTAAAGCGAGATGTTTTTTAGGCAGATCGTGGCCGCGTTTTTTTGGCGAACCAATCCCGCCTCGAGCATGCAAAACCCCGCGGCCATGAACATGACCACCATGCCGGAAACCAGAAACAAGAAGGTGTTGTCCACATAGGCCGACACGGCCTGGGCCTGAGCGAGTTCCGCTTCGAGCGCGGTTAACCGAGACGCCAGGTCCGCCTCTTGCGCGCTCGCGCTTGCGCCGCCCAAGCCTAACGCCACGCCGAAAGCGATCCCGTTCCGTCTCATTTGCAAGCTCCCCGATAACCCCTCCCCCATCTGAGGGCGGCTTGTGCGATCACGTCAAGGCGCCTTTCGCGCGTGCAGCATACGTTGGCGACAGCGCGCATCCGCGCTAGCTTCGCGGGCATGGTGGAAAAGACCGAATTCGACGTGATGATTGTGGGCGGTGGGCTGAACGGTCTGACCGCCGGATTGGCGTGTGCGGCCGCGGGGCTGGAGACTGCGGTGATCGACGCGCTTAGCGACACCGCGCAAACGGAGGCCGCCTTTGACGGTCGCGCCTCAGCCTTAGCGTTTTCCAGCTATCGCATGCTCGAAGCGCTGGGCGTGGCGGACGCTTTGCAGGACCGGGTTCAGCGGATTGAGCATATCCTGGTGAGTGACGGCCGTCCGGGCGGTCGCGCCCGTCAAGGCGGACCCGCGCTCTTGAGCCTGCATTTCGACCGCCGCGAGATCGCTCCGGGCGAGGCGGGCGAACCGCTGGGCTGGATGGCGGAAAACCGCCATATCCGCCAAGCTTTGCTCAAGACTGCGGATGCGACCGCAGGCGTGACCCGCATTGCGCCGGCTGAGGTCGCCCAATTGGACACGGGCGCGGAGCGCATTGACGTGCGACTGCAAGACGGCCGATGGCTCATGGCTCGTCTGGTTGTCGGCGCGGACGGTCGGAATTCTTTTGTCCGCAATCAAGTCAGCGTCGACGTCGTGGGCTGGGCCTATGACCAAGCCGGGATCGTCGCCACGGTACAATTCGACCACGACCCAGAAGGCGTGGCCCACGAAGCGTTTTTGCCCTCTGGGCCTTTGGCGATCCTGCCTCTGCCGGGGCGGCGCGCGAACATCGTGTGGACAGAGCGCAAAGATATCGCCGCCGCGCTCGCTCAGGCGGATGATGATCTGTTCCTGCAAGAGTTAGGGCTGCGGATCGGTGATCTTTATGGCGCGATCGCTTTGGACGGGCCGCGCTGGACCTATCCCCTAGGCTTACAGCTGGCCCAAAGCTATGTGGCTGACCGTACGGTGCTGGTGGGCGACGCCGCCCACGCCATCCACCCGATCGCTGGCCAAGGCTTCAATATGGGGCTCAGGGACACGGCCGCCTTGGCGGAGGTGTTAGGCGAGGCGCGCGCGCTCGGCCTCGATCCCGGCCGTGAAGACGTGCTCAAGCGCTATCAAACCTGGCGACGGTTCGACAATACGGTGCTCGCGGTGGGCACCGATGTGTTCAACCGCTTGTTCTCTAATGATTGGGCGCCCCTGCGCTTGGCCCGTAACCTCGGCATGGCGGCGGTGGACGCGGCCCCGCCTCTCCGCCGGTTCTTTATGCGTGAAGCGGGCGGGTCGGTTGGCGATTTGCCCCGACTGTTGCGTGGGTTAAGCCCGCTCAGCTAGGTGTTCAGTCCCGGGAAGTGCTGCGCGGTATTTTGCATGCTGATATCGAGGACGCTATCCGGTCTTAATATTAGGTTGACCGTGCCCGGATTGAATTGCGTTCAACCCAATCATCACAGGAATGCACTCTATGTTGTCTTGTGACACAAAGCTACGATCGCCAAATTACAGCATATGTTATTTTAATGTATTGAAATCTTCGTTATTTTGATAAAGTCGGACGGTTCTCATCACCCACTCCAGATTTTTTCTGTTCTAAAAGACTCGCCGATGGCAACACCGAATAGGTGATTGGACCCTGTTGGCGCCTTCCCCGCCGGTCAATCCCTGATGCGTTCGGCGGGCTGCGGCCAGACAGCCACACCATCGTCCCGGTCACAAAATTTGCGGTTTGGTGAAACCTTACAGGCCCAAAGATAACGCGCTAAGCTCGTCGACACGCGATGGGTTTCGGGGTGCAGGTTGGGGCGACATGGCTGGACCACGCAAATCGCTGCTGCGCTGGGCCGGCTATGGTCTGGCTTTGGCGCTGGGCGCATTCGCTTTGCAATGGCTCGATTACCGGGTGAGCGCGCGCGCTTATGCTCTGGAATTGGGCCTCGGCCTCGCCGGCGCCGGCTTTTTGGCCCTCGGCGTCTGGGTGGGTCGCCAGCTTTATCGCCGCCCAGGGTTGCGGGATCTCAATCGCGCGACGGCGGACGCTCTGGGGCTGACCGAGCGGGAAATGGCGGTGCTCGCGCTCCTCGCCCAAGGGCTGACCAACAAGGCGATCGCGCGCCGGCTGGCGGTGTCGCCTAACACGGTCAAGACCCACGCCCGCGGCGTGTTCCGCAAGCTCGGGGCTGCGAACCGCACCCAAGCGGTGGCCGCCGCGCAAGCCCATCGCCTGATCGGGTGATCGCCCTCGCCCAAACGGGTGAGGCGGCGGTCATTGACGAAATCGCCCCTGTCGCCGCCGCGGAAACGCGGCAGAGTGCGCCCGTCATGCAGCACAAAGGAGGTCAGCGTGCGCGGGAACCCAACGCTTAGATGCGGTGCGCTTTACGGAATAACCGCCGGGTTAATTATCATTGTGTCCATGGTCGCGGGGTTGGAGCTTGCGGGGATCGGCAGCCAATGGGTCGGCTATCTCATCATGCTGCTCGCGTTATCGCTGATCTATGTGGGCGTCCGGCGGCATCGGGACACCGATTGCGGCGGCGTCATCGGGTTTTGGCCGGCCTTGGGCCTGGGTCTGGTCATGACCGGTTTCGCCAGCTTGGCTTATGTGGCGGTCTGGGAGGCGTATTTGTTCGCCACCGACTACCAGTTTTATGATGCGTATGCGGCGGACAGCCTGAACGCGGCCGGGTTATCCGACGCGCAACGCGCACAGCGGGCCCAACAGGTGGAGCAGTTTCGCGCGCTCTACGCCAATCCGCTCACCCGCATGCTGATCACCCTCACCGAGATCGTCCCGGTGGGCGTTTTGGTCTCGCTCATCACTGCGGGTTTGCTGCGCTCGAGGTCGAAGGGGCGTTCGGGGGCGGCGACGCAGGTTTAGCCCCGCGCCCAAATCGTTCATGTGACATGCGAGGGTCGCGAACGGAGGTGACGGCGGGCGCTCTTGGCCAACATGCGGTTTTTGAGGTAGCCTTTAATCATGGCGCATATCGAAATCCTCTCCGGAAAACTTCAGACCCGACCCTTAGCGGGGGTGTGGCGACGGCTCATCTGGGCGGGCGGGCTCGTCGCGGTGGTGTTCGCCACCCTGGCGGTGACCGAGCCGCAAGCGAAATTCCTCGCTGACCCGGATCTCGCACGGCTTTTGGTGGGCATGGCGGCGATTAAGAGCTTGCTCGTCTCTCCGGTTCTCGCCTTTGTGGGCTTGCGGATCGGGCAGGAAGACGCCGCCGCGCTCCGGCTGGTTTATGGCGCCCTTAGCGTGATGACCGTGCTGGGGATCACCTTGATCGCCAGCCTGTCCGCGATCGCGCTGGGATCGGTGTTGTTTCACGCCTCTTGGATCGGCGTATTGTTCGTCTCCAACGTCGACGACCACGCTGTGCATGCGGTGTTAGACGTCGCCAAGCGTTAGTCCGCGGCAAGCAGGACCGGTTCGCCGAAGCCCAGCTCCGTAAGCCGTTTGGCCTGACTTTCCGCATCGCCCACCACGATCCAGCGCATCGCCTCGGGGCGAAGGTAAGCCTGCGCCAATCGCTTGAAATCATCCAAGGTCATGGCCTCGATCGCCTCGGCGTTACGCGCCTGGAAGTCTGCTGGATAGCCGTAATCCGCAATCGCTTCGAGATAACCAAGCTTAGCGCTAAGGGTCTCGTTATTCAGAGCTTGGCCGCGCAGGAGGGCTGTTTTCAACGTCTCAAGATCGCTTGTCGTGAAGCCCGGCCCGTAATCGGCAAGGATGTCTCGGATCAGCTTCAGCGACTCCAATGTGACGTCGGAGCGCACTGAGGTAAACACACGAAACCGCCCACGATCGGCGAACGTGTCAAAGAACGACTGAACGCCATAGGTATAGCCGCGATTGACCCGGAGCTCGGTGTTCAATTGCGAGGTGTAAATGCCGCCAAGGAAGAAATTCATCGCCTCAGCAAGCGGATAATCGGGATGTTTTGCGCTTAGCGATGGCCGTTCGGCGAGGATGACCGATTGCTTAGCCCCCGGTACGTCGTAAATGAATACCGCGCTGTCGGTGACGGCGCGGGCGGGCGCTAAGGGTTCCGCGGGCGCGCTTTCGTTCGTCCACCGCTCGGAGAGCCCTTGAAAAGCGGCTTGCACGGTGTCCGCGTCGACGGCTCCGGCGATCCGCAAGCTGGCTCCGGTCGGCCGGACATAAGCCTGATAAAACGCTTTAAGATCATCGATGGACACCGCCGCCAAAGCGTCTTTGCGGCCATAGGTTTGATAGCCCAGCACGTGATCGGCGCCATAGGCCAACTCGGCCACCTCGCGCAGGGCGATTGCCGTCGGATTGGCGGCTTGCTGGTCAATTTCATCGGAACGACGTTGGATTAACAGTGCGAACTCGTCTTCATCCCAGCGCGGTTCGAGCAAAATCTCCTCGACAAGGGCAATGGTCTTCGCAAAATTTCGCTCAAGGGCTGCCCCGCGCACCTCCATGTCGAAGGGCCCGACCGACAGGGATATCGTCGAACCGAGCGCTTTGATGGCGTCCTCCAATTCCGCCGTGGTCTTACTGGCCACGCCCTTCTGCAAGATATCCGCGGTCAGGGCGGGGATGGCGGGCGCGGCCGGGAACCCGCGATCGCGCCCCGCCGCGATGCGCAAAGAAAAGCGCACAAGCGGTGTCTCGCGACTGTCAACGCCATAAACCTCAACGCCATTGCCGAGCTGCGTCCGCCACACCTCGGGCTGAGGCAGGGTGTAGGGGGCTCCAAAATCCGGTTCGACCGATCGATCGAAGCTGGACGGCGTGGGCTCGAATGTGCGTGCGGTGGGATCGAAATCCACGGGCGCACCCGACCCGCCCGCAAAGGTTTCTTCAAGCACGTCCGCGGGTTCAGCCCCCTCAAGGATCAAATCGCGTTCGCCTTTGGGCACGAAGCTCGTCGCGATATGTGCTTGCTCGTACAGGTAAGTTTCAAAGACCCGCATCACGTCCTCCGACGTCACGGCCTGCAATCGCGCCACGGTCGTGTCCAGAAAACCGGGATCGTTCGCTAAGGTGTTGCTCTCGCCCAATTGGATGGCCTTGCCCAACGCACTCTGGATTTGATTGTAGAGATCGACTTCCAAGCCCGCTTTGATGCGATCCAAATCTGCTTGAGATAAGCCATTGTCCATGAAGCGTTCGAAGGCCCGTTCGACGCCGCTTTTCACTGCGTTCAGATCTTGGCCGGCTTTAGCATCGACGATCAGGTAAAACTCGCCCGCCAATTCGGCTTCGGCAAAAAACGTCGACGCCGATGACGTCAGTTGCATCTCGTCGATGAGGATTTCGTTCAGCGGCGCGCGCTTACCATCGGTGAGATATTCAGAAAGAATGGCCAACGCGGCGGCGTCAGGGTGGGTCTGCTCCACCGCCGGCCAGGCTAGGGTTAGGCGCGGCACGGTGGCGAAGCTGTCCTCATGATAAAGCGAGACCGTGGTCTCCAACCGTGCGGGACGCGGTTTGAGCGGTTCAATCGGATCCCCGCGCGGGATCTCTCCAAAATATCGCTCTATGAGGTCTCGGCCTTGGGCGGGGTCGAAGTCGCCGCTTAGCGTCATCGTCACATTGTTAGGGACGTACCAGCGCCGGTAAAACGCTTTAACGTCATCCAGGGTGGCTGCGTCCAGGTCAGCTAGGGACCCGATCACCTGCCAGGAATAGGGGTGATCGGCGGGGTACATCGCGCGGCTTATCACCTCGAAATTGTGTCCAAACGGCTGGTTATCAACGCGTTGGCGTTTTTCGTTTTTGACGACCTGGCGCTCATTGTCCAAGACCGGCTGAGTGACGGTTTTGATGAAAAATCCAAGCTTGTCGGCTTCCGCCCAGACCACTTTTTCCAAAGCGTCTTTTGGAACCGCCTGAAAGTATTGGGTCATATCTTGCGTCGTGAAGCCGTTTGTCCCCTCGCCGCCAATACGGGTGTTCATTGCATCCAAGCCGCCATAGCCCAGATTTTCGGAGTCCAAAAACAGCAAATGCTCAAACAAGTGCGCAAAACCTGTCCGTCCGGGGCGTTCGCGCGCCGAACCGACATGGGCGGCGAGATTAATGGCGACCACCGGATCCGATCGGTCGATATGGAAGATGACGTCGAGCCCGTTTTCCAAGGTGAACGTCTCGAACGGGATCAACGAGCCGCCTGATGTCGAGGCGCGTCCCGCGTCTAACGCTTCGCCCTCTTGTGTCGGATTTGCCGCTGTCGCTCTTTGCTCCGTCGCAGTATTGGACGGATTCTGCGGCCCGCAGGCGGTAAACCCGATGACCGCAAGACCAACAAAGCGTCTTAAATCAATGACCATGTGTGCAATTCCCCAGCAGAAGACGTCTTGAACACCCCAGTTCGCACCGTTGCGAAATCCAAACGCCGTGTCTATGGGCTTCATAATGTCGCCATGTCCGCCTGGAGATTCCCCCAGACACGGAGGATTGGCGCGCGGCGTCGAATGCCGATTCCCGCGGTTAGAGCCGTCCGTCGTTGCCGCACGGTGATAGATTGCGCGCTTCCAACAGTTTTACGCAATACGGTGACAGTAAATAACAATTTCGGTCGCACATGATTGTTTAGCGTGACTTAATTGACGTGTATAAAATAATAATACAATCTTCATAGTTTATTTATAACAAGCTGTATAAAGATAGAAGATAATCCAAGATATTTAAAAGCGCAAAACGGATACAGAACTAATCTCTCGCGTAAGTCGTTTGCGGTGTTCAATGATTGGATAGCCCGCGACAATATTCCAATGACGGTGATTAAGAACATCGCTAAGGTTTTGGTTGCGCGAGTGTCGGGTCTTTACCCGCCCGGCGCAGCGGGCGCGGGCGATTAAGGGTCGTTGGAATGTCGAACACCGAGGCGCAAGCGCTTTTGACCGGTTTGAAACGACATTTTCCCGCCGCTGCGGAATCGCTGGCTCAGGTGTCTCGGTTTCTTCGGTTTGACGTCGGCGCCATCGTCATCAACGAGACCCAAGAGGGCCGCGACGTCTTTTTGGTGCTGGAGGGCGCGGGCCGCGCGGTCTTGTTTTCCGAAAACGGCCATGAAATCCGTCTCGGCGACATCCGCGAGGGCGAAATGTTTGGCGAGATCGCGGCTTTAACGGGAACCGGGCGGACTTCGAATGTGGTGGCGGAAACGCCGATGGCCGTTGCGCGCCTGACGTCCTCGGCCTTCACGGCCGTGATGGCGGAAAACGGCGCGTTCGCGCGCGACATTGCCGCGATTTTGGCGGCGCGGTTATCGGAAACCTCTCGGCGCATGTTTGAACTCTCCGCTTTGTCCTCCCCCGGCCGGGTGTATGCGGAATTGCTGCGCTTGGCCAAACCGGTCGAAGGCCGCGCGTCGGACGAGTGGGTGATCAAGCCCGCGCCACCGCTCATCGCCTTGGCCGCGCGCGTGAACGTTACCCGAGAGACCGCCTCGCGCACTGTCAATGACCTGGCCCGGCGCGGATTGATTATCCGCACCGATGACCAGATCGTCGTTCTCGCGCCGGATAAGCTTACGGCGATGCTGTAGGGATCCGCAATCCTAAGCGGGCGGCGCGCGCACGCAGAGAAAACAAGCGCACATCGCCCGCGTGTTTGCGCAATTTCGCTTGGCCGACATAATCGCAGCGGAATTGTGCGCCCTCGGGCCGGCTCGCTAACAAACACGCGAAGGTCTCACTGACATAAACCGCGCCTGGCGGGGTTTGCGGTTCGATGCGCGAGGCGAGCACGACCGGCGCGCCCAACAAGGTCTCCCGGTCCAGATAAGGGTCCGGGATCAGGTGGGTCACCCCCACATGGCCGCCGACGCGCAAGGCTAAATGATCCGGCAGTCCGGCTGATGCGAGGTCGACCGCCTGGAACGCGGACTGTAGGCGCAACGCGGTCCGCGCCGCCTGCACCGGATCTTCGAACGCCAGGAATACGCCGTCGCCCCAGGTGTTGACGCATTGCGCGGCCGGGCCCAAAGCGCGCACCACCTTGGCGAGCGCGGCGAGCACATGGTCATAGAAGGGTCCGATCTGGCGATCGCTGAGTTGTCCAAAGCCGCGAACGTCTGCGAAGATCATCGCTTTGGTGACCCGTGGAAAGCGGGGTTGCGGCGCTTGTCGGACAAGTCGTGCTTGCGCCTTTGGCGCGGGCGTCCGAACAAGATGAGTCGGTAGGTCGAGATGCGACCAAACCGCGTGGTCCCGGTGCGCGCCCATCACTGCGCCGCTCGCAGAGACGTCGTCGACCACAAGCACTTGCAACGGCTTCGAAGCGATCGCGTTGGCCCTTAAACGGGTCATGCCCATGGCGATATCGGAGGCCAAATTAACCGCGAGCGGATCGAACTGGTCCGCACCGTCCGTCGCTGTTCGCAAGCTCGCTGCGCGTCGGCGACACCAGTCATACCGGTTCACCCAGTCTTCGCCATAGGGCGCGACCGAGAGGGCGATGAAGTCCGCCTCCGGTTGGGGCAAAACCAGGTTCAGTTCTCCGCCCGCGTCTAACACCGCTTGAGCGATCAGTATGTCCGCACCCGCAGCCAGCGCGCCGAAGGCGAAGCCGATCCGCTCGCGGCGGACCGTTTCGGCCAAGTCCAGCGCCAGGTGTTGTCCGTCCGCACCCTCGGGCGCGTTGAATATTCGGCCCGCATAATGCGCAACGGCGGGGGGACGAAACGCATCGAGCCAGTCGATCGGCGCTGATTGGGCGCGTAAAATGCGCTCGAATTGTCGAAGACTGGCGGCATGTGCGGTGTAGTTCGCTGGATGGTGCGCGATCGCCTTGGCGAACACCGCTTGCGCTTCAGAGAAGCGTTCCAAAATGATCAACGCCTCAGCGCGGCTGACGGTCTGGTAATACCGCGTCGCCGGGCTCGTTGGGTCCGCTAGCGTCAACGCGTCAAGAACCCGATGCGCCATGACCGTTGCGGCGGCGACGCGGTCGATTAAGCGCAGCAGGGTGGCGGTGTTGATCGCCGGATAAAACCCGCCGGTGATCCGAAACGCCTGGAGATAACAGCGCGCGGCCATGCGCAGTCGCGCACGACGCTCGCTTGGCGGACCCTGAAAGGCGCTGTCTTTATGAAGACGTCCCAGCAAACACAAGACGTCCTCTTCGTGTTCGAAACGGTTCAAACCGAGGGTGGTGAACAGCTCGGTGCCGCGATCGGTCGCTCCCGCCCGCGCGAGCGCTAAAACGGCCCGATGCGCGGGTCGCCAGTCCTCTGGCGCGGCGCGCGCAGCCAAGATGGCGGCGTCATAAGCGCTCAGCAGTTCGCCGTTTTGCAAGAGTTTGTCGATCGTCTCCATCATCGCGAGTTTAGGCGTGACGGTCGGATTTCGACAGATGGGCGCAAAAGAAACGGGCGGCCCGCAAGGACCGCCCGCGCATTCAAGTCAGTCGACGGTGCCCTTAGCCCGGCGTGAAGTCCGGCGGGGTCGCGGGCGGCTCCTCATGACCTTCGTTTTTGGTGCCGGGATCGATCGTGATCGGCACGGCGCGTTGCGGCGATCCGATCGGAGACGGCAAACCGACCAATTCGGTCATGAGATCGAGTTCCACGCCCGTGTCAACGGCGACGTCATCCACCTTTGTGCGATAGAATAAGTTATCGCAGGCCAAGGCATTGCTCGTCGCGCCTTGGGTTCGGATGTTCACCAAAACCCGCGGGTCACCGTATTTGACCCGATAGCCAACCGCGCAAAAACGCCAATTCTTAAAGTGTAGCCAATAAACAATGTTGCAAGGGCCATTACACACAAGGTCGAGCGGCGCCGGTTGAACGACTTGAAAGCCCGACAAGGCTTGGCCGAGATCATTCAATGGCAGACCGGCGGCTAAGCTGGCGTCGAGCCGGCTGACAACGTCGCCGACACCGCTGGCGGAAACAGACTCCGGGCTGGTTAAGGTGGCGACCGATAAGTCGCCGTCCTCAAATCCTAAGGCGATCACTTTGATCGGTGCGTTTATTGCCATACTGGTGACCTTTCGAGTTTTGAGCGCATTAAGGGGTGACGGAAACGGTGATGTCTTGCGCCGCGCGTTGCAGCCGCGTTTGGTCGCGGACATCGAGCGCATCGGTCAACGCATCGGCATGATGGTCGAGAATTCGAGCGTATCGGTCGTATAAAGCCGGATCCCCGAGATTGCGGGAAACCAATTTGGCGACTTCGGCGGCCCGAACCATGCGAACAAGCCCGTCAGGACTTGGCGCGCGTGTCGACCAGGTTGTGAGGACATCATTCAGATATGCGCCGGATTTGGCGTCGCGGCCTTGCGCGAACTGAAGCTGCGCTGACGCCACCTGCAAATTCAGCAGCGTCCAAGCGTCCGTGTCTTTTTGAAATGTCATCCAGGCGTCTATAATAGGGTTGTACGCCTCAAAATATGATAGCTTGTCTGCCAGTATGCCAGAGGCCCAATAGTGATCTATAAAGTCCGTAAGCTCACCTAATCCCATTCGATTCCAGTAGAAATTTAACGGCTCGTGGAATATAAGTTGTCGTGCAATTCGAAGATTGTTGCGGAAAACTGTTTCTGCGTCGGTTTCCGTTCCGCGTAACTCTCGAATGCGACGCAACTCGATGCGAGATTTAAGTTCTTCATAGAGGGCCCGGTAATCGATATCGGCTTTGGCGTTCAAAGGCGCAAGAATTTGCAACTGGCGTCGCCGATGATCTTCGGCGTCGGCCAGCCCTTGCGCGGCGACGAACGCCCGGGCGATCCAAGCATGGGTGTTGGCGATGTCGATCCGCGCTTCGCGAGACGGGCCGGTAATCGCCCAGGCGGCCTGGTGACCCTCAAGGGCGCTTTGAAACGCAGCCAAAGCTTTGAGTGGGTCCTGACCGGAGCTGAGGAGCACGGCGCCGCGATTGAGCCGCGCGTGCGCCTGTTCGACCAGATACTTCGAGTTCTTCGGCTCAAGGGCGATGAGTTGGTCCGCGAGCGCGTTGTATTCGTTCCAAAAATCTTCCGCCTCCGCATAGGCGTTGCCACGGAAGGCTTGTTCGCCCAACCAGAACGTGCTTTGGGCGTGCGCCCAAATCTGGTCCGCTTTGTTCGGTTCTTGCGCCAGAACGCGCGCGGTTCGCTCATAAGCGGCGAGAAGCGGGGCCTCCGCCTCATCCACGTCGCCGCCTTCGATTAGAATTTCGCCGTTTAAGTGATCGGTGCGCGACCAGCGCCCCACTTGTTCAGGGCTCAGCCGCTTTGCGGATTGGCTGGAATAATAATTCTCCGTCACCCGACCAACACCCTTAAGGATGTCAAGCCGGCCGGCTTCGTCAAGGCGTTGACGCAAATCGCTTATCATGAATTCGATTAACCGCTCCGCCCGCTCTTGGCCCCGTCGAGCATCGTTACGAGCCACGCTTGCAACGACCGCCAGGTAAGCGAACGTAATGACCATCAAGGTGGCGAGCCCCGTGACGGCCATCACGTTACGAAACTTTCGCTGAGCGTCGCGCTGCACGAGCTCCGCTAAGTCCATCTCGGTTAGGCCGGCCACGATCTTTTTGAACGCGAGGCGGCGTTTGGCGCCCGGGGTGCGGAAGTCCGCAGCCAACGGGTCCGGGCCTTGCCGCA
Source organism: Maricaulaceae bacterium (assembly GCA_050331475.1). GTDB lineage: Bacteria > Pseudomonadota > Alphaproteobacteria > Caulobacterales > Maricaulaceae > JBHJGU01. The sequence goes on along the minus strand of JBHJGU010000080.1, from coordinate 643 downwards.
GCGGCGCCGGTAGACATTCCAGTGCGGGATTGGCGGCGTTCGGTTCGCCGTCGAGCAAAACGCACAGCACCGGTTTTGTCGGGTTCAGCGCTCGGAATGTTTCGATTTCCAAGCACACCCAGTGGGACTGCGCAGCCGCGGGAGAACACAGGACAATGAGCGCGTCGGCGCCGGCTAACGCGACCTGAATGCGGTCGGGCAAGTCCGGTGCGGCGGGAAACTCCGCCGTGTCGAGAAAAACTGGCGCGAGACGCTCGGGTCGAGGGTCGCCGTTTCTTCGCGGCGGGCGATAGCCCTCCAAGCGCCGAAATAAACGTTGCGCGTGTCGTTCATCGTTATGACTGTAACTGATGAACGCTTTATAGCGCCGTTTGGAACTCATAGCCGACAGCCCCCGCCTTGCATTTGCAAAGCATATCAAAACGGCGCGTTTTTTCTATGGTCCCGACACATGCGTCTTTGGCGAGCCTTGGAAAAGCTAGCGCCCTGCGATTGTTGTTTGTCGTCTGACAGAGCGGTTTGAGAATGGTCTTACGGCTAAACTCAAAAAAACCCGCCCCGCCGGGTGGCGGAGCGGGCGAAAGCGGTGCCCGGCGGGCCCGCCCCACCGCCCATTTCGGGGTGTTTTTTATTAGGTTGGCTC
>JBHJGU010000079.1:0-27227 GCA_050331475.1 Maricaulaceae bacterium | reverse complement strand
GGAGCTGGAACGCTCGGGTCGCCCGGAGAAACGATTTCAGTGTCAGCGCAGGCGGCGAGACCCGCCGCGCCTATGACGGCAGCACCTGCTAAGAGCGCTAACCGAAGTTTGGATGCCGCGTTCATACGCTGCCCCCTCTTGCCAATAGGATCCCAAGTCGTCGATGTTTCTAACTGGCGAGCGTTCGTCGACGCATAATGCGCCCAGACCTCCCCAGCCCTCGACAGGGGCGGACTAACACACTTTTTTGACGGTTTAGTTACACCCTGAAAGGTTTGGACGAAGCCGACCGTTAAGGTTGGGGACAAGTCCGCCCGGGCGGCGCGAACCGATTTCAGCGTCTTAACCGCCTGTGGCGGTCAATTTCGTCTTGTCGCGGCGGTGAATTGCGCGATGAAGGGGAAAAGAACGGCAAAAACCGCGTTCGGTTTGCGCGGTTGGAACAGCGGAAATCTGCGCCCGGCGTCAGTCTGTTTCCGGCGCAAAAGCGTGAACCGCATACTGCGCGATTCGCGTGAGCTCGGCCGGATCCAAATAGCTGAAGCCCGGCATTTTATTGATGTAAGCCCCACTATCTGAACCCGTTTCCAGATACGTCACCACGGCGTCAACCGGCGCGGCGAGCACCGTGGAGCCATCGACGGCCGGCGCAAAGTCCGGCGATCCCGAGCCGTCAACCTGGTGGCACGCGGCGCAATGGCGCAAATAGAGGCTTTCCCCGCTCAGCGTCGCGTCTTCGGCCAACGCGGACGTGGAAACCGCGGCCAACGCCGCGAACCCGGCCCCCGCCCTTAGCCGTCCCATCGCACCCGCCAAATCCGCCCTTTGACCGAGTCGGCGATATAGAGCGCGCCGTCGGGTCCTTCCGCCAGCCCCATCGGCCGGTGATCGGCGTCGCGGGGGCTGCGAATATCCTCCAGCTGACCGGTGAAACCGTCTGCAAACGTCACCCAATCGCCCGAGGGCGCGCCATCGGCCATGGGTACGAACACGATCCGATATCCCCGCTGGCCTTGGGGCGCGCGGTTCCAGGAGCCGTGGAAGGCGATAAACGCCCCGTCGCGATAGTCGGCAGGGAACTGGTCGCCTTGATAGAACATCAGACCGTTCGGCGCCCAATGCGCGGGGAAACCGATCAGCGGGGTTTTGTAGTCGCCGGTATCGTCCACGTCATGGCGACCGCCGCCATATTCCGGGGCCGGACGACGCACATTATCAACCGGGTCCCAGAAGGTGTAGGGCCAGCCTAAATCGTCGCCTGGCTCGACCCGGTGGAATTCTTCCGCCGGCCGCTCAACCCGATCCTCCAGCGAATAGGTTTCTGGAAACAGGGTGTCCAAGCTGTCCCGACCATGGACCACGGTGTAGAGCGCGTTAAAGCGCGGATGCCAGGCCAAAGCCAAAGCGTTCCGGGCGCCGGTGGCGTAGCGTTCGCCGTCCGCTTGGCTCATCCCCGTGCGGTCGGCGGGGAAGCGCCAAATCCCGCCCTGGCGCTCAAGTTCGTCGCAAGGGCTCCGGCCCGGTGAAAACGGCGTGCGCACCGCTTCTTGGCAGGCGTTCGAGGGCGCGCCGGAATTCACATAAAGCGCGCCGTCAGTATCGAAGGCGAAGGTTTTGTCCGAGTGAGCGCGTTGGCGCTCAAAGCCCGCAACAATCACCGTCTCGGCGTCGAAATCGGGCAAAAGCGCATCGCTGAGCGGCGCGCGCCGCACGCTCACATCATTGGAATAATAAAGAAACCCGTCTCGGATCGCGATCCCCGTGCTGACGGCGGCGCGGTGACGCTCTTCGGTTTCATAAACGCCGTCACCGTCGCCATCGCGCAGGCCGACGATCCGACCGTCGCGTCGGGCAATCAGAATGTCGCCATTCTCGCGAACGGTCAGATGCCGCGCCGGACCGACGCCAGGATGGATCTCCTCGGCGACAAAGCCCTCGGGCAACCGAATGGTTAGGTCTGGATCGAGCGGTTGATCCGGATCAACGCCGGCGACGGAGGCGATCGCGACGCCCGCGGCGAACAGACCGGCGGACACGCTTAAAACGCTTCGAACCATAACCATCCCCTGTGCGGTTTGCACGCAACCGAACGCCGTGCGCCCTACCATAGCTGGACCTTGAAGCCCAACGCGTCAAATCCCGCGCGCTAATCGCGCTCTTCGCGGCCGAACCCTGAGCCGCCCCCTTCACCCAGCCGCGGCGCCGGTCGGCTCGGCGCGCCGGCCTCCCGGCGGAATTGGGCGAGCGGACCGGGCAGGGTCCACCCTAACTGGCCCTGGTCGTCCGGCATGGCTTCGCTCAGCCTACGATGGCGCGCTTGGGGATCGGCCAAAGCCTCCGCAATCGTCTGGATCGGTCCCGCGGGCACGCCCGCCGCTTGGCAAACCTCGGCGAGCGCCGCTTTGGTCATGGGCAAGGTCACAGCTTGCAGCGCGGCGAGAAGCGCAGGTCGGTTCGCCACCCGATCGGCGTTGTGCGCAAAGCGTGGGTCCTGGGCCAGGGCGGGCGCGGCTAACGCCTGACACAGCCGTTGGAATTGCCCGTCATTGCCACACGCGACGATGACTGCGCCGTCCGAGCATTGGAGGGGCTCGTAAGGCGCAATACTGGGGTGCGCGTTGCCCAGGGGCCGCGGCGTTTGTCCGGAGACGAGACAATTCGTGGCCTGATTAGCGAGCATGGCCGTGGCGGCGTCAAACAAAGCCAGATCGAGCCGCCGGCCCTGGCCCGTCGCCTCCGCCGCGCGCAAGGCGCCGAGAATGGCGATTGCGGCGTAAAGGCCGGTGAACAAGTCCACAACCGGCGCGCCAACCTTATAGCCGGGCCCGTCGGCGGGGCCGGTGACGCTCATCAATCCGGACAGGGCTTGGATCAGCAGATCGTAGCCTGGTTCTTGGGCGCGCGGCCCGTCAAAGCCGAACCCGGTGATCTCGCCATAGACCACTTTGGGGTTGGCGCGCGCGATGGTCGCATAATCGAGCCCCAGCCGTTCGAGCGCGCCAGGCTTGAAATTCGCCACCACCACGTCAGCTTGCGTCGCCCAGGCGCGCGCGCGCGCCAGATCCGCGGGGTCTTTCAGGTCTAAGACGACCGAGCGTTTGCCCCGATTGGCCGCGAGGTAATAGGCGCTTTCCGGGTTGTCCGGCCCGTGGCGTTCGGTGAAGGGCGGCCCCCAAGCGCGGGTGTCGTCGCCCACACCGGGCCGCTCCACCTTCAACACGTCCGCGCCCAGATCGCTGAGCGCCTGGGTGCAGAACGGCCCCGCCAAAACCCGCGACAGATCGAGCACCCGCACCCCGGCGAGCGGTAGGCCGCCGGCCATGGGCTAGCCCGTCTGCGCCAAGACGCCCGGCGCGAACGTCCCGTCCGCGGCGAACCACGTTTTTAAATGTCCGCGCGCCCGGTCGGCTTGATCCGCGCTCAGCGTCTGTCGCCAATCCCGTTCAGCGCCCTCGCGTGCATGGCCCACATGCAAGAGGGTGACGGGATCATAAGCGCTCTCGCCCGCGTCAATCAGGTCCGACCGACCCTTCAATCGTTCGGCGTGCGCTTTGGCGTTGAAGAAATTCGTGGCCTCCGCGATGCGCGTGATCGTTTGCCCGCTCGCGGACACCCCAAGGCCGGCCGCAATCCGCGCAATCTCGCGCTCCGGCGCTCTGGTGAGGTCATCGAAGGCAACGAAAACCACCGCGTCCGTCTCCGCCCAAATCTCCCCAGCTGTGAGGCCGAGCTCGACCCATTCCAACGCATCGTCAAACGGCGTGTCGAACATCTCCATCAGCGAAGCGATCGCAGCGAGCGGATGCCGCCAGGTGAAGATCGCACGCGCTCGATCATGCTCCGCTAGGTCCACGGCCAAAGGGCTAGGGATGTGAAATTTCATCAATGCGCGGCGTCGCTCGCCGACCCGTTGGTCTAACTCGGCTTCGAACGCGTCGCCTTCGCCGAAATAGCCGCATTCATAGGCCTCCGCCCCGCAGGCGTCCGCTAGAAGCAGTCGCGCCACGTTATAGCCCCAAGTGGAGCCTGACCGGTTCAAACCGGTGGCGAACACGTAATCATACGGCGGGGCTTGGCGGCCGGGTTCAGGCATAGCGGCGCTTTCCTCAGTCACTCCGGGCTTAGCGGGTTCAACCGGCCGCCTCAAGGGTTTGCGCGATCCGGGTGACCCGATCCACATAGGTTGGCCCGTCCGCGGCGTAGGGATGCAGGTGCGGGATCAGGGTGAGTGGCTCGAGCGCGCGCTCCTGAGCCCGCAAAGCGGCGCGCGTGGCGCGTAAGTCTTCAAAGGCGGGCCCGGTGTTGAGAAACCGCAAATAATCGCGCGCGGCCGCGTCGATGTCCTCATAGGTGCGGCCCCGTCCGAAGACGTCATTGGCGGAGAGCGCGCGGGGGCTGGATCCCCAACCGCTGGCCAAGGCGGCCTGGGCCACGCCCAAGGCGGCGGGCAGCGCGTCAATGCGGGCCAGCAAGTCCTCCATGTCGCCAAACCGGGCGCCGTAAATCTGGGCGAGTTCAGCCAGGCGCTCATCCTGCGCGACGCTGAGCCTGCGGCCGTCTTCGCGCGACTGGACCATGCCTTGAACCTCCGCTCGTTCGGCCGCCGCTTCGGCATTCGCCCGCTCCAACGCCGCGCGCACGACTGCGGCGAAGGCGGTTTGGCGGGTCTCTGCGGGGGCCTCAGCGAAACCTGCTGGAAAACCCGCGACCTGAACCGGCGCCTCCTCCAGCGCGACCGCCAGCTCAGCCAGGGTTTCGGGGGTCGACAAAGTCACCGTTGCAGAACCTGGGGGCGGGGCGGCGCTGGTCAGCGCATACGCGCCTCCGGCGGCGAAACACGCCCCCATGGCGGCGAGCCGAGCCCAACCGGCCCGACGCGCCGTGCGCTGGTCGGGCGGTTTTGGCGCTAAGCCGAACAGCCGGGCCGCGGCCTCGACCGTCCAGCCCTGCGCCACTAGGGAGACGAGCACCACGCCCGCTGCGGCGGCGAAATAGAGGCTCGCATTCGGCGCGCCGAACAAAGCTGGCGTCAGGGCCAAGAAGATCGGCGTCGCGCCGCGCAAGCCCACCCAGGCGGCAAATGCAATCTCGCTTAACCGCCATCCAAACGGCGCCAGACAGGCAAAAACTGCGATCGGTCGCGCAAGAACCGCCAACGCCACCGCGAAGCCCAGAGACGGCCCCGCAAGCCCCGCCAAATGCGACGGCGCCGCCATCAGCCCCAGCATCAGAAACAGGCCCACTTGGGCGAGCCAAGCAAACCCGTCGAGAAACGCATTGGGCGAGCGATCCGGGGCCAGCCGCGCGCGGGCGAGCTGCACCCCAGCCACATACACCGCAAGAAACCCGCTGACGCTCACGCTTTGGGCCAGGGCGAAGACGAACAAGCCGCCCGCGAGCGCCAGCAAGCCGTAAAGCCCGCCCGCCAAGCGCACGCCTTTCATGACGCCCGCCAGTGCGCGTCCGCCAAACGCGCCCACGACGATCCCGCCGGCGAGTTGGACCGGCGCCCACAGCAGGGCGGTCAGCAAGCCGCCCTCCGCGTTGGCGAGGCTGGCCGCCAAAGCCGTGGTCAGCGCCACCGCCATGGCGTCATTGACCCCGGATTCCACCTCCAGCGCGCTGCTCAGCCGGCCCGAGGCGGCGCCCGAACGGCTCAGAATCGCGAACACGGCCGCCGCGTCCGTGGCTGAGACGATCGCGCCCATGAGCAGCGCCGAGGCCCAATCGAGCCCGAACGCGTATTTCGCCGCCGGCGCGGCTAACCCAGCGGTCAGCACCACGCCTAACGTGCCCAGCGCCAGCCCCGGCCCGGCACCGGCGCGTAACACTGACGGTGTGGACCGAGCCCCGCCGTCAAACAGGATGACCGCCAAAGCGGCGGAGCCAAGCGCATACGCCGCTTCGACGTTTTCAAAGCGAAGCCCGCCCAACCCTTCCGGCCCCGCCAGCATGCCGACAACTAGGAACACCAGCAAAACCGGCGCGCCGACCCGCTCTCCCGCCGCGCCGGCGAGTATGGCGAGCAGGGTCAAAGCGGACACCACCAAGATCGGCGCAACGGAGAGATCGAGCATGGCGTTCGGGCTATCGGCGCGAACGCGCCGGATCAAGATAACCGCGCGGTCGGCCGCTTTTTGTGTTCCTTAGAAATTTCGCATATTTTATATTCCAAAGGAAAGGTAATTGCATGGGTCAAGTTCAAACAGCGGAAAGCGACGAACGCGCGCGGGTTATGACCATGGCGGTTGTTCGGGCCGCGGACGCGCTCGATATTTCCGGGCGCGATCTCGCGATAATCTTAGGCCTTTCGGCGCCGACGGTCTCGCGCATGCGCCAGGCGCGATTCCGGCTGGAGGCGGGATCAAAACCGTTCGAACTGGGCGCTTTATTCGTTCGGCTGTTTCGCGCCTTAAGCGCTGTGACCGGCGGCGACGCGGACGTGGCGCGCGCTTGGCTGCGCAACGACAATCGCGCGCTCGGCGGCTGCTCCCTTGATCAGATCAAAACGGTTTCGGGGCTTATCCATGGTCTTGCCTATTTGGACACCCGACGCGCTCCAATCTGAGCCTAGTGCGTTCGAACGCATTCTGTGGCGATGCGTTGAAGCGCAGCACATCGTCGCCACGGCGGCGTTGGTGGATACGCTCGGCGAGCAACGCTTGCTCGAAGATATCCTTGAGGAGACCAAACCGCCGGTCCCGCCCGAGTGCGCGCCTTTGCACGACTTGTATATGACGCCATTTCGCTATGGCTGTTATCCAAACGGCTCGCGATTTCGCCGCGCCGGACCGACGCCGGGGGTGTTCTACGCCTCCGAAGCACCAACAACCGCGATTATCGAAACGGCGTTTCATCTTCTGTTGTTTTACGCCGACTCGCCGGATACGCCGTTCCCAGCCCAACCCACAGAGCAAACCGCGTTCGACGTCCCCGTCAAAACTCAAGCCGCAATTAACTTGACTGCGCCGCCCTTTGACGCCGCCGGCGCGCTCTGGATGCACACCACCGACTACGCCGCTTGCCAGGCGCTCGAAACCGCGGCCCGCGAACAGGCGGTGGAGATCATCCGCTACGCCTCCGTCCGCGATCCCGATCACAACGCGAACGCGGCGGTTTTGACCTGCCAAGCCTTCGCCGCCCGGGCGCCGACGTCATCGCAAAGCTGGCGGCTCTGGTTTAACAAGGCCGGCGTCCACGCCCTTTGGGCCCTCCCCAACCAAACGCTGAGCCTGCCGCCCGAAGTGTGGGCCCATGACGCGCGCCTGGACGATTTTCACTGGCGGCGGTCGAGCTAAACCCGCCTTCGCAACCCCGCGCGCCCGCTTGCCGCCCCAATTAGCCCGCGTTAGGGGAAACCATGGGCCAAACTCGCCGCCACATCCGTTCGGGCTTCACCCTGTTGGAAACCATCGCTGCGCTGGCGGTGGTGGCTTTGGCCGCTTTCGTCGCGACCGACGGCGTGGCGCGCATGCTGGGCTCCTCCGCGCGGCTATTCCCTCGGCTTGCCGAGACGCTGGAACGCAAAGCGGATCTGTTCGTCGCCCGCGCCACGCTGGAACGCATCAGCCCCGGCGCCGCGAATGAGGTGGTGTTTCAAGGCGATGCCAGCGGGTTTACCGCCTATTTCGTCAATCCGCCGGGGATCAATGGCGCGCGCATTGGCCGGCTGGCGGCGCGAACGGCCTCGGACGGCGGGGCGCTCGTCTTAGGCGTAGCAGAAGGCGAGATCACGCTGGCGCGGTGGTCCGGCCCCGGCGCGCCCGATTTCCAATACCTTCACGCCGACGGCGCATGGCGATCGAGTTTCGACGCCAGCGGGTCTTTTGAGCGCGTCGATCCGTTGCCCCGCGCGGTCGCGTTTTCCGCGGGGGAGGGGCGGGATGCGCTGTCCTTGGTCGCCGCTTTGCCCACCACCGTGCAAGTGCGCCGGATCGAAGACCTGGTCGAGGACCGCATTCTCGGCGGACGGCCCTGATATGCGGGCGCATCAAGGTTTTATTTTGCCGATCGTATTGGGCGTGATTTCCGCTATGGCGCTGGTCTTTGCGCTGGGTGCGCGCACCACCGCGCGGGTGCAGCGCGCCGCCATCCCGCTCAATGATCGCGCGCTTGCGGAGGCGGCGATCCTCTCCGCCGAAGAAACCCTGATTTTCTATGTGCTGGCGGGGGGCGCCAATCCTGGCGGCGTCGACCTGACGCGCACGATCAACGAACGCACGCCGGAGCCTGACGCCGTGCCAATCCCGTTGCGCTTTGACGGCCGGCCTTACGCTGCGGATTGGACCGGCGCGCCGGTGCGCGCGAGCGTGCGCGACCGCGGCGGATTGATCAATTTGCGTTGGGCGTCGGAGGCGGTACTGCGCGATCTCGCGGGCGCTTTAGGCGCGCCCGCAGCCGACCAACCCAGCTTAGGCGCGATTCTGGCCGATTTTATCGACGAAACCGACACCCCCCGGCCCGGAGGCGCGGAGACCGCCGCTTACGCCCGCGCCGGCCGCCCCCCGCCGCCAAGCCGCAGCCTGACGGTGATCGATGAGGCCCGCGGCGCTTTGGGCTGGGATCGGGAGGCGTTTTGGCGGCCGGGCGGGTTGACGGATCTGGCGGTGGTCTCCGGCGCGCGTCGGTTGAACCTCAACGCCGCCCCGCCGGCGGTCTTGCGCGTGCTCGCGCCTGGCGGGCGATCCGAAGATCTTGCCCGATTTTACGCCCAACGGCGCCTCAGCGCGTTCGCCGATCTTTCTGAGGCGTTGAACGTCCTCGGTACGCCGCTTCGGGCCGATGTGACGCCGACGACGGATACGACCCGGCGCGTTCGGGTGGAAAGCTGGCGCTTAGGCGACGGCGTGCGGCGGCGCATAGACATTGACGTCGATTATTCGGATACAATCGCGCCGGCTCGGGTGCGCGACCGCCGGCTCGCGCCCGCCTCGACCGATGTGCTAGAAGCTTGGGCTGATGACGACCTCCCCTCCCTTCCCGATCCGGCGCGCGGTTTTCCTCTCTCGCCAGGGCGTTTTTGACCCCGAGCCGGACGCGCGCACGCGCACGATCGTGCTCAGCCGGGCGGCCCTGCGGGTCAACGCCTTGCCGCGGCTAAAAAACGTGGACGATCAGCGCCGCGAACGCCAAGCCCTGACCTTGAAAGCCCGCCGTCAAGCGCCCTTTGCGGCCGCCGCGGTCCACATGGGCTGGTCGGAGAAATGGGCGGTGGCGTGGTCTTGGGACGCGCAAAAGGCCGCCGCCCAACTCGCCGACGCGGGGTTGGACGCCCAGGGCGTCAAGGTCTGGCCCGAGACGGCCTTACACGCGCCCCCCGCCCCGGGCGGCGCGCGGCTGGTCAGCGTGGGCGAAGGCTTTGACGGTCAGGTCTGGCGCGAGGGCGCGCTGGTCGCGAGCCGGTTTTGGCCGCGGCGACCCTCGGATGAGGATTGGGGAGTGTTTCTGCGCTCAGCGGGCCTTGGCCCCGCGCCGTCCCCGGAGCCGGTCGCGCCGGCGCTGTCCGATCGCCCCTGGGGCGGACGGGGCGCGTTCGCCGATCTGTTGGACGAGATCCGCCAAGCGCCGGCCAAACGCGCCGCCGTCATCGCGGCGTTCGCGCTCACGGCTCCAATCGCCTGGCGCGTCGGCGAAACGCTCCGACTGAACGCGGCGGCCGCCGCCTTGGAGGCGCAGGTCGACAACGCCGGCGCAGAAGTTTCCGCCCGGGTGCGCGATCGCCGTGCGGCGTTGCGCCAACAGGGTCTGCTCGAAGCCGAAGCGCGCATCGCTCGCCATCCGCATCAGGCTGATTTGCTCGTCCGTGTGTTGGACGCGGTTCCCCAAGGCGCGGACTTACGCAGTTGGCGGTTTCGCGGCGGACGGTTGGAGACGACCCTGGTCTGGCCCCAAACTGTCGACATGGTCGGTTTGGTTCAAACCTTGGAGGGGTTGGAGGGGGTCACCGACGTCAACGCCGAACGCAGTCGCCAAGCCGGAGCCGTCGACATTCGTGCGCGATTGCCGGCGGCGGAGGAAGGCTTGCGGCCCGCCGATCCGGGAACTTCGTCATGACCGCGGTCGCAGACGCCTTAACCCAGGCCCGTCGTCACTGGACGTCTGTGAAAGACCAAGTCGCCGAACCGCGCGCGCGGCTAGGGCTGATCGCGATCGGCGTGTTGGTGTGGGCCTGGTTGTTTTTGGTTTTGAGCCAGTCCGCCGGAACCGCGCAGGATCGGTTAACGCGGGCTCGCGCGGCGTTTGACGAACAACAATTGTCCTTAGGCGCGGAGGACTGGGGCGCGCGTCGTCAAGCGACCCGGGTGGCGCTGATCGATCTGCAACGCCGCGCCTGGTACGCGGACACGCTGGGCCTGGCGCGGGCGGAGATCGAAACCTGGTTGACGCGAGCGGCCGCGGACGCGGGCATGGTTCGGCCGAGGCTCAACGTGCGCGAGACGCCGGAACCGGTTTTGGGACAAGCGGCCATTGTGGCCAATCTCAATGGCGGTCTGCCTGCGGGCGGGTTGATCCGCTTGTTGGAGGTTTTGGAGTCCAACGATCGGCGCGCCGTCGTGCGCGGCTTGGACATCCGGCGCCGGCCCGCGCTCACCGTCGAGCTTGAAATCGCGTTCCCGGTCCAGCTTGGGGTCGCGCCCCCCGCCGCGCCTGCGGGGGCTGCGACGCCCGCGCGCAACCCGGCGGCTAGCGGCGCGCGCAGTCAAGTTGGCTTGTCTGCGGATGAATTGCGCGCCTTGGGCGGTGTGGTTGTCGGGTCGGAGGGCGGTGCGCCGCCGCGGTCTCAACCATGACCGCCTTGACGCGACCGAGCCCCGCTCTGCTTGCGCTGGCGGCCGCTTTGGCGATCGGGCTTGGCGGCGGTTGGTTGTTCAGCGCTCCGGCGGCTCAGCGCTCCCTCGATGAGCGCGAGGCGACCTGGCGGCCGGTCACCGTGCCGAATTATGATCCCGCCGCCGCCGCGCAGGCGCTTCGACGGCTTCAACCGTTTGGCGCTCAAGCGGCGGACAGCGGACGTGGCGGTCGTGCAGCAGCCAGCGGTGTTGCGAACCGGCCGCAACCACGTGCTGAGGCGGGGGGGGTCGTGGTCGGTGACGATCGCTTGTCCGGGGTCATGGCGCGGGGCGATCGGGTCTTGGTGAGCGTGACCCCCGTCAGTGATCCGCAGGGGTCGGCCCGGCTGGTGGGCGTTGGCGACGCCGTTTCGGGCGGTTGGCGGATCGCCGCGATTGACGGGGTGGCGGTGACCCTAAGCGCGGACACCGATGAGGTGCGCATCGAGCTGTTCACCGGTTCGGGGGAAGAGGGCGCGATCCGCGGCGCCCGTCGTCGATCCGCTCAGACGCCGGACGGCGGCTTGCCAGGCGAGACGTTCGGCGAGCGACTGCGCCGGATCCGTCGGAATCAGCGCTAGGCGGCGCGTCGACCCAATCGCTCCGGGCTGAGCGCTTGGGGCGGCGTCTGGGCCGTCTGAGCGGCGGCGCGCGCGAACCCGCGGTCCCAAAAAATATGCCCCAACGCGCTCGCAAGGCCTTCGGTTCGCCAGCGGTGACCGAAATTCCGCCAGATCGAGCCGCGCGGCGGCGGGCTGATGGTTTCCCCGCCCAGTCGACGCAGCGCCACTTGGCTCACGCCGTGGCCCTCTAACAGCCGTGCCAAATACCGATAGGTCAGCCGGCGCGCGGTAATGTGATGTCGCAAAAAGAGCTGCGGGCGATAGCCCACGGCATAGCCTAGAACATCGGCGATGCGTGAAAACAGCGAGTCCTCCCCGGACAGAAGCGCTGCGCCTTGGCGACCCAAACCGCTCGCGCCCGCATCGGTTTCCACAAACGTTCGGTAGGCTTCGGCCACGTTGGCGCGCACGCACAGACCCGCGCCGATCGGCTCATGCAGACCCCACGCCGCGCCTGAACCTGTCAAGGGCGCGTCGCCTACCTCCCGCACGCCTAGATGGGGCAGGTAGGCGCGCTTTAAGCGCCCGACACCCCGTTCCAGCGCGCCCTCGCAGACCCCGCCAAAACAGCCCAGATCGGGCTCGGCGTGAAAAACCCTCAGCGCTGCGTCGAGGTAGTCGCTCGCAAGCTCGTTGTCGTCGTCCACAAAGACGATCTCGCTGGCCCGAGCCGCCGCTATTCCGCAGGCGCGGGCGAACACTAAGCCCTGACGCGGTTCGCGGAGCAGTCGGATCGGCCGCGCCGCTAAGCGCTCAAGGCGATCTGCGTCCAGGGCCGGGGTTGAGTTATTGTCGACGACGATCAACTCCCATCGCCGCCGCGCTAAGGTCTGGGCGCCGAGCGCGCGAAGCGCCCGCGCGATCAAATCCGCGCGTGGGTTATAGGTGCATAGGATGACGCTGAGATGCAGTGGCGCCGCAGTCACGGATCACCCCCCTGACGAGGTCGACGCTTGCGGGTGCCATGGCCCGGCGCGCTTGGCAAGGCGTGCGGCGCCTTGACGGATCGCCGACCAAACGACTACCCCGCTGAACGCTCGACCGCTTTCTCAGAGGCGGCTGATCGAGGAAGGTTCGACCGCCCATGACCCACCCCGCACCCATACCCGCCTCTGCGGACGCGCTCGCCGAGCGCTGCGCGACGCTGGAGCGCGCTCTAGCCACGGCTCGGTCGCGCGAGCTGGCCGCGCTGAAAGCCGCTGGCCAGGCCGAAATCCGGGCCGAGACCGCCGAGGCGGCGTTATCGGGATGGACCGCGCGCGCGGACGCCGCCCATGAGGGCTTAGCGTGGGAAGCCTCGCTCGCTCGGGCCGCTGCGGATCGCTTGGATCGGGCGCGGTGGGAGGCCATGACAGCGGCCGCTTTGGCGAATGGCGCGCTCAACGCGCGATGGACCCGGCTCGGCGCGCGGTTCGGGATTGGCCCAACGAAACCACTGGGCCAATTAGTCGAGACGTTGGTTTGGCTGAAGGGGGCGGTGCGTGAAGCCGCCGATCATTTGCGGGAAATCGCCGATGCGCGCGATCACGCCGCCGCCTACGCCGCGCCGGACACCGATCCTGAGGCGATTGCGCAGGCGCGCGCGGACGCGGCGATGGAGACCCGGTTGCGGGGCCTAGAGTCCGATTTGGGGCAAGCCTTGGACGCGGCGGTGGCGTTGAACCGGTCTGGCAGGGTGCGACTGGGTGCGCGGTTTGGGTTTTCTGGGGCCAAAGCGCAAGCGACCCGGCTGTTGGACGTCCTGACCTTGCGGTCGGGCGGGTAGGGCGGATACGGGTTATGGCTTCATTTCATCTGTCCCCCCGACCGGACGCGTTGGATCCTGACACAGAGGCGGTGTTCACCGCCCAAGCGGGATGGCTGTGGTATCCCGCCGAGGACGCTGTGGCGGCGTTTTTGCGCGAAGGATGGTTTGAGGCCGCCGAGGCTGCGTTCCTGCATCTGTTTCTGCGCAAAGACGATGCGGTGATCGACGGCGGCGCCCATGCGGGTTTGGTGTCCGCGATCGCTTTAGCTGCGGGCGTCGAGGGGCCAATCCTCGCGGTGGAGCCGAACCCGGCGCTGATCCCCTACGCGGCGGCCAATCTCGACGCTTCGACGGCGACCGCAACGACCCTGCAGAAGACTTTCGCCGAAGCGCCCGCCGCTAAAGCCGTCTTAGCTTGCGCTCTGGGCGCGCGCGCGGGTCGGGCCGCGTTCTATGCGCCCGAGGGCGGGCGCAGCGCCTATGGCGGTTTGGCGGCTCGTGATGACGCCGCCCGTCTGCGGGTGGAGACGGTGACCCTGGCGACCGTGTTCGACGCCCTTGATCGCGAGCCCGCGTTGGTGAAGCTCGATCTGGAAGGGGCCGAGCCAGAAGCCCTCGACGGGCTTGGCGAGCAATTATCCCAGACCGAAGCGGTGTTCATGGTCGAACTCGACCGAGCCGCCGCGGCTCGGTTTGACCGAACGCCTTATGCGACCCTCGACCGATTAACGACCGCTGGGCTCTCGGTGTTCCAGGTCGACCCGCACGCTCTGCGGCTGACCCCATTTGAGCCCGATGGCGAAATTTGGGGGACTAACGTCATCGCCGCGCGCGACGGCGCGGCGGTCAACGCTCGGCTGGACCGCGCCGAGGAGACGGCGCGGTTGCGCGCCTATGACATCTTGGCTCGCGCCCGATCTGGACAGACGCTCCGCGCGCGGTTGGAGCGCTATGACAACGCGACCCCGCCGCTGAAAGCCTTGGGCGCGGATTTAGCCGCCGCCCGCGCCGTGCTGGATCCGGGGGGCGCGGAGCCGAGTGCGACGCTGACCGGGGACGTCGCGGCGCTCAGCGCGGGTCTCGCGAAGTGGGGCGCGGCGGTGCTGGCCGCCAGCCGATTGAGCGCTGACGCCTTGGGCGAACATCAGGCTCGCGCCCGGGGCGCGCGCGCCGGCGCGGATCCGGGTCTCGTTGAACGGTTCGTGGCGCTGGTGCGCCGGCTGGCGCAATTGCGTGGCGATTTTTCCGAAGACGGCGCCCAAGCCGCGTTGGAGGCGGGCGCGCGGGCATTTCGCGCTGTGTCCGCGACCACCGGGCCGGAAGCGGCGTTCGCGGCATTGTTGGAGGCCGCCGACGAAGAGGCCGCGCAACTCGGCGGGGCGTGCGATTGGGCCCGCGGACGCTTGACGGAAGCCACCGACCGCGACGCTCAGATGCGCGCGGCGCTTGACGACGCGCGCCGGCGCGAGGCCGAGCTGCAGCAGCTGTTGGATCAAGCGCGGACGCAGTTGGCGGAGTTCACCGGCGAGCCGACCTCGGGCTTTGTCGCCTGGCCCGACAAAGTGGTTCAGTTGCGCGTCGAGTTGGAAGCGGCGCGTTCGCGTGAAGCCGAGACCGATGCCGAAGTTACGGGCCTGCGTGACGCGCTCGACCGAGAGGCGCGCGCCGGCCAGGTCGCAGCGGGGCGAATTGCGCGTGCTGAAGCTGAGGCCGCGGCCGCCGCGGCTAAGCTCGAGGAGGCGAATGCGCGATTGCGGACGCTTCTGGACGACCTCGACGCCGCCTCCGCGGCGCGTGACAAGGCGACATTTGAAGCGCGAGATTGGGAGGAGAAATGCGCAGCCCTCGAAGCCGAACTCGCCGTGTTCGAGGCCGCCAAGCCCCATTGGGATCGTTATGCGGCGGATCTGGAGCGCGCCATGATCGACGCGGAGACCGCCGCGCGCCTGGAGCAAACGCGCTTGGTCGACGAACTCGTCGTGCTGCGCCAAGACCGGCAAACCGCGATCGCCACCGCTACGGAGGCCACGAGCCGGGTTCACGCCGCCGAGGCGGCCCTCGCGGACTGCGAGCGCGAGCGCGAACGTTTGGACACCGCGCTTACTGAGGCGCGGGTTGAGGCGGACGCTGGGCGCAGCGCGCAAAACGAACTTGCCCGTCTCTTAGCGCAGACCGAGCGCGCGCTGGAGACAGGGCGGAGCGAGGCCGCCCAGCCCAGGCCGATAGCGCAGCGCGGCTGGAGGCCGTGCTGGAAAAGCTCAGCGCGCATGAACTGCTTCGGGCGCGCGACGAGTTGGAGGCGCTGAAAAATGTTGTCGCCGGGCTGGAGCGTTCGCGCTGGTCGGCTTTGGGCCGCCGGCTCGGCGTCGACAAATCCGCCCATGCGCTAAACGATTTGAAAACACGCCGCGACGCCGCGCATGCGCTGTTGGAACTGGCCACGCTCAAGGCGCGCCAGGCCGTGACCAAAACCGCGCCGTAAACCGCGCCGCTTGGGCCGCGATGGGTTCGGCTCGCGCCTCCACCGCCGCCTGGGCGTCGCGCTCTTCGCGGGCGATCAATAGAAGGTCCGTATTGCCTCGCGGCTGAGCGTGGGCGGCGGCCAGCATCGCTTCGACCGTGGCGAGCCGCCGCACGTAACGCGGCGCCAAGGTGTCGCCGATGTCATAGACGACGAACCGCGCGATCAGCGTTTCCGCGAAGGATTGGCCGTGATGGTCCGCGCGCAAAGCCTCAGGCCAGGCCTCAAGAAGGGCCGCCCGGATGCGGTCCCAATTGGGTAATCCGTCCAAGACGGCGGCCTCCGCGCCTTCGACATCCACTTTCAGGATCAAATCGCCCGTAATCCCGAACCGGTTCAATTCCTCAGACAGCAGCGCGGCGCGGACAATCTGGCGCGGCGCCGTCGGCGCTTGGGGAACGCCTAACCGCGCCGCGATCCCGCCGCCCGCGGGCGTCCACAAAAACACTGGACCCGAGACTACCCCGGCGGCGGCGTCGCTGATCGGTCCGGCTAAGCGGTTTGCGCTGAGGCTATGCTCGATCAAGGACCGGCTGGGGCCGGGCTCCAACGCTAGGGCGGCGCGGTCTTCGCCACGCGCGGCGATCAGTTTGAGCGCCGGCACATAGACGGCGCCGACATAAGCGCCGACATCGACAAAGCTCGCCCGCGGAAAGGCGTCAAACAGAGGCCCCAGCAAGATCCGTGTGTCCGGCGGGGGCGGTTGCGCTGCGATGGTCTCAAACCGGGCCAAAAACCGCGCCGGGTCGGCGTTCGGGTCGGGCGCGTAGAAGCCGTCGTCTAAGGGCAGGAATAAGCCGTGGTCGCCGAAAACCCCAAACCCCACCCCGCCGGGCGCGCCTAGCTCCACCCCAAGCCCCGTTCCAGCCGCGAACAGAAGTTCCAGTTATAGGCGTCGATCGTCTCGCGGTCGTAACGCCAATAAAGCCAGCGCAACACCATATGGTGCCACGCGCGGCGCCAACCGGAGATACGCTCGGCCGCGTCGGGGTCGTAAAACCCTTTCAGATCAAAACGTTTGTAAAGGCTCTGGTATATCCTCGCCAGCCGGCCGTTATAGGGGCCGTAAGTCTTGATGATCCGCGCCATTTCATCGGCGATTTTGCGTCCGCCCGAAGAGGTCAGATTGTCGTCGGAGAAATAATAGGTCGACAAAACCTCAGGAACGCTCCGGAACACGCCGCCTTTGGCTTGCATACGCCGCCAGAACTCCCAATCCATCGCGTAACGGTAGCTTTCGTCGAGCGGCCCTGCGGTGTGGTGCAATTCGGCCCGCCAAAGGGTGGAGGGCTGTTCGATCGTGTTCACGAAGGCGAGCCGCTCGGCGAAGCGGGGATCGGGGGCTGTGATCACTTCAAACGCGCCGTTGAAATCGCGCCGGCAGCCGCCGGTGATCAGATCCGCTTCCGGCCGCCGGGCGAATTCCTCCACAAGCCGCCAAATCGCTCCGGGCTCCAATTGGTCGTCCGCGCAGAGCCAGCCGTAGAGATCACCGTCTGCGATCCGGAAGCCTTTGTTAAGCGCGTGGGTCTGACCCCGGTCCGGCTCGCTCAGCCAGACGTCGAGATGGGGTAAAAACGGCTCGACCGCGTGCGCTGTGCCGTCAGGGCTGCCGCCGTCGATCACGATGATCTGGAGCCGCGGGTAATCTTGATCCACCAAAGACTGCAGCGTGCGCGCGATGGTGGCTTCGGTCTTGAAGCTGGGCACGACGATGGAGACGAAAGGCGGGTTCTTCATGGCGCTGGTTTAGCCGCTCGAACAGGCGCCGACAATCGCGCGAGTCTGCTTGCAAACCTCGGTTGGCGCGCGTATCGGGACGAGCTTATTTCAACGAGTTGAGGTTTGTTATGTCCGAAACGCTCGGCGCCCGCGCCCTGATCTTGACCCATGGCCGTTCGGGATCGACGTTTCTCGTCAATACGTTGAACAAGCATCCGCATATGCGGTTCTTGGGCGAGATGTTTCATCCGGAGGCCGCGGAGCGCAAAATGTTAGGCGACTTTCCGATCTGGTCCGATGATCAAGACCCTGTCGCGTACCTCCATGACACCGTCTACAGCGAGGCGGCCCTTCGCGAGCACGCCGTGACGGGGTTTAAGCTCATGCACTTTCATTGTCGAAATGAAGAAGGGCATCGCAAGCTTTGGGACTGGCTGGTTGATCAACGCAGTATCAAAGTCATCGTTTTGATCAGGAATAATTTATTGAATGCTTATATCAGCCTTAAACGGGCTCAAGAAAAGGCGATTTGGAACCCGATGCAGTACAAGCGCGCGGGCGAACCGGAGTCCTTCTATGAGCCTATCGCACTCGATCCCCAAGACGCTTTACAATACGTCCAACGTCATCACCGCGGTATGAAAATGACCCAAGCGGAATTAGGCGCGCTTGACCAGTTTGAAGTGGCGTTTGAAGATTTGAATTCTGATTTACATAACAAAGTCAATGAGCTGCAGGCCTTTCTCGGCGTGCCGCACCGCCGGCCTTGGTTTAAATTCGAACCCATGAATGAACGACCGCTCGATGATCTGCTGACCAACGCCGCCGAGGTGCGCGCCGTGTTCGCGGACAGTCCGTTTGCGTCCATGGTGGAGGCTTAAGCCCGATACACAGCCCGGGATTGGCGGGTTGGCGCCGCGTTTGAGGCTAACTTCGATCAGCGGGCGCGTCGTAGCCAAAGGCCTCAAAGTCTTTCGCCCAGCGCTCTCGCACCATGCGCAATAAATCGGGCGTATAGAAAGCGTCGTATTGGTCTTGCGTGCCTTGGGAAGGAAAGAATTTGCGCACCCGGGGGGACAAGTCCGCCTCCGCGCCTAAATAAGCGCGCAGTGCCGCGCCGTCTGCAGCCATGTGTTCAAAACGCCCCATGAAATCCAGCCGGACCGCCCCCCACTGCAGGATCGTCGATTGGGGGCGCCAATGCTGGTTCATCTCGACGTCGCTTTGGTCACACGCCGCCTCGACAAAACGGTCAAACGGAATCGCGTGGGGTCCGTCCTCATCATAAATCAGCTTGCCGCCAAGCTTTTGACCGACCCAATACATTTCCTGGTCAATTTTAGCCAAGGGCTTGCTGTACTTGTTCAGCCAAGCCGATAGTAACCGGGTCTCCGGATGGCGGACGAAGCTGAAGACGACCCCCTGCAACGCCTCAGCGCGCCCCTCTGGTGACATTTGGTCGAGATACGTCAGCCCGCCTTCGGCGCCGCGGTCATGGGCGAGCCGGGGATGGTCCGGGGCGGGCAGCCCCTCGACTCGCCTGGCCCAGGCTTTCCAGACGGTGCAAGCGACTTTGGGGACGGCGACATAGACCGCGTTGAGGCTGGGGATCGACACATACTGCCGCCAGAGCGAGGGCTCGGCCAAGCGCTCTCGGTCAACGGCGTCCGGCGCCGGCGGCAGAGGGATTGGCGACAAGCTCATGACGCCAACTGAAGGGTTTCCCGGCCCGCCAACCGTGTTTGGTAGGTCGACCAGAGCTGCGACCAGCCGCGGGTGTGTTCCAATCGCACGCTTAAATCGTCAAGGTCGATCGGGGCCACCTCCGTCGCTGCGCGCCGTGGCGCATCCGCGATGTACGAGATCTTCTCCGGCGCGATGGGTTCGAGGTCGAGAAACCGCGTCAAATCACTGATGACCCGATGAGGATCGGTCTGCAATTCGCTGAGCCAAACACAGGCGTGGGCCGTCTCCGTGGCCTTAGCGAAATCGATCAGATCGAAAAACCGCAAGCCGTGTTGCACATAACCGTCAATATCGGCGGCTTCGATCTGACCGTGGTCGAAGGCGGCGATCTTCGAGGCGATAATGTCAAACGGGTTGCGGATCGGAAACAGCACGTAAATATCGGGGAATAACGCGCGTAGCAGTGAAAACGTCTCCGGATTATATTGGATTTCTTTAAAGCCCCATCGAACATTATCGGGCAAAGGCTTCGCGAACAGGTCTAAGATCAAGTTTCGGAACGCGTCGCCGACATGGGTGGGGGTCAACGGGTTGAACCACTCGGTGCTCCAACGGCCTTCAGCTTTGACCGGCTCGCCTGCGATGACCGTCGCCATCAAATCTTGGGAGTATTCCATGAACCGATTTTGGTTTTTCGGGTCGACCAGGCGCCGCCAGGCCGACGCGATAGCGTGCAAGAACCCGTCATGCTCGCCCCAGATCGTCAGCTCGGGTGACAAGTTCAGATAACGTTGCAGGACCGTGGTGCCCGATCGCCCTGTCGCCAAGATGGCGACCGGTCGGTTTTGTGCGCCGCCGTGCGCGGCCGCGGGGCGCGGGTCCGGCAAATCGGCGCGCGCGTGAGCGGTGAGAGCCGCCCTACGGCGCCGCTCAGTCGACGGCGTCGTCGCCGTATCGTCGTCGCGCGCAAGCCCGTCAACGAGGCTCGGCGCCTCGCCCTCATCCGCCATGGTGACGCCGCGCCGGGCGTAGCCGGCTGCGATGAGGGTTGCGAGTTGCGGGTCGTCGGCTGGGCACGGGGCGGTGAACACCAGCCGCTCAGGTCTGATCGCGCTTTCGGGCATGATGGTGGCCAGCATATCGGCGGGGGCGCAGACCGCGAAAATGCGCCCATGGGCGTGGTTCAGCGCGTCGAGCGTCACGATGCGAAGGGGCAGACGTCGAACCACGGCGCCGTCGGGCGGCTCAACGCTAGTCGCGCCCCAGCCAAGCGCAGGACCGAGACGCGCATTGTAGACGACGACGCGTCCGGACGCGATTTCCGGCTCGCAGGCCATCGCCAGTTCTCGCGCCAAACGGGGGTGGGTTAGGACGCCCACGACGCGGCGCCCGGCGCGCAACTCGGCTTGAAGGGGGGTGAGATCCGTTGGATCGGCGCAGACCGTCCAATCCTCCCGGCCCGTCTCGTCGCCGGTTTGCACGTCGAGGTCATGGCGAACCGCGCGCGCGGCCATGGCTGCGCGCGGCGCCAACCGCGTCGGCTCAATTCGGCTCCAGGCGGCGTCTGCGGCGACAGAAATCACGCGGGACCAGGCGAAATTCACCTCGGCTCCGGCGACCGCCTGACCATTGACGCGAACAAGGACCCGTTTTTCCGCAGCGATGATGTCCAGGCGCTCCACCCCATGCGGGATGCGTCCCCCGCCTAAGCGGCCCCATCCGTTAGCGCCAATGCCCTCAAGGCTCAGTCGGTCCTCCGTGCGATCGAGATCAATCTCCAAGAGCGCGCCCGCGCTCGACCCGAGGCGAATGCGGGCCCGCTCTGGATCGCCCCTAAGGCGAAGGTCAAACCCTTCGCCGGGCAGCGGGGCGGCGAGACAGAAAAACTGCGGCGCGCTGCGGGCGAGTTCGACGGTGTCTGCGGGCGCGGGATCGACGAAACCGGTCATGATTAGACGGGCTTTGCAGCGCCGTGTCCGGCGCGTCAATCGTTTCGTTCCGCGCCGCTGGGCCAACTTCGGCGCCCATGCCCCTTTTCGCGGACCGTCGCGCTCGCTATGACCGCGGTTTGGCGAGGGCGAACCGTCTACGATCAGGAGCCTCGGACAGGTATGTCTGCACAAGTGTTTCGCGCCCTAGCCGTGGTCGCGCTGGCGGCCCTGGGCGGCTGCGCCAGCCCCAGCGAGCCAGAAGCGCGGGGTCGGTTGGCTGCGGGGTCGGTGCTCCAAGACGTGAGTGAGCCGCGCCGCGAAATCATTAACGAACGCGCCGAACCCACTGACAATCGGCTGGAGACCCAGATCGTGCGCACCCCAGGGCAGCCAAGCGCGCGCATCCAACTCCAACGCGGCGCCCTGGCGAACCCGCCGCCGATCACCGGTGAGTCGGTCTCCGGCGCGTTCGAGAACATGAATTTGGCGAGCTTCGTGAACGCGACTCTGGGCGAATTGCTGGGCTTGCCGTTTGAAATCGACACCGATGTGGCGAACCGGCGCGAACTGGTCACCATGCGTGCGCCCGATCCAATTTCGCCGCAGGAATTTTTCAGCCTGGTCCAAGCCACTCTGGAAGCCTACGGCGTTTCGATTTTTGAGACCGAGGGGCTTTATCGCGTCGTCGCCCGCGAAGCCTATTTGAATGAAGCGCCAAGCTTTATCGAAGGTCGTGCTGATCCCGCCACGCCGGCGGATTTGCGCCCTATTGCGGTGCGCCGTGCGCTTCGCGCGAGCACACCGAACGAAGTGCAAGAGTTCCTGAAAATTTTTACCCCACGCACCAATTTGCGCACCTTGCCCGCAAGCAATTCGGTGCTGCTGATCGGAACCCGCGAAGACGTCACCCAAGCGCTCGACCTCCTAGACACCTTCGACACCGCTCGGTTCGCCGGTCGCCCCGGCGCGCGCATTCGGCCGGTGTTTTGGGAGGTGGATGAATTGCGCAGCTCCTTGATCGAACTGCTCAGCGCCGAGGGATATGAGGTGCGTTCCACCTCGTCGACCAGTCGGGCGTTGACCATGCTCGCGTTCGACCAAATCAATACGCTGATGGCCTTCGCCGATGACGAAGCCTTGATTGATCGGGTCGTCTATTGGGTCCGAGAGCTTGACACCCCCGCCTCGCGCGGCCGAGAGGAACGCTTGTTCTTTTATGTCGCGCGAAACATGGTGGCCGGAGAATTGGCCTCCCTGGCGGGCGCGGCGATCACCGGCTCTGCGGCCGGGCTGGCGGGCGATCCCGCGGGCGTGGGCGATTTCGTCGACGGGGTGGGGGTGAATGTCGCCGTGGGCGGGATTAATCCGGGCGTGCAAGGCGGGGGCGGGACGTCAGTTGCGGGACCCTTCATCGTTGACGAGAACGCCAACCAGTTGATTTTTCGGGGCACGGCGAACGAGTACGCCGCCGTGTTGCCGCTCTTGGAGCGACTGGACCGCGCGCCCAAAGAAGTGCTTATCGAGCTGACCGTTGTCGACGTCACCCTATCGGGGGAAAGCGAGTTGGGCTTTGAGGCGATTCTCGGCGACGCGGGCGGGAACACCACCGCCACTTTCGGGACCTTAGGCGGGCTGGGCCTGGGGGGGGGCGGATTAGGGCTTGTCTTGAGCCGGGGCGATGTGCAATTGGCGCTCAACGCGCTGGCCACCCGAAGCAAAATCAACGTCTTGTCTAATCCGCGCATCGTGACGCGATCCGCCCAAAACGCATTTATCCAAGTGGGATCGGACGTTCCCGTGGTCACGGGCCAGGCGGCCACCGACCTTGGCGGTGGACCCGGCGCGTTCGACAATGTGCTCCAGTCGGTGCAATTTCGACGCACGGGCGTCTTGCTGAACGTTACCCCGCGGGTTCATGGGGACCGGGTCGAGTTGGTCATCAACCAAGAGGTGTCCGGCGCGGAGCCAAACCCGAACCCCGCCATCGTCAATCCGGAGATCACCAATCGGACGATCCAAACCACGTTGAGCCTGCAAGATGGTCAAACCGCCGTGCTGGGCGGGTTGATCTCTGAGTCCGTATCGCGCGGGTCGAACCGCGTGCCGGGCTTGGGCAGTATCCCCGTGCTCGGTCGGTTGTTCCGCACCGACACGGAGACCAAATCGCGCAGCGAATTGGTGGTGTTCGTCACCCCCTACATTTTAGATACGCGCGAAGAGTTCGACACCTTCACCCGGACACTGATCGATCGCATCAATCTTTATGACGACGCTGAGCCGTTCCCGATCCCCTCCGGCATTCCCGATGTGGAGGACACCTTCCCGACCTTGCGTCGGCTGCCGCCGGAGGGGGGCGGACAAGCCGCGGGGGCGGAGGACTGAATCCCGCGGGCCTGATCGCCGCCGCCAGCGGCGCGGCCGCAGGCGTGGTTTTGTTCGCGCTTAGGCCCATGCCCTATGCCGATGAAACGCCCTTGGCCGAAGCACGGCGCCGCGACATCGTCCTGTTCCTAACCCCGCCCCTAACCGTCGGCGTTTTGGCCGGCGCTCTCGGTGTGGGCGCGCTTGCGGCGAGCGGGCTTGCGCTGCTCTGGGCGCTGGCCGCCGCCTCCACCGACGCGGATCGGCGGCTGATGATTCTGCCCGATGCCGTGACGGTGCTGACCGCAGCCTTAGGTCTGGCGGCCGCGGTTTGGGCGTCCCGGGATCTGGGCGCTGCGCCGCTCGACGCTGGTTTGGGAGGCGCTCTCGGGCTGATCAGCTTTTTTGTGGTGCGCGCAGGATATAAAGCGTGGCGCGGGCGGGAGGGTTTAGGCCTGGGTGATGTGAAATACGCCGGCGCGGCGGGATTATGGACGGGGGCGAGCGGGTTTGGCTTGTATCTCATGACCGCGTGCGCCTTGGCGGTTGCGGCCGCGGGGCTCATCGCCGCGCGCCATCGTCAAGCGCCCGACGCAAGCGCGCCTTTGCCGTTTGGACCGGCGCTGGCCGGCGCGTTGGCGGTGTTTGCGTTGGCGCGTGTTTGGGCGCGGACATGACGGCCGCGGGCGCGGGGCGCGCGGATCAGGCCGGGTTCACTTTGCTCGAGGCGATTGCGGCCATGGCGTTGCTCGCCGACGCCCTGATTCCACTCTACGCTTTGCAGGCGAGTAATTTGCGCGCCGCTGTGCGATTGGCGGAAATCGACGCGGCCGCCGCCGCGCGCGCCAATGTGGTGGCGTTTGCGCGAGCGCTTAACCCCGGGGTCACGCCGCAGGGACAATTTCTGCTGGGTCAAACGGCTGTGACCTGGCGGTCCCAAGTGTTGGCCCAGGCCCGCGAAACGCCCCGGCCCGGCGGGTGGGACGTGCAATACTATCAAGTGGTTTTCACGATCGACGCGCCCGGCGCCCCCCTTGAAACCCTTACCGTGCGGAAAACCGGTTGGCGGTTGGGCGCGCTTCGCGACGAGCTTGTCGCGAATCCCAGTTTTCGCCCCTAGGCGCCCGGCCGCGTCAAGGGTATAGTCAGATTGCGTGAGTTTCAGTGTGGAAGCTCCCGGCCAGCCAGGTCTCAATGTTGCAGGGCCGTCTTTCCTTGTGGAAGGCGGCCCTTCGCATTTTCGGGCTTAGGTCACCGCGGACTGGGACTGATTCGCGTCAATCAGCGTGGCTTAAAGACAACGCGACGTTAAATCCGATCGACTTATCCAACAGATTAACGCCGATTTCGGGTTTAAACCGCGTCTCAGGCGCCACGGCGCCCCCGTTTCCGGCAGGCACGGAAGGTTTCGCTTGACGACGCGGGCGAGCGCGACTTTATTGCCGGTGGCGTTGCGCGTTGGGGGGACACGTCCACGGCGGCGCCAACCTGGCTGATCACCCGAATCGCACTGAGAGAGGGTTTACAATGAAACTGCGCAATCTGCTTTTGGGCGCCTCCGCCGCCGCATTGACCGGCGTCGCCGGTGCGGGGCAGCTGTCCGGCGCGGCCTTTGACGGGCCGTTTGACGTTATCGAGTTCCTTTTAGCGAACGGTCCTACGGAGAACGGTCCTTCGGATCTGGTCTCGGTCGACAATCTTCAAGGCTTTGATCCGAGCCCCTTCGATTTTGTCGTCGAAGAAACGGCTGCCGATCTTATTGAAGACACTCCGTCTGTGTTTTCCGCCACCCTGCTCTCCTCGATCTGCGAAGAGGGTGAGCTTCCCTTTGAAATCGCGGACGGTGATATGTTGGCGTTTTCAGACATCTTTGCGGTTGTCAGCGAGAGCGACGTCTGCACGCCGAGCGATTTTAACCCGAACATCTTGACGGTGTCGTCGCTCGACACGACCGATTTCGCCGCTGAGAACTTTGTCGGCGACGGTGATGTGGACATCCTGCTCGGCGAGTTGGACATCCAGAGCGACGAAGGCGAAGGCCTGGCTCTGTTCCCCGACAGCTCGTTCATCGACACCGAAACGTTGTTCATGGTCGAGTTTTCGGCCGAACTGGCCGGTGCGATCGTTGCAGACGACTCGTTCTTCTTCGATAACCGTCCGTTCTTCACCGGCGATAATGACGGCTTGCCGGATTCGCTTGATGATGCGGATTGCGGCGACGACGTCGACTCGAACTTTGTTTTGCTCTCTGGCGGCCTTGCCGGCACCACCGAAGCGACCTTCGTTTTGGAAAATGCTGAAGAATGTCAGGCGCCGTTTGGTCTAGCCCCGGCGGCGAGCGATGTTTTGCTGCTCAGCTCGCTGGAAGGCGTGGGCGTCGTGCTTAGCTTCGAGCCGAACCAGTCGACCGACGACATCGTTACCCCGTCTGCAGATTTGGTTCTGTTGGCTGATACGGACGAGCCGGTCGACAATGGCATCACGGTTCTCGCCACCGGCTCTAACGCCTTGGTCGAAATCGTCGACGTGATCGGTCCGGCGGAGTCGGATGCGGAAGCGGCGGAGATTTCGACCGAGTCCGGGCAGCTGCTGTTCGACACCGGTTTCATCGATAATATTGGTGAGTTCTACATTGCCGATAATACCGGCGCTCCGGTCACTGGTTTCGGTTCCACGCCGGAAGGTGGCATCCCCTTCGAATTGGGTCTGGCGACCTCCGATCTGGTTCAGTTCAGCGCCGTGGGGGTCGCGATTGCGGGTTTGCCGGAAGCGGTTGAGACCGTGACCTTCTCCGGTGGTGGTGTGTCCGTGTCTATCGACGTGGACGACGCTGAAGATATCGGGGATGGCTTCTTGTTCTTCGATCTGAACGATGGCGGTGTTGTCGCCGGCGGTTTGGACCTGTTTGATCCGTTCAATGAAGTTGAGGTTGACGTGACTGTCGACGGCGACACGATCATCGTGCCGTCTGCGCTCGAAGCGTTTGTCTCGCTCGACTTCTTCAATATTGGCGCCTCTCCGGCTGCTGATAACGACTTCGGTCTCGAAGCGTTCGACATCGCCTTGGGTCCGATCGCTATCGAAGCGTGCGCGGTCGAGTTGGGCTTCTTCGCCGGCGTGTTCGCCCAAGCGAACGGCTTCGACTCGCTGTTCCGCTTCCGGAACCTGACGAGCACCGACGCTGAGCTGTTCCTGCAGCTGACGCCGGACACCGACACCGCCGAAGTGCCTCCGGGCTCGGGTAATGTCGTGGACTTCCCCGATGTGATTGGTCCGTTCCAATTCTCACCGGAACTGTTCGAAGCCGCTCTGCCGGGTTCGTTCCTGACCGACGGTCAAGCGGGCGCGTTTAACGACGACGGCCAGCTGATCGGCGCGCCGGACGGTGCGACGGTCGGCGGCACCTTGGAAATCCAAGGCGCGGTGATCGAAGAGTTCCTGAAAGCTCAGTCCGGCGAAGACATCATCTTCGGCGACCAGCTGGGTTCGCGGGCGACTTTGACCGCCTTCATCGACTCCGAAGAGTGCGATATGTCCGCTCTGCTGTTCACCACGAACGAAGCGGGTGAGTTGGTGTCGACCACGGAACTGACCGGTTCGGTCATCCAAGCCTTCCCGGAAGTGGGTCAGTCGGGCACGGCGATCGACGGCGACCAGCTGCCTGTGTTGGCGGCCGACATCTTCGGCTCCGAAGGCTAGTTCGCCAGGAGTATCTCTCAGTTGCGAGTAGTGGCGGGGGGGGGGGCGGCCGCCGGGGGGGTTTTGGGGGGGGGCCACGCGGGGGGGGGCGGGGGGGGGGGGCGCGGT
>JBHJGU010000078.1:0-19228 GCA_050331475.1 Maricaulaceae bacterium | reverse complement strand
GTATACAGTAATCATTCTTACCTGCGCCCCCCTCGCCCCACAACCCCCGCCGCGATCCCCCTGTGTGCGCCTCTGGGGGGCGGGCCTCCCCCCCCGGCCGGGCCGCGACGCTGTTAGGCTGCAGTGAAGCCGCGATCGCCGTGACCCGCGCCTTGGCTTTACGGATGCGGACGAGAGGCGTATCCCCGCGGGAAAAATCTGGCGCGGCGATCGGTCGGCGCGCTCCAGCCTGGAGGATCGTCCATGACCGCCCCTCGCCTCATTCCCCACATCATCAATGGCCAAGCGGTCCCCGGCGGTTCGGGCCGCCAGGGTGCGGTGTTCAACCCCGCCACCGGCGAGGTGCAGGCCCATGTGGGCTACGCCTCCAAAGACGAGGTGACCCGCGCGATCGACGCGGCGGAGGCGGCCTTTCCGGCGTGGAGCCAGGTGAACCCGCAGCGCCGGGCGCGGGTGATGTTCAAGTTCAAAGAGCTGGTCGAGCGGGAGAAAGACGCGCTGGCGCATCTCTTGTCCTCCGAGCACGGCAAGACCGTGCCCGACGCCCATGGCGACATCCAACGCGGGCTTGATGTGATCGAGTTCGCCTGCGGCGTCCCGCATTTGCTGAAGGGCGAGTACACCGAGGGCGCCGGGCCTGGCATCGACATGTTTTCCATGCGCCAGCCGCTGGGCGTCGTCGCGGGCATTACGCCCTTCAATTTCCCCGCCATGATCCCGATGTGGATGTTCGGCGTCGCCATTGCGTGCGGCAACACTTTTATCTGCAAGCCCTCGGAGAAAGACCCCTCCGTCCCGGTGCGGCTTGCTGAGCTGATGCTCGAGGCCGGCGCGCCCGAGGGCGTGCTTAATGTGGTGACCGGGGACAAAGAGGCCGTGGACGCCATCCTCTACGATCCGCGGGTTCAGGCCGTGAGCTTTGTGGGGTCCTCCAAGATCGCGGAGTATATTTACTCGGTGGGTGCGGCGAACGGTAAACGCGTCCAGGCTATGGGTGGGGCGAAGAACCATGCGGTCATCTTGCCCGATGCGGATCTCGACCAAGTCACCAATGATCTGATCGGTTCGGCCTATGGCTCGGCGGGTGAACGCTGCATGGCGCTGCCCGTCGCCGTGCCGGTGGGCGACGACTTGGCCGACGAACTGATCCGTCGCTTGAAGCCGCGGGTGGAGGGCCTGCGCGTCGGCCTGCCCACCGAACCGGATGTGGACTATGGCCCGCTGGTCACCGCCCAACACCGCGACAGTGTCAAAGCCTGGATCGACACCGCGCAAGACGAAGGCGCCGAACTGGTGATCGACGGTCGCGAGGTGGCCTTCCAAGGCTATGAGAACGGGTTTTTCTTGGGCGCGACCTTACTGGACAAAGTCACCCCAAGCATGACTTCTTACCAGGAAGAAATTTTCGGCCCCGTCCTGCAAATCGTCCGGGCGCAGGACTTCGAGGAGGCCGTGAGCCTGCCTTCCAAGCACCAATACGGCAATGGCGTGGCCGTTTACACCCGAGACGGCGGTAAGGCGCGCGAGTTCGCCGCGTCGGTCAATGTGGGCATGGTGGGGATCAATGTGCCGATCCCGGTGCCGTTGGCTTATCACACCTTTGGCGGCTGGAAACGCTCAGCTTTTGGCGGGGTGAACCAGCACGGGCCCGAGGGCGTGCGCTTCTTCACCAAGGTCAAGACGGTGACGACGCGCTGGCCGAAGCAAACCGAAGACTCAAGCTTTGTCATTCCAACGATGAAGTAAGGCGTTGCGCGCGTGACCCCGGTTCGACGGCCCTGGCTTTTGGCGGTGACGGCGGTGGTCGCCGCCATACTGCTGACTGGCGCGATCTTGGCGTTATGGCGCGCGGGCGGTTGAGACGCGTCCAGTGACCACTCCGATCCTCGTCTATCGCGCACGGGTCGCTGCGGGCGACGTTTTCGCGGACAACGCCCAAGAATGCGCTGCAGAAGCGTTGACGCTGCTCGCCAGTCGGCTGGCGAATTGGCGACCGCGCGCGCGGCCACGGCTGTTCGCCAAGCCGCAACCCCCGCCCAAGGGGCTCTATCTCTATGGCGGGGTGGGGACCGGCAAGTCCATGATGATGGATTTGTTTTTTGATCTCGCGCCGGCGGACGCAAAAAAGCGCGTGCATTTCCATGACTTCATGGCCGATATCCACGCCCGGATCGCGGAATGGCGCGGATTAAGCGCGGCCGCCCGCAAATCCCGTCCGGAATACGTCGCCCAAGCCGGTGAGGATCCCATTGCGCCCACCGCCCGCGCCATCGCCCTAGAGGCGAGATTGCTTTGCTTCGACGAATTCCACGTCACCGATATCGCCGACGCCATGATCCTGGGACGCTTGTTCGAAGCCTTGTTCGACGAAGGGGTGGTGATCGTCGCAACCTCGAACCGCCACCCGCGCGACCTCTACAAAAACGGGCTGAACCGGCAGCTGTTTCTGCCGTTTATCGATCTGATCGCTGAACGGATGGATATTTTAGAGCTCGACGGCGGGCGAGATTATCGGCTTGCGCGCCTGGAAGGCGGGCGGACGTATTTCGCCCCCGCCGACGAGGCCATGTGCCAAGCTTTCGAAATGGCCTGGCGGCGCTTAGCTAAAGGCGATTGCGAGCATGGCGAAGCGATCGTGGTGCAGGGGCGGCGTTTGGTGATCCCGATTGTTTGCGCAGGCGCCGCCCGGGTCGGCTTTTGGCGGCTGTGTGGCGAGCCGCGCGGGGCGGCGGATTACGCCGCCTTGGCCCGCCGATTCCATACTCTGGCGCTTGAGGACATTCCGCGCATGGGCCCGGAGCGCCGCAACGAGGCCAAGCGTTTCGTGACGCTGATCGATGCGCTCTACGAGCAGAAGACCAAGCTGGTCGCGCTAGCTGAGGCGGAACCCGAAGCGCTTTACGCCCAGGGCGATGGCGCGTTTGAGTTCGAACGCACCGTCTCGCGTCTGAATGAGATGCGCAGCCATGATTACCTCAGCGCGGGGCGAAGCGCCGACACCGCTTAGCGCTGCGTCATGGCGTCATCAATGAGCCGGGTTGTCCGTGACCGGGGAGTTACTCAGGGAGCATGGGCCGGCGATCCGTTGGCTCATGGATGAGGGCGTGGCGGACGCGGGCTCCGTCTGGCGGTGACAGCGCGCGCGGCGGTCCGCAGGCCCGGTCGTGTCCTAGCCAAAGGGACGAAATCGACGTCAAAAGCAGGTGGAAAGCCGAATTCGCCTATTCATTCGCCTTGCCTTCACGGCTTCTCACGATAGTGTGTCCGGCTGGCCCTCTGAAGCGACGGCCAGAGATCGTGTGGGTGAACGGGTCCGAAGATGACGGCTTCTCAGCAAGACGCGGGCGCTTGGCGACTTGAGCGTTTTGGCGACATCGTGTTCGGCCAAACGGTCGGCGTCTATGATCGCGCCACGCTTTTGGATTTCCAACGCGCGTTTGCGCAATCCCTCGGCGAGCACCGCGTTCGGTTGGGCCTGATGGATTTGTCGAATGCGGAATGGACTGGCGCGCCAGCCGAGTTTTTCACCGTCACCAGAGACATTCCGGACCTCTACGCCCCTATTATTGGCTTGCGTATGGCGTTGATTTGCGACGGCCAATGTCCGCTTCAGCCCATGGTCGCGTTGACCTTGCAGCTTGCCGGCGTTCGCGCCGCGATCTTCGACAATGTGTCCCGGGCGGCCGATTGGTTGACCGACGCGTCAGTTGCCGCCGCGCAAACGCTTTGGGACTGGAGTCGGACGCGGCAAATCCACTGGACGGGCCGTACAACCGCGATTTGACGTCCACGGGCCGTCTCGCCGACCAATGACCAACATGCGTCGCGCCGTCGCGCGACGTGGTCACGCGTTGTTGGCGAGCAGAATTTGGTTCAATCCTCGGCATACGCGAATTGCGCGGTCGGCTGCAAAGGTTAGCCGTTATGAGTCGGTCCATTGGAATAAGCGAGGCTGTGGAGGCCTATGTGCGCATGGCCAACGCTGCGGAAACACCGGTTTTGCGTCGGTGCCGAGAAGAAACCCAAGCGCTCGGGGACGCCGCGCGCATGCAGATCAGCCCGGAACAAGGCGCGTTTCTCGCCTTTTTGATCGACCTGATCGACGCGCGCGACGCGGTGGAGATCGGCGTGTTCACCGGTTATTCGGCGCTCTGTTGTGCTGCGGCGATGAAAGCGAACCATGGTCCAGAGGCGCGTTTAATCGCGCTCGACATCGACTCCGCGCACATGCTGACCTCGCAACAGTATTTTAAGGCGGCGGGCTTGGACGACGTCATTGAGATGCGCGTCGGTCCCGCGAGCGAGAGTTTGGCGGATCTCGAACGGGACGGGGAAGTCGGTGGGATTGATTTCATTTTCGTCGACGCCGATAAGACCGGTTACCGTGACTATTTCGAAAAAGGGTTGGCTTTGCTGCGCCCGGGCGGCGTGATCGCCTTTGACAATGTGTTGTGGAGCGGGGATGTCGCCGATCCCCTGAAAACCGATCCAGACACCATGGCGTTGCGCGACCTTGCGGAAACGGTGAAGGCCGATGACCGGGTCGATCATGTTTTCACCACCATCGGCGATGGGCTGCTGATGGCTCGAAAAAAGCGTAAACTAACTGAGGCTTAGCGCCTGAGCGAGATCCGCGCGCAAGTCCTCCGCATCCTCCAACCCGCAAGATAGCCGTAACAGGCCCTTCGGCGTTGGGCTGTCCGGGCCTTCGATTGAGGCACGGTGTTCGATCGTCGAATGCGCGCCGCCAAAGCTTGTGGCCCTTATGATAAGGCTCAGTCGGCGCGCAACGCCAAGGGCCGCCTCCGCCCCGTCCGCCAGTTCGAAGGACAACACGCCCCCCGCTCCGCGCATTTGTCGCTGCGCCAGTCCATGGCCGGGGTGCTCCGGCAGGCCTGGATAATGCACCCGCGCGATTTCCGGATGCGCCGCCAGCCATTGGGCCAAACTCAGCGCCGTGGCGCTTTGCTGGGCCAGCCGCGCGGATAGGCTCATCGCCCCGCGCCGGGCGAGCCAACAGTCGAAGGCGGAGGGGACTGCGCCCGCCAAGTGCTGCACCGTGCGGCAGCGGTCAAACACCTCCCCGGTTTCCGCGAACATCAACGCGCCGCCTGTCACGTCCGAATGCCCTGCTAAGTATTTGGTGCTGGCGTGCAACACCACGGCGCAACCTAAATGCAACGGCGACTGTAAGAGCGGCGTCGCCAGGGTGTTGTCGCAAACCGCAAGCGCGCCATTCGCCCGGGCAAGCTCCGCCAAGGCGGCGATGTCGATAATCTTCAACGTCGGATTGGACGGGGTCTCGATCCACAGCAGGTCCGCACCCACCAGGGCTTGCGCCGTCGCCTCGCGATCAAGCGGATCGGCGATGCGCGTTTGCACATCCCAAGGCCCAAACACCT
Source organism: Maricaulaceae bacterium (assembly GCA_050331475.1). GTDB lineage: Bacteria > Pseudomonadota > Alphaproteobacteria > Caulobacterales > Maricaulaceae > JBHJGU01. Next base: position 13,826 of record JBHJGU010000078.1, on the reverse strand, counting down.
CGCGCGCGAGCCGTCGACCGCCGTGATACATGTCCGTGGGCAGGACCACCACCGCGCCGGGCTTGAGAACCGCTTGGAACAGCGCCGCCTGAGCGGCCAGCCCGCTGGCGAAGGCGAGCGCCGCCGCCCCGCCCTCCAAAGCGGTGAGGCAGGCCTCCCAGCTCTCTCGGTTGGGATTGCCGGTGCGCGCGTAATCATGGCCGATCAGCTCATAGTCCGCGTCGCGCGCAAAGGTGGTGGAGGGCTGAATGGCTTCGGCCACCGCGCCGGTCAGCGGATCAACGCTGTGGCCGGTGTGTACGGCGCGGGTGGCGGGGCGCCAGGGGGCGGAAGAGTGGGTCATGGTTGAGGCTTAGCCGATGGACACGCCCGCGCCCAGCCGCAAGCGCGCTGCGTCTTCGACCAAAGCCCGCGTTGCCAGGGCTGCGGTCACGGCGTTAAACCCCATGACATCGGTATTCGCCCTGCGGACGGCGGCCAAGACGCGCGCCCCGGCCCTTTTTTAGGAGACACCCCATGGCTCGTTCGAAAATCGCGCTGATCGGCGCGGGCATGATCGGCGGAACCCTCGCCCACGTCTGCGCGCGGGAGGAGTTGGGCGACGTGGTGCTCGTCGATCTGGCTGAGGGCGTGGCGAAGGGTAAAGCGCTGGACATCGCGGAGGCGAGCCCAGTCTTCGGCAAAGACGCGGCGATGGCTGGCGGCTCAGCTGAGGACTACGCCGTCATCGAAGGCGCGGACGTTTGCATCGTCACCGCCGGGGTCGCGCGCAAGCCGGGCATGAGTCGGGACGATTTGATCGGCATCAATCTCAAAGTCATGAAAGCGGTGGGCGAAGGCATTAAGACCTATGCGCCGAACGCGTTTGTGATCTGCATCACCAATCCGCTCGACGCGATGGTGTGGGCGCTGCGCGAATTCTCCGGCCTGCCGCACAACAAAGTGGTGGGCATGGCGGGCGTGCTCGACAGCGCCCGGTTCCGTCATTTCCTCGCCGATGAATTTGGCGTGTCGGTAGAGGACGTCACCGCTTTTGTCATGGGCGGGCATGGGGACACTATGGTGCCCTTGCTGCGCTATTCCACGGTGGCCGGCATTCCGGTGCCCGATCTGTTGGCCAAGGGCTGGTCGACCTCAGACAAGATGGACGCGATCATCGAACGCACCCGCAAAGGCGGCGGTGAGATCGTGGCGCTATTGGGCACGGGGTCGGCGTTTTACGCGCCCGCCGAAAGCGCGGTGCAAATGGCGACCGCTTATCTGCGCGATAAAAAGCGGCTCTTGCCGTGTGCGGCGTATTGCGACGGCGTCTTCGGCCTGGACGGCCTTTACGTCGGCGTGCCGATTGTCATCGGCGCGGGCGGGGTTGAGACAATTGTGGAGATCGACCTTAACCCTGAAGAAAAGGCGATGTTCGACCATTCCGTTAACGCTGTTCGCGACTTGTTGAAGACCTGCCGAGAGCTCGATCCGGCCTTGGCGTAGTCAGAAAAGCCGCCAATTACCATGAATCTCGGCGATTGATTTCATCGTTCGTTAGAGATTTCGCACGATTATGCCTCGTAATCTTGGGAAAAAACGGGGCGACTTATGATCGGGTTTCGTGGGTGTCTGACGGCGTGGAAACGGTTCGGCGCTGCCCGTGAGGGCGCGACAGCGCCGATTTTCGCTGTTTTGGCGTTAGTTCTGGTATTCTTGGCTGGTGTCAGCATCGACGTCTCGCGCGCCGTGACAAACCGAACACAGCTTCAAGCGGCGGCGGATGCGGCCGCCTTGGCGGCGGCCTCGGCCCGTCTGGATGATGTCGGCGATGTCGCTAAGGTCGCCCGCGACGCGTTCAACGCCCATATCCCCGCCCCGGACTTGTTCGATCAATTGAGCGTCGACGTTCAGGTCAATGACATCCAAGGGACGGTTGAAGTCACGGGCACCGCCCAGACCAAAACCACCCTCGCTCGGGTTATGGGCCCGGACTTTATGGAGATTAGCGCGTTCTCCATGGCGGTGTCTGGGGTTGAGCAAACCGAAATTGTGCTCGCGCTGGACCAATCCGGCTCCATGTTAGGGTCGCGGCAAAATTCGCTTGAGCAAGCCATTGAAGATTTCACGGCGATCGTATTCGAAGGCGAGTCGTCCTTGGATGACCTCTATGTGGGCATCGTACCGTGGCAAACGACCGTCAATATCGGAACGGAAAATGCCGATTGGCTGCAAGGTTTGGAGCCTTCAACGGTCGATTTCCCGTCAAACATGTCGGAAAACGCTGTCATCCAGACCCTTGCGAATATTGATTATGACGCGCAGGGGTATGAAGGCTTCGACCCGACGTTTGACGATTACGAAGACGCCTTCGACGATGAGGATATCGACGACGACGACTACCCGACTTTAGCGTGGCGGGGGTGCGTTCTGGTCAGGGACCGAATTGAAACTGACAATTTCTCTCAAGACGACTTTGACCGAAGCGTTACCGGTGATCGTTCGAACTTACCCACCGATGTGTCCGTTTTACGTCGTCCAATCGGTGATGATCGGTTTTACATGATGTATCAGCCGATTGACTGGGGCAATGGTGATGGAGGCAATGGTTCAGGACGCCGGAACGGTAGTAATCGTCGATTGACATGGAGCAATTTTGGCGACGGTCGCACCCAGCACAATCCGAATAGCGGCTGTCTGCGCCAGCCTATGACGTATCTGTCGAACCAGCGCGCCTCGCTCAACGCCGCAGCGAACGCTTTGGACCCCGCCGACGACGATGGCGCGCACACTGACACCAGCCATGGCATGATTTGGGCTCTCCGGATGCTGAACCCAGATTGGCGCACTGATTGGAATGGCGGAACGCCGGTTGATGTTCCTGGCGCTTTTGACGATCCGGAAACCGGCAAAATCATTGTCTTGATGACGGACGGCGTGAACGGCATTTCGAACAACACGTTCCCGCAGTCTTGGTCTGCCTATCTGGACACTCGCGACAGTCTCGATTCATCCATCGACCGCAACAATGACCAAGCCCAGGCGCGCTTGCGGCTGAATATCCGCACGCTGCGCCTATGTGAAATGGCGAAGAATATGGGCGTGGAGATTTTCACGATCGGATTCGACGTCGGTAATAACGGGCAAGTCCGCGAAATGCTCAACAACTGCGCCAGCTCGGACGACCATTTCTTGCTCGCCAGTGGCGGAGGACAGTTGCGCGACGCGTTCGAGTCCATCGCTCGGCAAATCCGTAGCGTCCGACTCGCCCAATAGCGGCCCAAACCGGCAAAGCGCGGGCGTCACAGCGGCTCACATCCTTGCGAAGCGCTAGACGCCCGCGCTCCGGCGGCGCACAAAGGTCTGCAATCAAAGCGTGGGAGGTTGCGGGCATGGTCAATAAACTTTCGAACTGGGCGCGAAGCGCTGTTGCAGCTGTTTTTGTTTTGGCGGGCGCTGGTGTCGCGCTGGCGCAAACACAAAAAGATTGGGGTCCGCCGGAAGGCGCGCCCTTACCCCATGACTTGGCCTTGACGGCGGCCTCGGGCGAAACTGTAAGCTTCGACAGCGTCAAAGGCGAAAACGGGGCGGTTCTGTTCTTCGTGCGCTCCGCAGACTGGTGTCCGTATTGCCAAGCGCAATTGCTGGAGCTCAATAGTTCGGCCGCCGAATTCACGGCGCGCGGCTATGCGCCCGTCTCGATCAGTTACGACTCCGTAGACAAGCTCGCCGCCTTCACCTCGATCCGCAGCGTCAGCTATGAAATGCTGTCAGACCCGGACAGCGCGGTGATCGACGCGTTCGGCGTACGCGATCCGCAATATGCGGGCGGCCGCGCGGACGGCGTGCCTCAACCGATCGTGTTCATCGTGGATGCGGACGGCGTGATCCGCGCTAAGCTCTGGCAAGAGGGTTATCGCGAGCGCCCGCCGATCGATGAGATCCTCGACGCTTTAGACGCGGTGCGCGAGAGCGCGTCGAGCTAACCCCGAGGCGTTTTCCGATCGTGGCGGTTGTGGAAATCCCCGTCCTGGAAACCGAACGGCTCGTCTTGCGCGCACCGGATCCGGACGGGGATATCGGCCCTTGGGCGGATTGGTCCGCCGATCCGCAGTTCATGCGGTTTCTCGGCGGGGTCAAAGACGAAGCCTCGGCCTGGCGGCATTTGGCTTTGCTCCTCGGGCACTGGCAGGTGCGCGGGTATGGGTTTTTCTCGGTGACCTCGCGCGAGAGCGGCCGTTTTATCGGTCTGGCGGGACCGTGGTTTCCCAGAGGTTGGCCAGAGCCGGAGATCGGCTGGTCCATCGGCCCGGAGTTCCAGGGACGCGGATATGCGCACGAGGCTGCGGCGCGCTGTTTAAGTTGGGTCTTCGAGGATTTGGGTTGGCCGCGCGTCGTCCATTGCATTGACCCCGCCAATGCGCCCTCGCAGAAGCTCGCCCGCGCATTGGGGTCCGACCGGCTTTATAGGCTCGACGCTTTGCCGCCATTTGGCGTCCCCGTTGACGTTTACGGGCAAACCGCCGAGCAATGGCGCAAACGCTGAAGCGGTCTCAGGCGTTCAGCTTAGCGACAGGGGATGGGCGATATCCGCGTTTAAGGTTTTAAGGACAATGCGGAGGCGCGCTCCATGATCCCAACCGCTGCACACGGCGACCTGCCCTGGCCGGCGCCTCCACCCGCTATCGGCCCGTTCGATCTGATGGGTTTAGGCGCGCTTTGGCTGAGTGCGGCGGCGAGTTTGGCTCCAGGCTTACGCACGTTCAGCGTCGGCGGGTTCGCGCTTGCGCTCGCTTTGTTTTGTTGGCCCGTGCTTACGCGCGCGCTTCGCGGCCGCAGACGGGTTCGTTAGGGTCCGGCGCAGACCTCGTCGCCTTGCCAGGCGGCTAAATAAAAAGGATCCTCCCTATGCGCCGTTTCGCTGTTCCCACCCTGTTAAGCGCTATTTCGGTTTTAGCGATGTCGCCCGCCGCGGACGCCCAAAGCCGTCTCGAGCGGTTCCGCTCCCCCGATCTGGCCGCACGGGGTTTGCCCCTCTCCGATTTGGTGTTGACGCGCAATTGGATCGTGTTGTCCGGGCGTCTCGGGGTCGACCCCAACACCGGCCAGCTTGGGGACGGCGTGCAAGCCCAAACCGAATTGGCTGTCCGTGGCGTGTTAGACCAACTCTTGTTGGACGGCTCGGGCTATGACCGCATCGTCAAATGTACCGCCTTCCTCGCCGACATTAATGATTATGACGCCTTCAACGTCGCCTATAAGACCGTGTTCGACGCCGCCGCCGCGGCGGCGCGCGAAGAACCGGTGTATCCGGCGCGCACCACGATCGGCGTCTCCGGTTTGCCTAACGGCGCGTTGGTTGAGCTGGACTGCCTGGCGCGCCGGCGCTAAGCCCGCTGGCATGATTGTCAGTTCGATGACAGTTCGTGTTCGCCAGAGGTAATCGGCGCTATCGGGTTGCCATACGCTGTTCTGTTGAGAGGACCACCAACCATGCGCGCATTGCTCCTCGCCAGTCTGTCCGCTCTCGCTTTGACCGCGCCGGCTTTCGCTCAAAATGCGCCTGTGTTCGATGAGGACACGATCGCCACGGCGCGGGAATTGATGGATGACGGGTTGGATAGCGATCTCGCCTATGCGCTGGTCGAAGATCTGACCACCCGCATCGGTCCGCGATTGGCGGGCTCGGACGCGGAAGCGCGGGCGCGGGAATGGTCGGTCACCACCCTTAAAGCGCTGGGGTTTGACGCGGTTCGCGTCGAACCCTTCGACGTGCCCTATTGGGAGCGCCGGGTGGAGCGGGGCGCCATCACCGCGCCAGCGCCGCAAAACCTGGTGCTTACCGCCTTGGGCGGCAGCGTCGGCACGGGTCCGGGCGGGATCGAAGCGCAAATCGTTCGGTTTGAGACCTTAGGCGATTTGCGCGCCGCGCCCGAGAGCGCGCTTGAGGGCAAGATCGCGTTTGTGGACGAGTACACCCGCCGCACCCAGGACGGTTCGGGCTATGGCGTTGGGGTCGCAAAGCGCCGGGAAGCGGCGGAACTCGCCGAGGCTCGGGGCGGATTGGCCGCCATGATCCGGTCGGTCGGCACCCAGCATCGGCGCCTCGCGCACACGGGCCAAATGCGCCGGATCGGCGAGCCGCAAGCCGGGGTGCCCGCCGTCGCCCTGAGCCCGCCGGACGCGGATCAACTCGGCCGGCTCTTGGAGCTCGGCCCCGTCACGGTCAAGCTTGACGTGGAAGTGGAGACCCTTACCGCCGCGCCCTCGGGCAATGTCGTGGGCGAGATTACGGGGAGCGAACGCCCGGAAGAGATCGTGCTCGTGGGCGGGCATTTGGACAGTTGGGATTTGGGCACAGGGGCCATTGACGACGGCGCGGGCGTGGCGATCACCACCGCGGCCGCCAAAATGATCATTGACGCGGGGCTTAAGCCGAAGCGGACCATTCGCGTGGTGCATTTCGGCTCAGAAGAGGTGGGGCTCGTCGGCGCGCGCGCCTACGCCCAACAGCATGCGGATACGCTGAAAAACCATATCGTCGGCGCGGAGAGCGATTTCGGCGCGGGGGAGATTTGGCGGTTGACGCCAAATTTTGGCGCTGAGGATTGGACGGTGTTACGCGACGCGATGTTGGAGGTCATCGGCCCCTTAGGCGTCGGCCCGGGACCGAACTCCGGCACCGGCGGCCCGGATATGAGCTTTGTGCGCCAGGCGGGAGTCCCGGTGATCAGCTTCACCCAAAACGGTTGGGACTATATCGACCTTCAACACCCCCCCGACGATACGTTGGATAAAATCGACCCTGAAGCGCTGGCTCAGAACGTCGCCGTCTACGCTGCGTTTTTATGGCTGGTGGCGAATTCGGATGTGAACTTCCGCGCTGAACCGGACGCGGCGCTGGGAGATTAACCCCATCCTGACGCCTTGACCGCTTGGGCGTAAGTCCGGCTGACGGGCGCTTGGCCGCCGTCGTGGAGCACAATGACGCGCCGGCCATTCTCTCGCGCCATCTCGGCGACCCCGGCGCGGGCCACCCACCACGACCGGTGCACGCGCAGTCCATCGGCCTGGCTCAAGTCCCGCTCGGCGTCCGTGAGCCGGTAAAGGATCATAGCTGCTCCGCGATCGGTGAGCACGCGCAGATAATGGTCCTGCGCCTCGATCGCCCACAGCTCCGCCCCGCGAAACCGCGGGCACAGCCGATCTAGAAACGCCGCCGCGGGGTCCGCCGCAGGCGCGGACGGTTGAGCCGCTTGGCGCGCGCGGCTCATCAAATGTCCGATGCCGGTCATGGCGAGCACGATCACCCCCACCATGCCCGCGACCCAGGGCCAAGAGGCCACAGGGGTGGGTTGGCCCATCAGCGCATGGGCCACCAGCACTAATGGGGTGACCCCGGCGGTGATCGCCAGCGCGCTGAGCCCCTCACGCGCAAGCGGCGGCCAGCCCGCGCCGATCCGCCAAAGCGCTGCGCGCGCGCCCGCGCCAAAGACCCAACCGCTCAAGATCAGCGCCAGCCAATACCCCAGCGCGCCCCAAAACGGCAGGCCCTCGGTCGCCCCATAGGGTCCGGTGAGCGCGAGGAACAGGCTCACCGCGCCGACCAGCGCGCCGCCCCGGCGCCATTGGGAGGGTATCCGTAAGGTCATCAAACTCCGGTCGGAACGGCGACGCGTGTCATTGACGGATCGCGAAGCGCAAGTGTCCGCAGTTGGTGCTAAAATCCAACCCTTTCGCGTAACCGCGCTGGTGCTGCGATCTGATCCCCGTTTGGCTCGGCCCTCGTCTTCGTACGTCTTGGAGGGTCTTATCATGGCGATAGAGGCGTTTTTTGAAGCGCCCCGGATCATACAAGCCCACGCCCTGGCCGCCGGCGCGGCGGTCCTGCTCGGCGGGGTGCAAGTTGCGGGGCCGAAGCTGGGTCGGCGAGTTCATCGCCTCTTGGGGTGGAGCTGGGTGGCGATCATGGCGTTCGTGGTGCTCACGGCTGTGCTCATGCGGCCGGTCATGTTGGGCGAGTTGAAAGGATGGGCGTTCCAGCCGGTCATGGTGTTCATCCCGCTCACCGCCTGGGGACTGTGGGGCGGGCTAAGGCATATCCGCTCCGGCCGGATTAAGCGGCATGCGCGGACCATGCGCCAGCTTTATGCGGGCGCGCTGATCGTGGCGGGCGTCTTCGCTTTCTTGCCCAGCCGCTTAATGGGAAAGGTCGTGTTCGGCGGCTAGAGCGTTTTCAGCAAAAGTGTAAGCGGCTTTGCCGTTCGAAAACGCGATAAACCAAGACTTGGAGCCGCGTCTCGACTCGGACTGAATGAAAGCGGCTCCAGCCGGCCCCGTCGCTTCGCCGCAGGGGCTTGTCGTCAAACCGTCACGCGTGCGGGCTAACGCTGCGGGCCTTCAGGACACGAGGGGATTAGGATCATGCGGCTTTTGACATCGGCTTTGGTTTTGTGGGGTTTGGCGGCGTGCGCGCCGGAGGCGCAGGAAACCGCAGACACCCGCGCGGCGACACCGCCCACCCCCGCCGCCTCGGCTGAACCGCCTTCATCGCCGCCCGCCGCGCGCCCCGCCAACGCGGCCGAAGCGCTCGCGCCCTATTACGCCCAGCTCGATATCGAGAGCCCGCGGCCGGCGACGTTGCAAACCCTGCCGCCCCAAGATGCGGTGCTTAGCCGGATCGCGTTCGGCTCGTGCAACAATGAAGACGAACCAATCCCGGCCTTGAGTGCCGCGGCCGCGCGCGACCCGGATGTGTTCATTTACGCAGGCGATAACGTCTATGGCGACGCCCGCCGCGTTGATCCGGACTTGCCGGAACTGCGCGAGAGCTACGCCACCTTGGCCGCACACCCGGATTTCCAGGCGCTGGCCGCGCAGACGCCGATCCTAGCCATGTGGGATGATCACGATTTCGGCCTGAATGACGCGGGTCGGCGGTTTGCGTTCAAAGGCTATGCGGAGACCTTGTTTCTGGATTTCTGGGGCGCGAGCGCCGAGGATCCGCGCCGGGACCGGCCCGGGGTGTATGACGCCCATGTTTTCGGACCCGAGGACCAACGGGTGCAGATCATCTTGCTGGACACAAGGTATTTCCGCGACGATCTGAAAGTCACCGAAATCGAGGATCCACAACGGCGCGGTCGCTATGTGCCTCATGATCCCGCTGACGGCAAAACGCTTTTAGGCGAAGCCCAATGGGCGTGGCTTGAAGAGCAATTGCGCCAACCCGCGCAAGTGCGCCTGATCGTCTCCTCCATCCAAATCCTCGCTGAAAGCCACGGTTTTGAACGGTGGGGCAATATGCCGAACGAACGCCAACGCCTGTTCGACTTGATCACGGAAACCGGCGCTGAAGGCGTGGTGCTGTTGTCGGGGGATCGCCATATCGCTGCGGCCTATAAAAGCGAGGACGCCATCGGTTATCCGGTTTGGGAGCTGACCTCGTCCGCGCTCAATCGCACCAATCGCAATGGGGAACCGGAGTACGACGCCGCGCAAGTGCAGACCACGTTCGCCACGAACAATTTCGGCGAAGTGGGCGTCGATTGGGAGGCGGAAACGGTGACCCTGCGCTTGTTCGACGCCGAAGGCGCGGAAGGCCAGGCGCACGTCCTCGCGTTTTCGGATTTGCGCACCAATTAGAAAGCCAAATTTACAAAGACAATCACTAGTGCGACCGTAATGGTAGAAAGAGCCAGTGCAAACGGTGCCCTAAACATTGGGGCTTGAACGTCAATCTTGTTTGAATGCGCATCGTTAACGCCATTCAGCATAACAAAAAAGCAGGATGCTATTGCTACAAATAAGCAGATTAGCATAATAACATTGATCAAACTCGCACTCCACTGGTCGAGCCGGATTAGTGTAATTACACCAGCAAAAAGCAAACTAGCAACAGTGAATAAAACCTTACAACATTCAATTAGTACGTCGAATGCGTGTTTACGACTTTCGGGCGTAACGTTATCTTCGGCGCTTGAAGTCATAATGCCCTCGAATCAGACCGATTCAATAACTCGCTGCACCCTCATCTGATTCGTAAATATGAGCAAGAGTATCTGGCGAATATTTCTAGGCGGCGCACGGGTAGATGCTGCAGAACCGTTTTGGAACTGGCTTTTGAGGAAGCCATTTCCGGAACGGTTCAGCCAGCCACTGTTCATCTGACAACAGCTCGACAATCCTCTCGGTTCGGTTTGGATCGTTTTCAACGACTATTGAACGTGCCTCCAGGTCCACATGACCGATAAAAGACGCAGCCAGCCTGCGAATGTCTTGGACAAAATCTTTTCCATTCGAGCCAGAAGTGGACGTGTTGCGATGGCTCTGAATGCTATTGATCCGAGTGGTCGTCAGCGCGCGTTCAGCAACATTTAAAATCGCGTTCACAGCATGTTTGGCGCGACTGTGATTCTCGCACTCTCGTCTAAGTGCATCCAACATAATCTGTTTAGTTTCTTCGTTGTTCGACGGCATCAATAAAAGTCCCAAGCAAAACCCGTTTTCGAGAGCCGAGTTTAATTTAATAAGTTGCGGAAGCATCCTGCGGCGCGTTAAAGGTATTGCCCGGTCCGTCGCGCCATTGTCAAGATTAGCTTGTCAAAGGGCATTGGAATTTTGCAGCCTAATGAGCTGTTAGAGTTTTATGGGCATTTACCATCAGCTTATTGCAATTTTCCGGGGTAGGGCCTTAGGAGTATGTCCTCGCGTTTTCGGATCTGCGGCCCGCCGGTTAGGCGCGGTCGCGCTTAACCATCACGCTTTGGACACCTTGCAAAACGCTGAGTGACTGGCCCAAGGAGCCGGGATAAGGCTGCCGGCATGGCTATGACGCTCTACGGCAATGTCTTTGCGCTCATCCTGGCGGCGTGCTTTTTTCAAGCCGCCGTCGGGGTTTTGGGCATATGGCTACCGTTGGAGATGGCGGCCCTGGGCTGGTCGAACGTTCAGATCGGCGCCACCGCCTCGAGCTATGCCGCCGGTTTCATATTGGGGGCGTTCTTCACCCCCCGCTTCTTAAAACCGATTGGGCACATTCGCGCGTTCGCCGCGGCCGGGGCGCTGGGGTGTGTGGCCACCTTGGCGCTTTACGCGATTGCAGAGCCCTGGGCCTGGACGATTTTGCGCGGCTTAGGCGGATTTGTGGTCGCGGGCATGTTCGCGGTCGCCGAAAGCTGGATCGCCGACGCCACCGAGCCTCAGGACCGCGGGCGGGTGCTGTCCGCCTATATCGTCTCCGGTCGGATCGGCCTAATCGGGGCGCCGTTTCTTGTGGCCTCCGCGGCGGCTGGCGCGCCTGAACCCTATATGCTGGCGGGCGGTTTGTTGGCGTTCGCGCTCATCCCGGTGGCCGGCACCCGGCGGCACCAACCCCAACCGCCTGAAAACGTCGAAGTGGACTTACCTGCGCTCGCGCGCATCGCGCCTGCGGCGATGGTCAGCGCGTTTGTGGCCGGGTTCGTCAATAGCGGCGTTCTGGCGTTCGCGCCGCTTTACGCCGCAGCCCTGAACCCCGAGGGCGCGGTGGAGCGGTCTGCTGTGCTGATCGGGGCGGCTTATATGGGCAGCCTATTGGCGCAATGGCCCGCGGGCTGGCTCTCCGATCGGATCGACCGACGCTGGGTGATCGCGGGTCTCGGCGCGGTCGCGGCTCTGGCCGCCGGCGCGCTGGCGTTTAGCGCGGAGGTCCCGGCGTTTGCGATTGTGTTGGCGGGCTTCGGGCTCTGGGGCGCGGGTTCGTTTAGCTATTACAGCTTGGCCATTGCGCACGCGGCGGATCGCTCTCATCGCGAGGATTTACCGCGCATGACCGCGGCCTTGACCGTGGTCTGGGCTGTGGGCTCCGTGCTGGGGCCCATCGTTATGGCCCAGGCGAGCAATCTGCTCGGCCTCACAATGGGCGTTTTCGGACCCGCCGCTCTCCTGGCTGCACTCCTCGTCGTGGCGATGCTGGTGCGTCGGGTCGTCCGTCCCAGCGCGTCGCAGGCCATGCATGAAGACTACGCCCCCGCCGTGGTCAGCAGCTTGTTCGCGGACATGGACCCGCGTGCGCCCGACGACGTCGCCGCTTGCGCGCCCGAGGTCGAACCGGCGCCGGAAACCGCCTGACTCTCTGCGCCTTCGCACGGCTGGGCTCTGTTGCGACGCCACAGCCCGGTGGTATAACCACGGAGCGGATAAGGGTTCCCCGCGGATTGAGGTTTCTCCCCCATGAACGTGCACGAACACCAGGCGAAAGCCGTCCTAAAAGCCTTTGGCGCACCGGTCGCTGAGGGGGGCGTCGCCTTCTCCGTCGATGAGGCGGTGAAGGCTGCGGAAGCTCTTCCGGGTCCGCTTTGGGTGGTGAAGTCGCAAATTCACGCGGGCGGCCGCGGCAAAGGCAAGTTCAAAGAACTGCCCGACAGCGCCAAGGGCGGCGTGCGGCTGGCCCATTCCGTCGACGACGTCCGCGCGCACGCTGAAGAAATGCTTGGCGCCACGCTGGTGACCCACCAGACCGGACCCGACGGGAAGCAAGTCAATCGGCTCTACATCGAAGACGGCGCGGATATCGACCAAGAGTATTATCTCTCCATCCTCGTGGATCGCGCGACTGGCGGCGTCGCTTTTGTGGTGTCCACCGAGGGCGGCATGGACATCGAAGCGGTCGCCGAGAAAACGCCGGAGAAGATCGAAACCCTTCAAGTCGACACCGCCACCGGCTTTATGCCCCACCACGGCCGCGCGATCGCTAAAGCGCTAAAGCTTGAGGGCGAGAACGCTAAGCAAGCGGCGAAGACCGCGGCAGCGCTTTATAAGGCGTTTATCGCCAAAGACATGAGCATGCTGGAGGTCAATCCGCTCATCACACTCAAGGGCGGTGGTGTGCGATGCTTGGACGCCAAAGTCAGCTTTGACGGTAACGCGCTTTATCGCCAACCGGATATTCAAGACCTGCGCGATCTCACCGAAGAAGACGATAAAGAGATCGAAGCCTCAAAATTCGATCTCTCCTATGTGGCCTTGGACGGCGATATCGGCTGTATGGTCAATGGCGCTGGTCTGGCGATGGCGACCATGGACATTATCAAGCTCTACGGTGCGGAGCCGGCGAATTTTCTTGATGTGGGCGGTGGCGCGACCAAGGAAAAAGTCACCGCAGCGTTTAAGATCATCACGGCCGACCCCAACGTCAAAGGCATTTTGGTCAACATCTTTGGCGGCATTATGCGGTGTGACGTCATCGCAGAGGGCGTGCTCGCCGCCGTGAAGGAGGTGGGCTTGGCGGTGCCTTTGGTGGTCCGTTTAGAGGGCACGAACGTCCAACTCGGCCAGCAAATCATCGCCGATAGCGGGCTGAACGTGATCCCGGCCAATGATCTCGACGACGCGGCGCAAAAAATCGTCGCTGCGGTGAAAGCCGGCTAAGCGTGGGCGCGATCCCGTTCTACACCCTATCCGCGGTCGACGCGCTTAAAGACGCGGGCGTGTCGGACGCCCAAGCGAAGGCCCATGTGCGGGTCTTGCGCGAAGCGATTGAGGGCGGGGTCGCGACGAAGGCGGATCTCGACAATTTTCGCGCGGGCATGACGACGGATTTCCAAAGTCTTCGTGCCGACGTTCAGGCCGAAATACAAAGCCTGCGCAACGAGTTTCACACCGAAATACAAAGCCTGCGCACCGAGTTTCAGACCGAAATACAAAGCCTGCGCACCGAGTTTCAGGCCGAAATACAAAGCCTGCGCACCGAGTTTCAGACCGAAATACAAAGCCTCCCCTCCGAGGTGCAGACAGACACGCAAAAACTCCGCAATGAAAAGTACCGCTTGCATTAAGAAATTCAGTCTGAAATTCAAAGCCTACCC
>JBHJGU010000077.1:0-16974 GCA_050331475.1 Maricaulaceae bacterium | reverse complement strand
CCCTGCTTTTGCGCGGTTAGGCTAGGCACACCCCCCGCCCCCCCCCCCCCCCCCACCCGCTGTGGCCCCCCCCCGGGTTTAACCGCGGGGGGGGGCCCGGGCCGCCCCCGCCGCCGGTCGCGCCCGCTCCAGTCCCGTCCGTTAAAGCGGTTCCGGCTCCACCTCCGCCGACGGCGGCCCCGCCGCCATCGCCGGCCCTCGCCCCCCCCGCGCCCCAGCGCCGGCGGCTCAGCTGGCCCGGCCACACGCCAGGTCGAGAACGCCCACGACAAAAGGCCGCCCCCCCCGGGACCGGCCTTTTCTCATTTATGACGCTGTTAAGACCGCCCTAAGCTATTCCGCGATTTGCGGCTTAGCCGCTTTCAGCTTGGCGGCCGCGTCCTTGGCCATGGCGATCACGACCCCGGAAAGCGCTAGAATGGCGATGAGGTTCGGGAACGCCATCGCTGCGTTGGCGATATCGCCCATGCGCCAGACGAAGTCGATCGGCTGCAGCGCGCCAAAAAACACCACGACGACCCAGACATAACGGAACGGCACCGCCCATCGATCGCCCACCAGATAGGTCAATGCGGTTTCCGCGTAATACGCCCACCCGAGGATCGTGGTGAACGCGAAGAGCGCGAGCACGCTTGCAATGATTACCGATCCAAAGGGCAGGCCTTCGGAAAACGCCGCAGAGGTCACCTGCACCCCGGCCAGGTCGCTCGCCTGCCACGCGTAGGTCGCGCCCTCCGCGCCGAAGGAGCCGTCCACGACGAGAATCGCCAGCGCCGTCATGGTGCAAATGACGATGGTGTCGATAAACGTGCCCAGCATGGCGATCTCGCCCTGGCGCACCGGATCGTCCGTCTGCGCCGCGGCGTGGGCGATGGCGGTGGAGCCTTGACCCGCCTCGTTGGAGAATAGCCCGCGAGCGACGCCGAACCGCACCGCTTGGAGCACGCCATAACCGGCGATCCCGCCGGCGGCTTCCTCCAAGCCGAACGCGTAAGTGAAGATTGTGCCGAAGGCGGCAGGGATTTGGTCCGCATGGAGCGCTAAGACCGTGATCGCGCACACCATGTAGAACAGCGCCATGGCGGGGACGACTTTGCCCGCAATCGCGCCGATCGACTTAATCCCGCCGATGATCACCAGGAATACAAAGCCGGCGACGATCAGCCCTGCGCCCCAATTCGGCAAGCCTGGAACCGCTTGCACCATGGCGTTAGCCACCGAATTGGCCTGGATCGTGTTACCGGTCGCGAGCGCGGAAAACAGCGCGCCGACGCAGAAAAACACCGCCAGCCAAGTCCATTTCGGCCCTAAAGCGTTCTTAATGTAATACATGGGTCCGCCATGAACGTGACCAGCGGGATGTTTTTCCCGGAACTTAACGGCTAGCGAGCTTTCCGCGAACGCCGCCGCCATGCCGAAGAGGGCCGTGATCCACATCCAGAAAATCGCGCCCGGTCCGCCCAGCGTGATGGCCGTGGCGACGCCGGCGAGATTGCCTGTGCCCACCTGGCCCGACAGCGCGGTGGAGAGCGCGTTCCACGGGCTAATCTCGCCTTGGCCTTCTTGCGCGCCGCGACCACGCCAGAGCTGGCCAAAGGCGGGGCCTAAACGCCGCAAGGGCCGGCCGCCGAGCCGCACCATGAAATAAAGTCCGGTGCCGAGCAGCACCACCACCATGGGCGGTACGGGCAGAAGCTGAGCCTCGCCCCAGGACCCGCCCCAGATAAAACCGCTGATATTGTCCACCAGCGTGAAAAACGCCTCCATATTCGCCCCCTCGCGAATGGCTGTCATTGAACCTTAACCCTAGGACGGCCTGTCGCAGGGGGAAAGGGTGAAGCGCGGCATAGGAACCCAGCCGTCACAAAGCGTTTCTGGCGTCACTTAGGCGCCGGCGACCAATCACAGATATGACCTTCTGTATATTCAAGCTTTAAATCCAAATCATTACTATCCATTATTTCATTACATATCGACGTTGACGCGGTAAAATACTTTTTTTTGAGCCTTCTTATAGATTGGTTTTTTGAATACAATCCGAAAACGCGACAATAATCTTCAAAGTCATATGCATTATAGTAATCTCGAATCAAATGTATTTTTCTTAATTGAAACTGTGCTGACTTCAATGAGCTGCTAACACATAACTCATTTTTGCCTGAATAATAATCATCAGAAATGTCCTGATTATTTTTATCATGGGACTCGCATGCCGATAATAAACCACAAAAAAAGTAAATTGGGATTTGATTTATTAGCTTTTTCAAATTTGAGGTCAGCGTATTTTTCATTTTAATACTGCAATATGTATATGATTTCTGTGGTAGTTCAAAGTTCGAGCGTCGTAAATATGGGGGCTTCCCTTGTCGAAATTCCAGATATTTCGGTTTTTATATCCAAAAAGCCCTGCGTCAATTATAATTTCGTCGATTGACAAGCTGGACACTTTTTTCGGAAGAGCGATCTCTGGCATAATAATAGGAGCAATGTTCTCATTACCAATATCTACCGCACGCCCGGTGGAATGGTGACTAGGACCAACGCCTCGAACAATAGAGCTAATTCTTAAATGGTGTTTCGGTTGATTTTTTTGGACGATCAATTCTGCGATATCGGCAACAACTAATTGCAATTTTTCAGAAATACGCACTCCTGAATTTTTTGCAAGAAGCTCATTTTTTAAAATATTTTCTCTGCCATGATCGAATATAATGACACCCTTTAGGATATAATCTTGTATTTGTTTCTCAACATCCTTCATAATACTTCTCATAATGACCGATATAATAGATAAAACAATAAATCAAAGCGCAAGATTGCGCAAGCAGAAAATTTTGTTTGTTAATTTTTTGAATGATTTGACGCTTTTTAGAAAATTTCCCCTTATCAAAAATCAAAAATGATAATGGTTTGCCGCTCATTGCGTGCTGACATGACGCGGCCGGGTTAACAAGAACACTATACTATAGGGTATCGAGACCTGGCGCGCGACATCAAGCAAGCGCCAGTGGACCGCTTGGGCGACTTAGACGACTGCAAATGACATTCTAATCCCCCTCCACCACCCATTCATCGTCGACTTTCCGGGCGTAACAGGGGCCGATGGGCGCTTTGCATTGGCCGCCGGGGATGTCGAGCACATAGGTCGGCTGGCAGAGGCCGGAGGCGCGGCCATGCAGCCGACGCAACAGCGCCTGGCCCGTATCGATGGAAGTGCGGAAATGACCCGTGCCGGGGGCTAAATCGCCATGATGCAGGTAATAAGGCTTGACCCGCGCCTCCACGAGCGCGCGCATGAGCGCCTCTAGCGTATCGGGGTCGTCATTGACGCCCTTGAGCAGCACGGTCTGGCTGACCACGGGCAGGCCCGCGTCCACCATCCGACCGATCGCCGCGCGGGCCTCAGGCGTAAGCTCTCGGGCGTGATTGACGTGGGCGGCGACCCAGACCGCTGCGTCCGGCGTCCTCAAAGCCGACACCATTTCGGCGTCCACCCGCGCCGGGTCCGCCACGGGCATGCGGGTGTGCCAGCGTATGACTTTGACGTGGTCGATGCCGGCTAAAGCCGGGGTCACGGTCGCGATGCGCCGGGGCGAAAGGACGAAGGGATCCCCGCCGGTCAGGATCACCTCCCAAATCGCCGGCCGCTCGCGGATGTAGTCGAGTGCGGTCTCCAGCGCGGCGCCGATCAGTCCGGGCTCGCCCTGGCCCACGTGCTCGCGCCGAAAACAGAACCGGCAATAGACCGGGCAAGCGCTGACGATCTTCAGTAAGACCCGGTCGGGATAACGGTGCACCAAACCTGGAACGGGCGAGAAGCGATCATCGCCGATCGGGTCAGGGGTCTCCTCCGGAGTTTGGTCGAGTTCCGCGGTGGAAGGGACGAATTGCTGGGCGATGGGGTCATTGGGGTCGCTGGGGTCGATCAGCGCCGCGATCGCCGGGGTGATCGCCACCGCATAGCGCGCGGCCACGGGCTCCAGCGCTCGGGCCTGCTCGGCGGTTACCAAGCCCGCTTCCGCTAAGGCGGTTGCGCATTTCATCGGATGATCTCAATGGGTACGGCTACATCAAGGTCGCGCCATTGTCGATCGGTTTTGAGAACACGCGCATTCAAACGCTCGGCGAGCGCGACACAAATACAATCGGCCAATGAGATGGCGTATCGACGCGGCAGCGGCGCCGCAATCTGTGCGGCGCGTTCCGCATCGTCTAAACTCAGCGGCTCGACGCGTAACCCTTGCGCCGTCCACGACGCTTTCGTCTTCGGCCAATCGAAACCGGACCGCAAAAGCACGCGACACGCTTCGCCAAAGTTCACCGCACTGATCGTCGTCAGGTCCGGGGCGATCACGACGCGGTCAGCTCCCGGTTCATGGCGCGCAAAAGCCACCAGAGCGGATGCATCTAGAACGATCACGCTGGGCCTTGCTCACGATCGGCGCGTTCAAGGCGCGCGGATAAGGTCTTAAGGTCGAGATCCCCCCGCTCAAAAGCCTCTCCCCAAGCGACAAATTGGTCTCGGTCGATCAAACCGGTCTCGAGCGCCGTCTTTAAGCGTCTGTCAGCCACCAAAAGGTCTGACAGAAATGGCCCAGGTCTCGGCGATCGGGTGGGCTGAGGCAGCGGGCGAGCGGACGCCGCCCCCGTCGCCGCCTCCAGCACGGCCACGGCCTCGGCCTCCAGCGTGCGGCCATGGCGCTTGGCTTGAGCTTGGAGTGCGTCGCGCACCGCGTCGGGCAGATCGGGTAAGGTCAAGCTGGCCATGGGTTTAGATATGCGCGCTCATAGGGGAACGGTCAATCGAGCCCCGCCGCCTCACCGCCCATCGTAATACCCGCCCGGACCCGGCGTCGGCGTCCAGATCACCTGGTCGATATGGTCCGCGCCGGTGGCCAGCATCACCAGCCGGTCAAAGCCCAGCGCGACCCCGCTCGCGGGCGGCATGCGGCCCACAGCGTCGAGAAACGCCGCGTCGACGGGCCAAGCGCCGCCATAAAGCCGCGCTTTCTCCGCCATGGCGGCCTCAAGCCGGGCGCGTTGCTCCTCCGCATCCGTCAACTCGCCAAAGCCGTTGGCCAGCTCAACCCCGCAGAGGTAAACCTCAAAACGTTCCGCGGTGCGGGGGTCGTCGGCCGACCGGCGCGCCAGGGCGGCTTCGGGCGCTGGATAGCGGTCCAACACCACTGGCCGGTCTGTGGGCAAATTCGGCTCCACGCGCTCGGCGAGGACCCGCGCGAAAACGTCCGACCAGCCATCATCGTCCGCGCAAGCCACGCCCGCCGCTTCCGCTTGGTGTTTGAAGGCCGCCCCGTCGCCGACGCCTGTGTCGCTGACCGCGCCGAGCAGATCGATCCCGGCGAAGCGCGCAAACGCATCCGCCGCGCTGATCCGCACCGGCGCCGCATCCAGCGCCGCGACCCGATCGCGGAACCGAAACGCGTTCGCACCGCACGCCGCGCCGACCACCGCGATCAGCGCCAAACAATCCGCAATCACCGCCTCATAGGGCGAATGGGCGCGATACCATTCCACCAGAGTGAATTCGGGGGCGTGCAGAGCGGATCGCTCGGCGTTGCGAAACACCCGGGCGATGTCGACAATCTGGGTTTCTCCGGCGGCGAGCAGCTTTTTTGCGGCGAATTCCGGGGAGGTGTGCAGATAAAGCCGCGTGGCGGAGCGATCCGACGACAAGATCGCGGTTTCAAAGGCGTGCAAATGGGTTTCCGCGCCGGGGCTGGTCTGCAAAACCCCGCACTCGGTCTCAACGAAATCACGGTTGGCGAACCAGGCGCGCACCACGCTGAGCGCTCGGGCGCGGGCGCGCAAACGGGGCCGGCGATCGGTGTGCGTTTCGGGTTGGAGCCAGCGTGGCGCAGGCGCGTCAGTCATCGGCCCCCGTCCCCCGCTTGGCCCCGCGCCCGCAACCGGCTAAGACGCGGGGGATTTCTGCGCCGCAGGCGCGCCGAACAAGAGAGAGTGGGCGTGGTCAAAGTCATCGCTTCGGGTCTTCGCAAAGGCAATGTGGTCGAGCACACCGACGGCAAGCTTTATGTCGTGCTCAGCGCGGAAAACTTCCACCCGGGGAAAGGCACGCCCACCACGTCCGTGGATATGCGGCGGATTTCCGACGGGGTGAAGATCTCCGAGCGCTATAAAACCACCGACCAGGTGGAGAAGGCCTTCGTCGAGGAAAAAGCCTTCTCCTACCTCTACGAAGACAGCGACGGCTTTATCTGCATGAACCCCGAGACCTATGACCAAATCACGGTGCCTAAAGACGTGGTTGGCGACCAGGCGGTGTTCTTACAAGAAAACATGGAAGTGTTCCTGACGATCTTCAACGAACTTCCGTTGGCCATGGAGCTACCCAAGCACGCCGTCTTGGAGATTGTTGAAACTGAACCGGTGATCAAAGGTCAGACGGCGACCTCATCTTACAAACCCGCATTGCTATCGAACGGCGTGCGCACCATGGTCCCGCCCCATGTGGGCTCTGGCGTACGCATTGTGGTGCAAACCGCGGACGGCTCCTACGTCGAACGCGCGAAAGACTAGACCCCATGGCCGTGACGTTGCATCGGGGCGACCTGCCCGCTGATCTAGATTTCGGCGATCGGGTCGCGGTGGACACCGAAACCCTGGGGCTGTCGCTGGTCCGCGATCCGCTGTGTCTGGTGCAACTCTCCTCAGGCGACGGCTCGGCGCATATCGTCCAGCTCGACCGTTCAAGCTATGACTGCCCGAACCTCAAGGCGTTACTGGCCAATCCCGAGGTGGAAAAGATCCTCCATTTCGCACGGTTCGACCTGGCTATGGTGAAGCGGTCTTTAGGCGTGATGATGGCGCCGGTGTTTTGTACGAAAATCGCGTCGAAGCTTTGCCGGACTTATACCGATAAGCATGGCCTTAAAGACGTCACCCGCGAGTTGCTTAGCGTTGACCTCTCCAAACAACAGCAAAGCTCAGACTGGGGCGCGGAAACGCTCACCGACGCGCAGCTGGCTTATGCAGCGTCGGATGTGTTGCACCTGCATGCGCTCGCCGATCGGCTAACCGGGATGTTGGCGCGCGAGGGACGGCTGGACTTGGCGCAAGCGTGTTTCGGCTTCCTGCCCGCGCGCGCGGAACTCGACCTCGCAGGTTGGGCGGACGTGGACATTTTCGCGCATTCTTAGGCCATATTTTCGGGCCACAGTTTCAAGAAATCTGATAACACCAGCGCGATGGGTGTGGATTTCCAATGACTGACGCCGCTTCCTCCGCTGAGGACGATCCGCACGGCTTGTTCACGCCGCGCGAGACGCGGGCGATCGACGCGCTCGATTGGGAGGGCCGCCGCTCAACGACGCTTAAGGCGGCGCGCGCGCGCTCGGACATGGTGCGTCGGCTGCGTTTGGTGTTGCTCAGCGCCGCCGGGCTCGCCGGCGTGTCCATTATCGGGGTGATCGTCAGCTTCGCCTTAGGCGGCGGCGATCCGGTCATTGAGGACCCCCAAGAACGCACTCGCCTGGTCAAACCGCGCTTCACCGGCAGCGACGAAGACGGCCGACCCTATGTTCTCGTAGCCGAAACCGCCCAGACCGACCAAGAAGACGCCTCGAAAACCGTGCTGTCCGATCCGGCGTTGGATTTCTCCGCGGACGGGACGGAGGGTGGATTGGTGACTGCGCCCGTGGGCCGGTTCGATCCGGAGTCCCGCGAGTTGGAAATGCTTGAAAACGTTGTCTTTGAACGCGCTGACGGGCTGACCTTGCGCTCGACCCAAGCCCTGATCGAAGTTGCGGAGAACCGGGTGAACGGGGATGCGCCGGTCCGCGTCGAAGGCGAATTCGGCACCATCGACGCCCAAGGCTTTCGCATCGAAGACGGCGGAAACCGGGTCGTTTTCAAAGGTCGGGCGCGTTTGGTGCTCTATAACGAGATTGCCGATCCAGACGCCGAAACCGACGTTGACACAGAGGAGACCCGCTAATGGCCCGTCGTTTTTTGTTCGCCCTGGTTTGCGCGGTGATCGCTTCCCCGGTCGCCCTCGCGCAGCTGATTTCCCTGGACGACGACCAAATCGCCGTGGATGCAGATGATCTGGAACTGCTCGACGACAAAGGCGTCGCGTTCGCCCGCGGCAATGTGGATGCGATCCAAGGGGCGGCGCGGCTGCGCTGCGACACTCTTGAGGTTCGGTTCGAGAAGTATCGCGATCCCGAAGCCGACAGCCTTGGGGATCCGATCTACGCCATCGCCACGGGCAATGTTTTTTACATCACCGAGACCGAGACCGCGCGCGGCGAACGCGCTGTCTATGATCTGGAGAACGACAAGGTGGTGTTCACCGGGTCCGTGGTCGTACAGACTGAAGACTCGGTGGTGACTGGGGAGCGTTTGGAGATCGATCAGCGCACCGGCCGCAACCGCATGACCGGCGGCGCCACAGGGCGCGACGCCGCGCCCGCGACACGCTCGCGCGCGGTGTTCGGTACGAAGTCGGACGACGAAAGCTGATCCGCACGCCCCAGCCTTGACAGCGCGCATCGGGCGCACACCCTGCACTGTCGCGCGAAGCAAAAATCGCGCCAAATTCACTCTGTCTTAAGCAACGCGCGACGTAGATTGGCTTATGCAACCTTATTCCGAGACCCAGGCCCCCACGGCCGCCGAGCCCGCGCCAGCCGGATTGAGCGCAAACCAGCTGGGCAAAGCTTATAAAGGCCGCCAAGTGGTGCGCGATGTCAGCCTCTCAGTGCGCCGCGGCGAGGTGGTGGGCCTGCTCGGACCCAATGGCGCGGGCAAGACCACGTGTTTTTACATGATCACCGGCCTGGTGGCCGCCGATCAGGGCAGCATCGTGCTCGACGGCGAGGACATCACGGCCCTGCCCATGTACCAACGCGCTCGGCTGGGTTTGGGCTATCTGCCGCAAGAGGCGTCAATTTTCCGCGGACTGACGGTGGAGGAGAACATCCTCGCCGTCGTGGAGCTTTATGAGAAGAGCGAAGCGCGTCGGCGCGCCATGGTCGACGCCCTGCTCCAAGAGCTCAACATTGAGCGCCTGCGCGAAGCGCCGGCCCTCTCGCTCTCGGGCGGGGAACGCCGGCGCGTGGAGATCGCCCGCGCGCTGGCAACCCGGCCGTCCTTCATGCTGCTCGACGAACCTTTCACCGGGATCGACCCGCTGGCGATTTCGGATATCTCCGATCTAATCGTCTATCTGAAATCCCGCGGCATTGGGGTGTTGATCACCGATCACCAGGTCCGCGAGACGTTAAG
The DNA here is from genome assembly GCA_050331475.1 of Maricaulaceae bacterium. GTDB lineage: Bacteria > Pseudomonadota > Alphaproteobacteria > Caulobacterales > Maricaulaceae > JBHJGU01. The sequence continues at coordinate 7,707 of JBHJGU010000077.1, read as the reverse complement.
CATTGTCGACCGCGCCTCAATCATCCATGCGGGTGAGGTGTTGTTCGAAGGCGCACCGCAAGAAATTTTAACCAATCCCGACGTAAGACGGGTCTATCTGGGTGAAGGATTTCAGTAGGGGTATCAGATGTCACTGGGACAGAGGCTAGATTTACGCCAAGGCCAGTCCCTTGTCATGACGCCGCAATTGCAGCAGGCGATCAAATTGCTGCAATTATCGAATCTAGACTTAAGCGCCTATGTGGAGTCCGAGCTGGAGCGGAACCCGCTTCTGGACCGCGACGACGGACCGGACCCGGGCGAGGCCGAACCGCCGTCGGGTGAGGCGTCCTCCGACGGCCCGGGCGAGCTGGACCTCAGCGACGCGAGCAGCGAAGCCGCCCAGGACGCGATCGACGCCGACTTCGAAAGCCTCCACGCCGACGCTCGATCCGACGACCCCAGCGAAGCCCCCGCGGATGGGGGCGGCGCGGTGGATTGGTCGCGCGCAGGCTCGGGCCAGGGGGGCGGCGAGGACCGCGACTTTGACGCCCAAGCCCCGCAAAAGACCCTGCGCGAGCATTTGTCCGAACAACTCACCCTTGCCGCCCATGACCCGATCGATCGAATGATCGGCGCCCAACTCGTTGAGATGGTTGAGGATGACGGCTATTGGCGCGGCGACATCGGCGAGACGGCCGAGCGGCTGGGGGTGGATTGCGGCCGGGTGGAGGCGATCCTCACCCTGTGCCAGAGTTTCGAGCCTGCGGGCGTTATGGCGCGCGACCTCAAGGAATGCTTAGCCCTGCAATTGCGCGACCGGGACCGTTTCGACCCGGCCATGGCGGCGCTGGTGGACAATCTGGAACTGCTGGCCAAGCACGACCTCAAACGCCTGCAAGTCCTGTGCGGGGTGGACGCCGAGGACATGGCCGACATGATCGCCGAGCTGCGCGCGCTGACGCCCAAGCCTGGCTTCGCGTTTGGCGGCGAGGCGGCGCAAAGCGTGGCGCCGGATGTGTTCGTGCGCCCCTCCCCGGACGGATCCTGGATGGTGGAGCTGACCACCGACACCCTGCCCCGGGTGCTCGTGAACACCCGCTATTACGCCACCGTCGCCCAAGCCGCCCATACGGATGCGGAAAAGACCTTCATCTCGGAGTGTCATCAGAACGCCAGCTGGCTGGTGAAAAGCCTCGACCAGCGCGCGCGCACCATCCTCAAGGTCGCCCGCGAGATCGTGCGCCAGCAGGACGCGTTTCTCACCTATGGGGTGCGGCATTTGCGGCCCCTGAACCTCAAGGTGATCGCCGAGGCGATCGGCATGCATGAGTCGACCGTCAGCCGGGTGACCTCGAACAAATACATGGCCACCCCGCGGGGGCTGTTTGAGCTGAAATACTTCTTCACCTCCGCCGTGCCCGCGGCCGGCGGCGGGGAGGCGCATTCCGCAGAAGCCGTGCGCGACCGGATCAAGACGCTGATCGACCAGGAAACCGCGGACGCGGTGCTCTCCGATGATCGGATCGTGGAGCTTCTGCGCGAGGCGGGGGTGGAGAGCGCCCGCCGCACGGTGGCGAAATACCGCGACGCGCTGAAAATCCCCTCCTCGGTCCAACGCCGGCGCCTGCTCAAAGCGGTGAGTTAGGGGGTGGACTCGCCCGCACTGGGATCGTCGTCCGAGGCGAGGCCGATTGGGGGAACCTTGGACCAGTCGAAGTTCTGCTCGGCGATCTGATTATAAATCCCCGCAATCGTTTCGTTGTCGGGAAACCGCTCGAACCCGTCTTTGATGACCTGGAACGCTTTTTGCGCAACAAAATTATCATTATTTTCTACGTTATACTGTATTCGTATCCATGCCCCCAAGACTGCGGTTTCCGTCGTCTCTTCATCGGGCGTCTGCCCGGCACGCCGTTCGAACCAATACGCCAGCACCGATTGCGCCGCGATTAAGGCGATGATTTTGGGGTGATCGGAAAACGCCCGCGCAATCCCAAACGCGCGCGCCCTCATCGCGTCGACCCGGTCCCAGTCGCCCACTTTTCCGGCATGGACGGTGACATTGACCGCCGCTTTGGCGTCGCGAAGAGCGATCTCTTCGTTTGTCTCGAACCGATCGCGCAGGGCGTCCAGTCGGTCGAGCATCGCCTGGACCCGGTTCCAATCGCCCGCTTCGCCCGCGTGGTTGGTGACGTTGACCGCCGCTTTGGCGGCCTCAAGGGCGATGGTTTCGCTCGTGCCGAACTGGGCGCGCAGGGCGTCCAGCCGCTGGAAGAGATCGTCAACTGGGTTCCAAGCCTTCGCGTCGCCAAGAATATTAACCAAATCAACCGCGAGCCGGCTGAACAAGAGCGCCGCGTCCAGCCCGGCCTCCGGCCGCGGCGCAAGGAAACCGAGCCGCTTCACATAGTCAGGGAAATCCCGCAAACAGCGCAGGACGAAAACGCCCGCATTATCGCCGTCACTCAGCGCGAACGCTGCATCGATCAAGGCTTGGCGCTGAGGCGCCGTCAAGCCAGTCACGCGCGGGGATGCGCCGCGGCCGTCGCTGCGAATATCCGTGTCCGTGATGGCGCCAAGGCGGCGCAGCACCAAGAATTCGCCCAATATATCCGGTTCCAGCTCGCGGATCGTCGTCGCATCGCGGCCGCTTATTGTTCCGAGCACATCCTCGTGCATACGCGGATGGTCATACTCGCTAACAACGCACAGCGCGCCCGCCGCCGCCGGCAGGTTCGCAAGACGTTCTTTGGGTAGGCCGAGCGCCATCGTCGCGAGGATGGCCACATTGAGATGGCGGGCGAAGTCCGCCCCTTGCGCTTTGACCGCAGGCGCCCAAAACGCGTCATAGTCGCGATCGATGATTTCGCAGAGAACGTCTTCGCGCGGCAGCGAGGCGAGTGCACGGTCGGGCGGCATCCCGTCCTCGGTTTGCCGTCGAATAAAGAGTTCGGCCACCATGGCGGCGAACAGCGCCCGGGGCGGTCGTGGCTTTCCCTCTGCGTCAACACGCTTATCGACGTCCTCAGTGGCCGAGGCCAGTTTGGCGACCGTGTTGGCGTCCCAGGCGGCGATGCCGGCGCCCGCATCTTCAGCGCCTTGCAAACGCGCCTGGATCAAATGGGCGATGTCCGCGGCGCGAAAGTCCGGCAAAGCGTAGATCCCGGGGCGCGAAGATTGCGAAGCCTCGAACCCCGCTTGCTCGATACGCGTCCCAGCGCCATCTCGGCGAAAAACGGTATTATACCAATCGCCGTGGGCCTCTCGCTCCAGCAGCAAGACCCGAACGGGGAACGCGTAATGATCCGCGTGTAACGAGAACTGGTCCAGCAGCGCGCGGACGCGATCCGGCGCCTGGGCCGGATAGTCAATCACAATCAGATTAGGCCGTCGCGGCCGCCACTGCGCGAGATCGAACTTCTCCGATCTTAACGCATCGATGGGAAGCTGACCGGCGCGCCAGTCGGACATTTGCAAGTCCTGAACACACTTTAGCGCGAGCCGCGATTTGCCCGAGCCGCCCTCCCCGGTGATCAATAACCACCGAAACGGCGCCAAGCCCCGGTCGGTCTGCCGCCCGGCTTCGTCGCGTTTGATGTCGCGCGCCGCTAAGAAATCGTTGAGCACGCGGAGCTCTCGCTCGCGCCCTTGGAAGGGGTATTTTCCGGAATCGTAGCGAATGTAGTTCGCGGCTGTTTGCGGGTTGTCCTGCTCGCGGACCGAGAGATTGGGTTCGAACAAGGCCGTCTTGAGATCGGCGAATTCCGTCGCCACCAAATTGACAAGTTCGGCGATGTCTTTGTCTAAAGAGGCGAAATTCTCCATTGTCGACGCGACGGTTAACGCCTCTAAATCGGCGTCGACAATGTTCATGCTGCGCACCGCGTCGGCCTTGGACGCCGGATTGGCGTTCGTCGATGCAAGCAAAGCCGCTTTGAGGTCGCGGCGGGCCATCGCCGCATCGATTTTACCGGTCCAGCGCCGAACCAATTTTCGAATGGGCGCCACCTTGAGCGCTTGCGCTTTCAGTCGCTCGAAGGTCGCCTGTTTGAGGCTCCGTTCCGCGCTGATCGCCAACTTTTTGATAGCGAATAACAGCGCCGGCGCCGCCCATTTGGGACATCCCAGCTTTTCCAGCTGGTCCAGACACGCCTGATGCACGTCTTCATCATCGAGCACGCCCGCGAGCCCAGCGTCCGCGAACGTCTCAATCGTTGCGACCAGGTCCGCATCGGACCCGTCCTCGGCGTTATCCCCCTCACTCATGGCGCGAGTATAAACCACCAGGCGCAGCCATTCTATGGATTGCGTTCACGGAACACCGCTGCCAGCGTCGCCCACCCCGCCCCAGGCCACATTGACACTTCAAGCCGGGCGCGCGTAGCGTTTACAGCCGTTCATCACGTCGGGAGCGCGTTTTCGCCCCGCGGCGCAGCATCAGAGACGCGTATGCAGATCCAAGTGGTCAGTAAAGGCATCGATCAAAGCGAAGCCTTGCACGAGCGGGTTCATGCCCGGGTCACCGAAGGGGTGGAGAAATACTTTAACCGGCCCGGTGAGGCGCACGTCTCGGTGTCCCGGGACGGTCGGGGTTTCCGGGTGGATTGCTCGCTGCATTTACCCTCTGGCGCGCTCTTGCAGGCCAAGGGCGAGGGCGAGGACGCCTATGGCGCGGTGGACGCGGCCATGACCCGGCTGGAGAAGCGGCTGCGCCGGTATAAGCGCCGGCTGAAGGAGCGCCACGGCGCCAAACCGGTGTTACCCGCGGAGACGACGCCGCTCTTCGTCATCTCCGCGCAACCCGAGCCGGACACCGAGGAGGAGGAGGACGGTGCGCCGGAGATCGAAGACGGCGATGTCGAGCCGATGATCATCGCCGAGCAAACCGCAGAACTGCCCACCTATGCCGTGGCGCGCGCGGTCTCGGAGATGGAGCTGACCGACGCGACGTTCTTGTTGTTCCGCAACGCTGGGCATGGCGGGTTGAACGCGATCTATCGGCGCCCGGACGGGCATATCGGTTGGCTTGACCCCGCCCGTGAACGCAAGACCGATTGATCCCACCCATTAAGGGCTGATAGACCTGCGCCGGGGAATTGTGGCGAGAGTGGCGCGGGCGGGCGCGTCGTCTGGCTCGACCGATCGGCGGGAGCGACCATGGCGGTGTCGGATTTGTTGAGCGCTGAGGACATCCGTCTGGACCTCGGCGCCTCCACGAAGAAGCAAGCGCTCCAGACCCTGGCCGATTTCGCCGGCGCGCGCGCGGAGCTGGATGGGCGGGCGATTTTCGAAGCGGTGTTGGAGCGTGAACGTTTGGGCTCCACGGGCGTGGGCTCCGGTGTGGGCATCCCCCACGCCCGGGTGGAGGCCACGCCTAAGGTGCGCGGGTTTTTCGCCCGGCTGGACCCCGCGGTGGAGTTCGACGCCATGGACGGCCAGCCGGTGGATCTCGTTTTCTTGCTGCTCGCGCCTGAGGACGCCGGGGCGGATCACCTCAAAGCGCTGGCGCGGGTGTCCCGCCTGTTGCGCCGGGACGAGGTGCGCGAGCAATTGCGCGCCGCGCCCACGGCGGAAGCCGTCCACGCTATCCTCAGCGGTTCTGCGCAAACCGACGCCGCCTAACCGCGGGCGCCGCGTCCCATGGGGGATGCAACGCCCGCGTGACGCCATCAGGCGAGCTTAATCCACTTCACGGTCCAGGAAGTCGAGGATTTCGGCGGCGATGAAAGCCCCGTGACTTTCCAGCACGAAATGCCCGCCATCGAGCAAATGGAACTCCACATTGGTTAAATCCTGGCGGTAGGGGTAAGCGCCGTCATCAGGGAAAATGTAGTCATTCTTGCCCCACACGATCAGCGTGGGCGGATTGTGCTCGCGAAACAGCGCCTGCCATTTGGGATATTCATCCACATTCGTCCGGTAGTCATAGAAGAGGTCAAGCTGGATCTCTTGATTGCCGGGCCGATCAAGCAGGTATTGGTCGGTGTGCCAGGTGTCGGGGCTGATGAGTTCGGGCTGGGGCTGGCCGTGGGTGTATTGCCATTCGGTCGCCTCCACTGTCAGGAATTGGCGTAGGTTATCCCGATCGGCTTGAGCGCCGCTGGCCCAATAGGCTTTGATCGGGTCCCAAAACGCACGCAGCCCCTCCTCATAAGCGTTGCCGTTTTGAATGATGAAGCCGGTGACCTTGTCCGGGGCCTTAGCGAACACGCGGTAACCGACCGGCGCGCCGTAATCCATCAGGTAAAGCGCGTATTGGTCCACGTCTTTGGCGTCGAGAAACGCATCGATGATCTCGGCGTAGTGGGCGAAACTATAGTCGAAACGCTCGTGATCCGGCGCCGCGCTCGCCCCATAGCCGGGATAGTCCGGCGCGAGCACATGGTATTGCGCCGCCAGCTCGGGGATCAGATTGCGGAACATTTGCGAGGAGGTGGGAAAACCGTGCAACAGCAAGACGGTGGGCCGGCTGGGATCGCCAGCCTCGCGGTAGAACACCTCAACGCCCTCCACCTCGAGGGCGCGGTGAGCAACCGTCCCGGTCGGGGCGACTAGGGCTAAGGGCTCGGCAGGGGTCGTCTGAGCGGTGGAGGTGGCGGCGCCGAGCAGGGCGGCGGCGAGCAGGGCGGCGGCGCTGGCGACGAGCGTGACGGCGGCGAACAATTTCGACCGTAAGGACGGGGTGCGGATCATGGGAGGCTCCTAGGTTGATACCTGTTCTGTATCGAACGATCGGTACATTGTTCGACGCCAAGTGATTGCAATCCGCGCGATGATCACGTCACCGTGAGGCGGCGTTAGGGGTTAGGGATTAGGACTGTGCGGGTGCGCGCCAGGGCGCGCTGGAACGGGCCGGTATCGCCCCATGCTCGGGCGAGAACCAGCCCGCCTTCAAGGTCAGAGAGGACTTGTTCAGCCAAGGCAGGCGCTTGATCGGCGGGCGCGCCCGCGTCGCGCGCAAGCTTGACAAAGCCCGCCATGAGCGCCCGCAACAGCGACCCCGCGCCATCGGGCACGGCGTCCTCAGCGTCGCATAAACCGAAGACATCGCCTAAACACGCCTTGGTCCCGTCGCCGTAAAACGTGTTCAGCGCCGCCAGCGCGGTGTCCAAGCGCGGACCGACGGGGCCGCCTTGTTCCAGGGGCGTGATCACGGTTCGTCCGACGACGTCGCCCACATGCTCGACCGCGGCGCGCGCCATGTCGGCCTTACCATTGGGGAAGTAATGATAAAGGCTAGATCGGCCGAGCCCGGTGGCTTCGGACAGGCGCGCGAGGCTCGCCCCCTCATAGCCGTGATCGCGAAACACGCCTGTAACAGCGTCAAGCGCGGCTTGGGGCGGATGAGACGTTTTCGCCATTTCAGGACCGACCGTTCGCAAACCGCCACCATAACCCTCTGCGGAAAATACGAAAGACCCGGGCTTGGGGGCTAACGGGACCGAACCCCCATTATTGCGAGGCCCGCGAGGGCCGTGGCTGTTAGGTTGAAGCAACGGCGTTATTACGAGCCGCGTCAGCGGCGCGGCAATTTTGGAAACGTTGAACCAAGCGCCGCCGTGCCTTGGATCGCCGCGTCGCCTCCGGCTCCTCGCGATTGTGTGTTGGTTTTGGGGTAGTGTTGGGGTGCGGATGGGCGCCCGTTCGCAATGGGACCTTTGCGGGTTTGGGCCTGCGTTCGGTCGTCGTCATCTGGGGCCCCATCCGCGGATCTTCCACCCGCTT
>JBHJGU010000076.1:0-3055 GCA_050331475.1 Maricaulaceae bacterium | reverse complement strand
GGTCGTTTATCACCTTAAAAGCAAACTTAGCCAGAGGCTCGTGGTCGGACGACTTGCGGCGGTTTTCTTCGTCCGTGTTGGCGTAAATGCCTTTAATCGGCGGCACCTCGACGGGGGAGGGCAAATAGTCCACGACGGCGTCGAGCAAGGGTTGCACACCCTTGTTTTTAAACGCTGTGCCGCACAGTACCGGGTTAAACTTCAGGTCGATCGTGCCGCGGCGGATCAGCTTGATCAGGGTCTCTTCGTCAGGCTCGTTGCCTTCGAGATACGCTTCCATGGCGGCCTCGTCGGCCTCCACCGCGCCCTCAATCAGCGCTTCGCGGTATTCTTGCGCTTGATCGACCAGGTCCGCGGGGATATCCGCGTATTCGAATTTCGCGCCCAAGCTTTCTTCGAGCCAAATGATGGCGCGCATGCGGACCAGATCGATCACGCCCTTGAAATCGTTCTCCGAGCCGATGGGCAATTGGGTAACCAATGGCGTGCCGCCCAGGCGCTCCTTGATCATCTCCACACAGCGGAAGAAATCCGCGCCCAGCTTGTCCATCTTGTTGACGAAAATCATCCGCGGCACGCCGTACTTATCGGCCTGGCGCCACACGGTTTCCGTCTGCGGCTCGACCCCGGCGTTGGCGTCTAAAAGCGCAATGGCCCCATCGAGCACCCGCAAGGACCGTTCGACTTCAATGGTGCAATCCACGTGTCCGGGCGTGTCGATAATATTGAGCCGCTTGTCGTTCCAGAAGCAGGTGGTCGCGGACGACGTAATGGTGATACCGCGCTCTTGCTCCTGCTCCATCCAGTCCATGGTGGCCGCGCCGTCATGGACTTCGCCGATCTTATGGCTCTTGCCGGTGTAGTACAGGACCCGCTCAGTCGTCGTCGTCTTCCCGGCGTCGATATGCGCCATGATGCCGAAATTGCGGTAGTCCTCTATTTTATGGGTGCGGGGCATGGGTTTGGCCTCAGTCCGATCCTAAACGGTCACCAGCGGTAGTGAGAGAAAGCGCGGTTCGCTTCCGCCATCCGGTGGGTGTCTTCCCGCTTCTTAATGGCGACGCCGCGGTTTGACGAGGCGTCCATCAGCTCCGCCGCCAAACGTTCGCGCATCGTGTTTTCTTTCCGGCCGCGCGCCGCGCTCACCAGCCAACGAATAGCCAAAGCGCGCCGACGGTCAGGCCGCACCTCAACGGGGACCTGGTAGGTCGCCCCGCCAACCCGGCGCGAGCGCACCTCAACGGCGGGCGAGACATTGTCCAAGGCCTCGTGAAACACTTGGATCGCCTCGCGCCGCAGCTTGGTCTCCACCAAGTCGAGCGCGCCATAAACGATCCGCTCAGCGGTCGACTTTTTTCCGTCGCGCATGACGTAGTTCATGAACCGCGTCAGGGTGACGTCATGAAACTTCGGGTCGGGCAAGACGGCGCGTTTTTCCGCGCGACGACGACGAGACATCTCTACGCGCTCCCTATTTCGGCCGCTTAGCGCCGTATTTCGACCGGCGCTGTTTACGATCTTTCACGCCCTGGGTGTCCAGAACGCCGCGAAGAATGTGGTACCGGACCCCCGGCAAATCCTTCACCCGGCCGCCGCGGATGAGCACCACCGAGTGCTCCTGCAAATTATGCCCCTCGCCGGGGATGTAGCTGACGACCTCATAGCCGTTGGTCAGGCGCACTTTCGCCACCTTCCGCAACGCCGAGTTCGGCTTTTTCGGCGTGGTGGTGTAGACGCGCGTACACACGCCGCGCCGCTGCGGACAAGCCTGCAAAGCCGGCACTTTGTTACGCTTCACTTTCGGTTGGCGCGGCTTGCGCACCAATTGGTTGATCGTCGGCGTGCCGCCTCGTCGACCTCTGCTGTCGTTGTCACCGAGCCCATACAGGGCCCCTTCCCATACGCTTGCGATTACGGACAAAACCATATCGGCACCGAGCGTTTTCCCACGCCGGCGCGATACTGAAACTTCGAATTTTGTTCGCAATCTTGAACCGCGTTTGGCCAGGCCACGGCCGGTTCTCAATTCATGAGCGCGCGTTCTAACGGCTTGGGCGCAACCGGTCAAGCGCTTGGCGACATCTTCGTGACGCCGGCCAAGCGCTCGCCGTGAAACCCCGTTCAGCTATTCGCCGGCTCGGTCTCTGGCGCAGGGGCGGGCGCGCGACGCTCGGCTGCGGCCGCCGCCATGATTTCACTGGGCAAGGCCTCTGGCCCACCTTCGCGCATGGGCCGTCCGCCTTGGGCGAGGAGTTTTTCGTCGCGCTCCTGAGCCACCGCCTTAAGCCGCCGCAGAGCGCCGCCCGTGCCTGCGGGGATCAACCGGCCGACAATGACGTTCTCCTTAAGCCCCTCCAGCGTGTCGGTCTTACCGTTCACCGCCGCCTCGGTCAGAACCCGGGTCGTCTCCTGGAACGAGGCCGCGGAGATGAAGGAGCGGGTCTGCAGCGAGGCTTTGGTGATCCCCAACAACACCGGATTACCTTGCGCGGGGGCCTTGCCAACAGCCGCCAGGGCGTCGTTGGTTTCATCGAAATCCAACCGATCGACCTGTTCGCCCGAGAGCCATTCGGAGTCACCCGGCGCGGAGATTTCAATCTTCTGGAGCATTTGACGCACGATCACTTCAATATGCTTGTCGTTGATCGGCACGCCCTGCAAGCGATAGACGTCTTGAATCTCATTGACCAAATACTCGGCCAACGCCTCAACGCCCAAAATCTGTAAGATATCGTGCGGTGCGGGGTGCCCGTCGAGCAAATACTCGCCCTTGTGGATATAGTCACCCTCTTGGACGGCGATGTGCTTGCCCTTCGGTACGAGATATTCGGCCGGATCCGCGTTTTCGTCCTCCGGAACAATCCGAATGCGCCGCTTATTCTTGTAATCGCGACCGAACTCAACCCGGCCATCAATCTCCGCGATAATGGCGTGGTCCTTGGGTCGGCGCGCTTCGAACAGCTCCGCCACCCGGGGCTGACCGCGGGTGAGTTCACGGGTTTTCGCGCCGTGTGTGGGCCCCCGTGGGAGGGCTGCCCCGGGCGTGCCCATTACC
>JBHJGU010000075.1:0-48716 GCA_050331475.1 Maricaulaceae bacterium | reverse complement strand
TCATTGCACCGTTCGGCCTTGTGAGACCCAACAAAGCACCGCTGCCCCCCTATCGGGTCGGCAGATGAGTGCGAACAGATCCGTGAAACCCTCGACAGACCGCCGCCAAAGCAATGCAAATTACAGATCCATGACCTAGTCCGCCTGCGAAAAATCGCGGGGTCAGCACGACCGCAGCGCCGGCCAACCCGAACACGATCGCCAAGATTAGCGACAATCGGCGGGATTGACGCTCCACCGCCGCAGATTTGTCGTCACTCGAAATTAAAATCGCGACAGCGACAGCGACAGCGCCAGCGCCAGCGACAGTGCGAGCGAAAGCGACAGCGACAGCGACACCTACACCGAAACCAACAGCGCAACCCACACCTAAACCGACAGAGAAAGCTACAGCGACAGCTAAAGCGAAAGCGAAAGCGCCAGCGACAGCGACAGCGAAACCGCCGCCCGTCAACAGGATGACGCCAAGATAGCGGCGCCAGGCCGACGCGCGGCCCGACAGCAGCCACATCCCGCAGCCGGCGGTGAGCACGCCGCCCGCGGCCAAAGTGCGGTCCCCGACGCTGAGATCAGTCGCGAGTCCGAATGAGCGGCCGACCGCGTCGAGCTCGCCAAGCCCGACCCACATGAAGACGACCGTCAAGACGGGATAGGCGACCGCCAGCAATAGGCACCGATCAAACGCCCATGGCGTCCAAATCGGCGGCGTGTCCGCAAGGCCGAAGAGACGGTGGGTCCAATTTTGCCGCTTTGGACGATGCGCCAAAGCCTCGCCCTCGAAAAACCGATCGACCTGGTCCAGGCCACCGCTGACCCAACGCCGGTAATACGCCACCGGCCGACCGCCATCCCTCAAAAGCGCGCGCAATCCGTCATAACGGCGGCGGGCATGAGCGTTCTCGTGCCCGCCATAGCCTAACACCAAGGCGTAATAACCCGCCAAAATGACATATAGCGCGCTCAGCGCCCAGATTATCAGCCAAATCAAACTCGCCCAGGGCTCGCCGACCGCGTCCGCGAGCCAGCCGATGCGCTTGACCACTTCCTGGCCCGCCGCGCCCGCCACCGGGTTTTGCATGCTGTGCCCCCGCGCTTCCCCGTCCGCTTATAACAAGGGTTGCGCGTGGACCTATAGGGCCCCGGCTCTGCGGCCGGGGCGAGGAATCGAAAAGTGCGCTCACCTCAATCCCGTTCGTTCCAGCGCAAGCGGGATCCCAGGCAACCGTTGCGCCTGGATTCTTCTGGATCCCAGCTTTCGCTGGGATGAGCGGCTCGGTCTTCAACCCGCCGCGCAATGACGTTGAATGCGGCCGTGGCAAGAGGTGGGAGCCCCCTCCGGCCCTGCGGGCCACCTCCCCCGTTTCACGGGGGAGGAAAAATCTGTTGCGCCTTGGGGTTTCCTCCCCCGTTCACGGGGGAGGTGTCGGCGCAGCCGACGGAGGAGGACAACGCTCACCGTACAATGGCGCTTCCCTCCCTCAAAAAAACACCCCCGCCGCGGCGCGCGACGGGGGCTGAGATCGGATCCCAGGGGAGGAGACGTTAGCGGTTCATGCGGTTGGCGATCAGATCGTCAACGACTTCCGGCTCCGCCAGGGTGGAGGTGTCGCCCAGATTGTCGAAGCTATTCTCGCCAATCTTGCGCAGGATCCGGCGCATGATCTTGCCCGAACGCGTCTTCGGCAGGCCGGGGGCGAACTGAATAAAGTCCGGGGTGGCGATCGGGCCGATCTCCGCACGCACCCATTTGGTGAGGCCTTTGCGCAACTCCTCGGTCGGCTCCACCCCGGCGATCAAGGTGACATAGGCGTAAATGCCTTGGCCCTTCACATCATGGGGACAGCCCACCACGGCGGCTTCGGATACGCTGTCATGGGCGACCAGCGCGCTTTCGATCTCGGCCGTGCCCATACGGTGGCCTGACACGTTGATGACGTCGTCCACCCGGCCGGTGATCCAGTAATAACCGTCCGCATCACGCCGACAGCCGTCGCCGGTGAAGTATTTCCCCGGATAGGTCGTAAAATACGTCTCCACAAAGCGTTTATGGTCGCCATAGACCGTGCGCATTTGGCCCGGCCAACTGTCCGCAATCACCAGATTACCGTCGGTGGCGCCTTCCAGCACGCCGCCTTCCGCATCGACGAGCTGGGGCTGGACCCCAAAGAACGGCCGGGTGGCGGAGCCTGGTTTCAGCGCCGTCGCGCCCGGTAGCGGGGTGATCATGGCGCCGCCGGTTTCGGTCTGCCACCAGGTGTCAACGATCGGGCAGCGCTCCTCGCCCACGACCCGGTGATACCATTCCCACGCCTCGGGATTAATCGGCTCGCCCACAGACCCCAAAAGCCGTAAGGACTTCCGCGAGGTCTTTTTCACCGGTTCCTCACCTTCGCGCATGAGGGCGCGGATCGCCGTGGGCGCAGTGTAGAAGATGGTCACCGCATGCTTGTCCACCACCTGCCAGAAGCGCGAGGCGTCGGGATAGCTGGGCACCCCTTCGAACATCACCGTGCGCGCGCCGTTCGCCAGTGGGCCATAAACGATATAGGTGTGCCCGGTGACCCAGCCGATATCAGCAGTGCACCAATAGACATCATCAGGTTTCAAGTCGAACACGCATTCATGGGTGTAAGACGCCCAAAGCAGATAGCCGCCCGTTGTGTGTAACACGCCTTTAGGCTTGCCAGTTGAGCCCGAGGTGTAAAGGATAAACAGTGGATCTTCGGCGTTCATCGGCTCGGGCGGGCAGTCTTCATCGACCCCGGCGGCGACTTCGTGCCACCAATGGTCCCGGTCACCTTTCATAGGGACCTCGCCGCCGGTGTTTTCGATCACCAGCACATCTTCGACGCCTAAGGCGTGCTTGAGCGCGGCGTCGACGTTTTTCTTCAGCGGCACCGCTTTGCCGCCGCGCCGGCTCTCATCGCATGTGATCACCAGCTTTGAATTACAGTCATTGATCCGACCCGCCAGAGCCTCCGGCGAGAAGCCACCGAACACGATGGAATGGACTGCGCCGATCCGGGTGCAAGCCAGCATCGCGACGGCCGCTTGCGGGATCATGGGCAGGTAAAGCGTGACCCGGTCGCCCTTTTTCACGCCGAGCTTCTTTAAAACATTGGCGAACCGGCAGACCCGCTCATGCAGCACCCGGTAGGTGATCGTCTCTGAGCTGTTCGGATCGTCGCCTTCCCAGATAATCGCGGGTTGATCGCCTTTGGTCGCCAAATGTCGGTCCAGGCAATTGGCCGACACGTTCAACTCGCCGTCTTCGAACCATTTGATGTAGAGATTGTCGGGGTCCCAAGAGACGTTTTTGACTTTAGTGAACGGGGTCATCCAATCGAGCCGGCGGGCTTGTTCGGCCCAAAACGCCTCCGGATCACACACCGACTGGGCGTAGAGCTTCTTGTAACGCGCCTCGTTAATATCCGTTTCGGCTTCAAACGCGGTGGGCACCGGGTAAACTGTGGCCAGTGCTGTTGTTTTTGCGTCGCTCATCGCCGCCTCCCTGTTTCGAGTTAAAACGCGTACTTGGTCGAGAAGGTGAACCGCATTAAATCGCCGGCTTCGTCATCGCCCAACTCCCGGCGACCAAACAGCAGCTCCCCGCCTACGGTGACCCGCGGGGCGAGATCTGTCAGCACCGAAAGAAACGCGGATTGGACATTTTGGGTCACAGAGCCGGGAACCAGTTCGGGATTGTCCGCGAACAGGCCCGAATAGCCGACGTTAAACCGCCAACTTCCCGCGAGCGGTTGGCGCAAGGCCAAGAAACCGCCGACAAGCGGAATGGGGTCCAACTGCCCGGCGGGGCTGACGAAGGCGCCAGCGATGGCGTTCAGACCCACATAGCGGCCGACCCCCTCGCCGCCGACCACGTTGAACCGCACATCGCCGCCGGTGGGGGTGTTGATCCGGCCCGAGGCGCTTAGGCCCCAGCCCACTGCCGAGTCGTCGTCGATGACGCCGGGCACCTCGCCGCGCAATTGGCGCAATATGCCGCCGAAGGACACATTGCCGAAGTCGCCCCTCCAATTGTATCGCGCGATAAGGTCGGGGACGAATTGCTCGTCCGCCTCAATGCGCCCGCCGGCGGGGGTGGTGACGGTGGTGTCCCCGTTCTCTACAGCGATCTGAAATCCGCCGAACGGCGCGCGCGCGACGGGTTGGCGAACGAACACCATGCCGTCTGACGCCACAAGGAAGCTTGCGCTTTCCGGAATGGCGGAGGTGTTTTGGAAGGTCGTCCAATCTTGGCCGAACCGATAATTGTCGAAGTCGAAATACCCGAGCCGAAGGCGCGGCGCGAAACTGTTCGACACCGTCTCTGTGCCTTGAGCGGACAGCAGGAAGTCAAGCTCCAGATTAGCGGCGACCCGGTGGCCTCCGGTCGTGCGATCCGCCCGCAGGAAAAACCGCGACGCTTGGGAGGTGAAATCGGTGAGCACCTCGCTTGATGCCCCGCCCACCGGCGTTAGGCTGGGGATATAGAAGTCCCGCGCGACCGATCCGGAAGGCACCGCTCCGTCGGAAAACTCCGAAACGTGCACGTCGAGATCGATCAAGCCGCCAAAGGCGATGCGCACGTCACCGACCCGAAAGCCATCATTGCCCGGCGTGACCGCGGCGGTGACCGCTTCAACCTCCGCCTCCATGGATTGGGTGAGTTCTTCGACCATCACTTGGGTTTCGGATTCGAGCCGAGCGATGTCGGCGCGCTCAAGCTCGAGTTCCTCGGCGAGCGCACGCACCAAGTCTTCGAGCACGCGCACGCGCTCCTCCAGTTCGGCGTCCTGAGCTGAGGCAAACCCGGTCCAACAGATAAAAACCGACGAACACAGAGCTAATTTCGACACGCACCCCATATTTTCCTCCCCAGATCTTATTTTGTCTAAGTATCCGAGGGTTTAAGCTATGGGGCTATTAGCCATTGGCCCTACGACGAACGTCGAAAATAAAAGTGGACAGGTACGGAGATTAGGGTACGCTGACAGCATAAAACTGGCGAAGACCAGAACATACAGAGGAAAGGCGTTAGGATGGCGGCTCAGCCCCGCGTACTCATCGTCGACGATCATCCGCTGTTTCGCGACGCCCTGGAGACAGCGCTTGTGCTCTGTCAGTCAGGTGAAGCGCGAACCCACCAGGTTGCGAGTTTGGCGGCCGCGGAAACGGCGCTCGGCGAAGAGCCCGCGGATTTAGTGTTGCTTGACCTTAACCTGTCGGATGCGCGCGGCTTTGACGGCTTAAGCCGATTGGTGGCGCTGAGCCCCGGTCTCGCCGTTGTCGTCGTCTCAGCGACGGAATGTGAGCAGGCCTACGCCCAGGCGCGCGCGCTCGGCGCGCGAGGGTATCTGCCCAAAAGCGTTGGGCTGTCGGATATGAAGGACGCGCTCAGCGCGGTCCTTAACGGGCAGAGCTGGTTTCCGACCGTCGAGGCTGCGCCGGACGATGCGCACACCACCATGGCGCGCCGAGTGGCTGATCTCACCCAAGCTCAGCGGCGGGTGCTCGCGTTCTTGGCCGACGGGCTTTTAAACAAGCAAATCGCGTTTGAAATGGGCATTTCCGAAGCGACGGTGAAAGCGCACATGACGGCGATTTTTCGAAAACTCGGCGCCAATAACCGGACCCAAGCGTTACTCGCTTACAAAACGGCGACCACCTTGGACGAGCCCTCACCGGCCTGAGCCCGCGCCCGGGCGCAGCTGGCGAGGAAATCTTTCAAATGTTCGGTGTCCGCCGGTTTGCGCATGACGCGCACATTGCGGGCGCTCGCGCGGGCGTCAATATCCGCATCCGCCCGAGCGGTCAGTAAAAGACACGGCGCAGCCGTTCCGAATTCACTGCGCAGGCGATCGATCAGACCGAGACCGTCCTGCTGGGCGTCGCCGAGTTGCAAATCCGCGATCACCCCGTCAATGCGATCGGTTCGAGCGAGCGCGGCCGCCTCCCCCGGTGACAGCGCGACCAGCGCTTCGCAGCCCCACCGCGACAATAATGCGGCCATAGCCTCTAAGATTGCCGCCTCGTCGTCGACGCAGAGGATTTTCAGCCCCGCAAAACCGTCGGGTTGGGTGTTGCGCGCGGGCGCTTGGACGGTGACGTTCGCACCCGCCGGCGCCGCGCGCGGCACGGTCAGGTAAAAAGCGCTGCCCCGTCCGACGGTGGAGCGCACGCCAATCTCCGCCCCCATCAGGTACGCTAAACGACGCGCCACAGAGAGCCCGAGTCCCGCGCCACGCACGCCCATGTTGTCGGCGTCCTCAAAGCGTTGGAACTCGTCAAATAACAGCGCCTGGCGGTCGGGCGCGATGCCCGGACCAGTGTCACGCACCTCAATGCGCACCTGATCACCGACCCGACGCGCGCCCACCAACACCCCGCCGTCGCGGGTGTAACGCCTCGCGTTGGAGAGGAAATTCCGCACAATGCTCTGAAGAAAATCGGGATCAGCGGACACCCAGAGCGAACTCGGCGCCACTTGAAGGCTCAACCCGGCTTTTTCCGCCATGGGCGCAGCCTCATCGACCAAGTCCTCTAAAAGCGGTGCGATGGGGAACACTTTCGGGTGGGCTTCGATATCGCCATGGTCCAATCGGGAGATATCCAGCAGTCCCTTGAGCAAATTATCCGCAGATTGGATGGCGCGATCGGCTTTGGCGATGCGTTGGGCGTTGACTTGTCCCGCGGCGCCGCGCCCGGGATCGATTGCGCCAAGAAAGAGCCGAGCGGCGTTGAGCGGCTGGAGGAGATCATGGCTCGCCGCCGCCAGGAACCGGGTCTTGGAGGCGTTTGCGCCCTCGGCGTCTTTGCGCGCGGCGTCGAGGTCCTGAGCCATGGTCTCCAACTCATGGGTCCGCGCCCGCACGCGGGCTTCCAAGCTTTCCGCGAGTTCGACCAATTGGTGTTCGCGTTTCTTGTCCGCGGTGATGTCAGCATACGTCGTGACGTAGCCGCCCCCCGGCATGGGGGTGCCGATAATGCGGATGTAGCGGCCATCAGGGTTCAGCCGCTCATAGGCGTGCGGGGTGCCGGCCTTCATGTGGTTCAACCGTCGGCGCGCCGCGCGTTCCGGGTCTCCAGCGATCCAGCCCGTCTCCGAATTGTACGCGATCAGGTCTTCGACCGGGCGACCGACGCAAACTAAATCGTCGGGGTAATGGAAAAGATCCAAGTAAGCGCCATTCCACGCCACCAAGCGTTGGTCTTGGTCGACGACCGAAATGCCCTGGGACATGGTCTCGAGCATGGATTGGAGCATGTGCCGGTCAAACCGTTCCGCTTGGGTCTTATGATCCAGGATTGACAGGAGATCCCCGATATCGACGTCCGAGCCGCTGATCAGCGAGGCCATCACCACCCGGGCGGAGGACGCACCCAATGCGCCCGCCAGCAACCGCTCTGCGCGCTGAACAAAGCGCCAATCCGCGGGCGCGTCGCCGGAGGTCTTTACCCCGGTTTCCGTCTCAAGCGCGTCGAAGGCCGCCTCTACCGCGCTCGGCGTTAAGAACCGTGCCAGCAACGCCTTTAAGGTGTCGGGGCTAATCGACTGCGCCGGTCCGCCTAAATCATGGGGCTCGCCGTGCCGCCCCGCACGCTCTCCGGCGAAGGCGACCGCTTGGATCCGATCGCGCAGGCGCTCGCGGCTCGCCGCGGATACGATGACGAAGAGCGCCACATTGACGCCTAAGCTCCACACCACGCCATGGGTCAGCGGATCGCCCAACGGCTCGCCAAAGAGCGCTTGGGGGTTAAGGGCTGCGGGCAGCGCCTGGGCCATCGTCTCCGCCCCGATCACCGCAGGCAGAAACAAGGCATAGGCCCAAACCAGCATGCCCGCGGACAAGCCGAACAGCACGCCTGCGCGCTTACCCCCGCGCCAATAGACCGCCCCGATTAGCGCGGGTGCGAACTGTACGGCGGCGGCGAACGACAAAAGCCCGATGGCGGCCAGGCTCTCACCCGGCGCGACCCGGTAATAGCCATAGGCGAGCAGGACCAAGACCAAGATCACAACCCGCCGGATCATGACCAGTCGCGCCGCAGCGTTCTCGCCCAGCCGCACCCAGCGCCCCGATTGGGTGATCACGGGGACGACCAAATCGTGGGTCACCATGGGCGAGAGCGCCATGGTAGAGACGATCACCATAGCGGTCGCCGCCGAGAAGCCGCCGAGAAACACCGCCAGGCCCAACCATCCGTCCCCTTGCGCCAGAGGCAGGTGCAGAACGAACAAGTCCGGGGACGCCCCCGCCGGCAGGCTGGCCAGCCCCGCCAAGGCGATCGGGATCACGACCAGGCTGGTGGCGGCCAAATAGAGCGGAAACACCCAGCGCGCGCGGGCGAGATCGCGATCCCCGCCGCGCTGAATAAAGGCGACATGGAACTGGCGCGGCAGGCAAAGAATGGCCCCCATAGCGAGTAAGGTCAGGGTGATGAAGCGGCCCGACAGGGTGGGCGCGCCGAAAACGCTCGCTGCGGTGGGCGCGGCGTCGCCCGCGTCCGCCAAAACGCCGAGCGAGAGCACCGCCACCATCACCAAAACCGACAGCTTCACAATGGCTTCGAACGCGATCACGCGCATAAGCCCGGCATTGCGCCGTGTGGCGTCGGCGTGGCGCGCGCCAAACAGGATGACGAACGCCGCCATGGCGAGGGCGACCAACAACACGCTTTCATTCGCCGACGGGCCTATCGAGCCGTCCTGAGCGGTCAAGGCTTGCAAGCTCATGCTGACGGATTTGAGCTGGAGCGCGATATAGGGCAGCGCGCCGAGCACCGCCGCGATGGCCGCGAGCGCAGCCACCCCGCGGCTCTTGCCATAGCGGGCGGACAGGAAATCGGACAGCGAGGCGGCGTTCTCCCGCTGGGCCGCTTCGGCGATGCGGCGCACCACATCAGGCCAAATCACCAGCACCAGCGCCGGGCCCAGATAGATCGGCAGATAATCCCAACCGCTGGAGACGGCGGTGCCGACCGCCCCGAAATACGTCCACGAGGTGCAGTAGACCGCTAGCCCAAGCGCGTAGATCCATGGACTTTGGACGTAGCCCCAGCGCTCCGCCCGGCGATCGCCACGCCATGCGATCACGAACAGGCCCGCAACATAGGCCGTCGTTACGCTGAGAATCAGCCAAGCGGGCATACGCGTCCCTCCTGCGGGCAATTTGAAGGCCCAAGTCCGAGCCCGCAAGTCAGGCTTTGGTCGGAGATTGCTTGGCGCGTCATAGAGATAACAAAAAAAACGGCTCCCGAAGGAGCCGCTGAAGAAGATCAGACCTTGAGTGAGGTCGGTTATTCCGCCGGCATTGGCGCCATGCCTTGGTCGGCCACCCCGTGGGGCTGGCGGGTCCCAGGCACCCGAATATCCTCGACCAGGTCTTGAATGTCCTGGGGCGGGGCTTGGGTGACCAGCGAAACCACCACACCCAAAACCATGGACACCCACATGAAGACAAAGCCAATGCCTTCGGGCGACACGCTCAAGAAGTGCTGGTCGGGCGTGCCGCCGCCGAACTTGAAGTAGTAGATGTAAGCGAAGGTGGAGAGCAAGCCGAACATCATCGACGTGATCGCGCCTTCACGGTTCATCCGCTTCCAGAAAATCCCTAGAACGATGACGGGGAACAACGACGCCGCCGCAAGGCCGAAGGCGAACGCCACCACTTGGGCCACAAAGCCCAATTGGGAAGCGAACAAACCTAAGAGCCCCGCCGCAAACACCGCGCCTGCGGCCGCAAAACGCGCGACCAAGAGCTCGGTCTTATCGGTCATTTGCGGGAAGAAGGTCCGCCGGCACAAATCGTGGCTCACCGCAGACGAGATCACCATCAGCAATCCAGCCGCGGTGGACAGCGCCGCCGCCATGCCGCCAGCAACCACCAGACCAATCACCCAACCGGGCAGTTGCGCGATCTGCGGATTGGCCAGCACGAAGATGTCCCGGCTCGGATCGACTTCATTCTCGATGCCGTCCGTTGCGTTGGGGCCGCGATACTGCATGATCCCATCGCCGTTCTTGTCGTCGAACGCCAACAAGCCGGTGGATTCCCAGTTTTTGTACCATACCGGAACCGGCTTGCCGCCCGCCGCCGTGATCTCGGCCGCGCGCGCTTCATAGTTTTCGCCGTCGGCGATGTAGGTGGCTTCATTGACCGTGTCGATGAAGTTCAAACGGGCGAAAGCGCCCACCGCCGGCGCGGTGGTGTAAAGAAGCGCAATGAACACTAACGCCCAACCGGCCGACAACCGCGCCGCTTGCGCGCTGCGCACGGTGAAAAACCGGATGATGACGTGAGGCAGACCGGCGGTGCCGAACATCAAAGCTGCCGTGATGCAAAAAATGTCGATCTTGGACTTATCGGAACTGGTGTATTCCAAAAAGCCCAGATCGCGGACCACGGTGTTGAGCTTGTCCAGCATGGCGACGCTTTCGCCCGCCGCATTAGAGATAAAGCCCAATTGCGGCACCGGATTTCCCGTGATGATCAAAGAGATGAAGATCGCGGGCACGGTGTAGGCGAAGATCAGCACGCAATACTGCGCCACTTGGGTGTAGGTCACGCCTTTCATGCCGCCCAACACCGCATAAACGAACACGATCACCATGCCGATGATGATGCCCCATTCAAACGGGATGTTAAGGAAGCCGGAGAACGCCACGCCGACGCCCTTCATTTGCCCGGCGATATAGGTGAACGAAACAAAGAGTGCGCAGATCACCGCCACGATCCGCGCGACCCGCGAATAATACCGGTCACCGACAAAGTCGGGCACCGTGAACTTACCGAATTCGCGCAAGAACGGCGCAAGCAGCAAGGCCAACAGCACATAGCCACCGGTCCAACCCATCAGGTAAACCGACCCGCCGTAGCCCAAGAAGGCAATCAACCCGGCCATGGACAAGAACGACGCCGCCGACATCCAGTCCGCGCCCGTCGCCATACCGTTTACAAGCGGCGGCACGTCATGGCCGGCGACGTAGAAGTCATCGGTCGAGCCCGCTCGCGCCCAAATAGCGATGCCGATATAAACCGCAAAGGTTATACCAACGAAGAGAAAACTCCAATCCATCTGGTCCATGGCGTTACTCCTCCTCAAGCCCGAATCTGCGCTCGATACGCGTCATCGCATAGCAATAATAGAAGATTAGCACCACAAAGACATAGATTGATCCTTGTTGAGCGAACCAAAACCCCAAAGGCGCGGCGCCGATGCTGAATTGGTCTAAAAAATCGCGGAACATAACGCCGGCGCCGTAAGACACCGCGAACCAAATGGCGAGCAAGCCGATCGTCAGGCGCAACGTCGCCGCCCAATAGCCTTGCCCGTCAATATCTTGATTGGATCGAGACACGATCGCTCCTCCCCATTGGCGGTGCGGACATTGTTATCCGCTGCACCAAGGGTCGAGGATGAGCCATCTATTGCCCAGAGGGACTTTGGTCTAAGACGTTGACGTCTACGAAAACCTCGGAGCTTGAGCGTATCAAGCCGCCGCGAGCAGGTTTTTTTCCGGCGCGTCTAAGGTCAAATCACAGTCGTTTAGCACTAAAATATTATCGTCGTTGATCAGGGTCGTCTCGGCTTTATAGCCGAGCAGCGCATCGACGGGCTCCCCGCGACGGCGCACCAATAAAGCGGCTTCGTCGGCGGAGAAATTGGCAAGCCCGCGCGCGCGCTCAACCCCAACCTCGTCAAAGATGTGGACTACGTCGCCTTTCTGGAACGCGCCATTGACCGCGCGAACGTCGGCGGCCTCCACGCCGCCGGTCTCCAATCGCCCGATCGCGGCGTCGCTCATCACGAGACCGCCCGTCGCCTGTAGGCGGTTCGCCAGCCAAAGCTTCAACGCGGAGCGCGGCGGCGCCTTCGCCGGACAACGGGTCCGACGACGCTCGCCGGTCAGCGGCGCCGAGATCGGCCGCTCCAGAGCGCCATAGGCGATTAACGTTTCACAGCCTGCGTTTTGCGCCATGTTGGCGGCGAGCATTTTCGTCAACATGCCGCCCGAGCCGAGCGCGCCGACCGATCGGGTCACGTCGAGGTAATCCGAAACGTCCTCGACGGTGTCGACGAATTGCGCACCGGGGTCTTCAGGATTGCGATCATAGAGGCCGTCAATCGAGGTGAGGATCACCAAGCTTTCGGCTCCGATCATTTCGGCGGCTTTCGCGGCGAGGCGATCATTGTCGCCAACCCGAAGCTCTTCAGTGGTGACGGTGTCGTTTTCGTTCAAAATCGGCATGACGCCGCGGGTCAAAACCCGGCGGACCGTCGACTTGATGTTCAAGAACCGCCGACGTTGCTCCATATCCTCAATGGTCACCAGAACTTGGGCGATATCAAACCCGTATTCCTGGGCAACCGTCTTATAAGCGTTGAGCAGCAAGGGCATACCGCACGCCGCCGCCGCCTGCTTGTCCTGCAGGCTCACCGCTTCAGCGGTCAAGCCAAGCGCCCGCAGACCCACCGCCACCGCACCCGACGATGTGAGCACCACATCGCACCCTTGGGCGCGCAGGGCGGCGATATCGCTGAGCAAGCCATGAAGAAACGCGTAGCGCACCGATAACGTGTCGGGATTGATCAACAAGCTCGTTCCGACTTTGACAACGATGCGGCTGGGAAGGGTCACACAGCACTCCTAAAGCGGCTTCTAATGGTGACGCGATATACGGCGATCGCTGCAGCCCAACAACGCCCGCATTGGAAAATTTTTCGTTAAGCGAACAATTTTTTGCAGTGCAGCGACCGCTTGCGTTTCAGAAGCGCAAAATCGCCCAATTATTTTAAATAGATTCAAGAGCTCCGCTTGCCATAAATCTGGCGCGATGTGGATATGATTTGAAATTCGAAATCCCTTCGCCTATCCCACCTTGAACGCTCGACGCCGAGCGTTGATCTGTCATAAGGAGCCCTATGCGCCTTTTGCTCGTCGGTTGCGGGAAAATGGGTGGGGCCATGCTGACCGCATGGGCCACGCAAGAGATCGCCGAATTGACCGTTCTGGATCCGAACGCGGATCCTGGCGTGGAGGGTGTCGCGTGGGCGCGCGCGCCCGACGACCTAACAGGACGCCAGTTCGACGTGATCGTGCTGGCGGTCAAACCGCAAATCCTCGACGCGGCCTGCGTGGGTCTGGACGCGTTGACCGCGCCGGACGCGCTCGTGGTCTCTCTGGCCGCGGGTGCGGCGGTCAGCCGGCTTGAAGCGGCGTTTCCCGACCGCGCCATCATTCGGCTAATGCCCAACCTGCCCGCGACCGTCGGCAAAGCGGTGTGCGGGCTCTACGCCAATGCGCAGACTTCGCCCGATCAACGCGCACGCGCGGAGGCGCTGGCGCGCGCAACGGGCGAAGCCTTCTGGCTGGACGATGAGGACGCGATCGATCGGATCACCGCGGTCGCTGGGTCTGGATCAGGTTATGTGTTTGAGATCGCACGCGTTTACGCCCAAGCCGCGGAAGGGTTGGGCTTCCCGCCCGCCATGGCGCGCGCTTTAGTGCTGCAAACCCTCGACGGCGCCGTCGCCCTGGCGAAGAACGCGAGCGACCAAAGCCTTGAAGCGCTCAGAAACGCTGTGACAAGCCCGAACGGGACCACCCAAGCGGGCCTGGACGCTTTGCGCCGGAACGGCGTGCTCGAACAGCTGTTTCAGGACACCCTTGAGGCGGCCTATGCGCGCGCCGTCGAACTTCGCTGATAAGGACACACCGATGACCGCGACTGACGCTTACATCAACGACCTTGGCGCGAATGCGCGCGCGGCGGCCGCGGCGCTGGCGGTCGCCTCAACGGAGCAGAAAAACGCCGCCCTGCGCCGCGCCGCCGCCGCCTTGCGGGAGGAAGCCGAGGCTTTGGTCACCGAAAACGTCAAAGACGTCGCCCAAGCCGAGGCCGCCGGTCGACCCGCCGCCTTTCTCGATCGCCTAAAGCTGACGCCGGACCGGGTGGAGGCCATGGCGGCGGCGGTGGAGGCGATCGCCGCTCTGCCCGATCCGGTCGGACGGCTGTTGCACCGGGAGGCGCGCCCCAACGGGCTGGTGATCGAGCGGGTCGCCACGCCCATTGGCGTCATCGCCATGGTCTATGAAAGCCGGCCCAATGTAGGCGCGGACGCAGGCGCGCTGTGCTTGAAGTCGGGCAATGCGGTGATTTTGCGCGGCGGCTCGGAGAGCCTTCGGTCCTCCCGCATCATTGCGGGGTGCTTGGCGCGGGGTCTGCGCGCCGCAGACCTGCCAGCCGCGTGCGTGCAAGTGGTCGACACCCCGGACCGGGATGCGGTGCGCGCTTTGTTACAATGCGTGGCGTATGTCGACCTGGCCATCCCGCGCGGCGGCAAGGGCTTGGTGTCGTTGGTGCGCGATCAGGCGCAAGTTCCCACGCTTTTGCATTTGGACGGCAATTGCCACACTTACGTGCACGCCGACGCCGATCTTGAGACGGCCGTTGCGGTGGTGCGCAACGCCAAACTGCGCCGGACGGGGGTTTGTGGGGCGACGGAAAGTCTGGTGATCGACCGCGCCATCGCGCCGGCGTTTCTGCCCCAACTCGCAGAGGCGGCGCCGGACTGCGAGCTGCGCGGCGAACCGGAGGCTCAAGCGATCGTTGCGCGTATCCGACCGGCCTCGGACACGGACTGGGACACGGAGTATCTCGACGCCGTTCTGTCGGTGAAGCTCGTCTCGGGTCCGGACGAGGCGCTGGCGTTCATCGATGAACACAGCTCGCGGCACACCGACGCCATCCTCACCGAAAACGCGGCGGTCGCGGAAACCTTCCTGAACCGGGTGGACGCCGCGGTGGTGATGCATAACGCGTCGACCCAGTTCTCCGATGGCGGGGAGTTCGGCATGGGCGCTGAGATCGGTATTGCAACGGGCAAGATGCACGCGCGCGGCCCGGTCGGGCTCGAGCAATTGACCAGCTTTAAATACCGGGTGCGCGGCTCGGGCCAGACGCGGCCTTAAAGCCGGGACGCGCGTTCGCGGGCGCGCAGGGAGGCCACGGCGTGGCCGCCTGTGGTCTGTGCGCGGTTCTACAGGCCTAGACCCTTTAAAAGATTGTCCGCGCGCGCAATATCCCTGTGACGTGACACGGAGTTCTCTGACCTGATGGCCGCTCTTCAACGCCCGATCCCAATGGCCGAAATCTGGCGGCTGGTTGGCCGAACGCTCGGGCCGGAGAGCCATTTTTACTGGCTGGCGGTCATTTACAGTATCGGCGTTGGGATCCTCACCCTCGCAGTGCCGATCTCCGTTCAGACCCTGATCAATACGGTCGCCAATATCGGGCTCGCCACCCCGTTGATCGTCCTGTCGATCACTTTGTTTGGGCTATTGATGATTGCGGGCCTGCTGACCGCGCTGCGCTTGCATTTAATGGAGATCTTCGGTCGCCGATTTTACGCGCGCTTGATGGCGCAGATGACGTTGCGGACCTTACACGCGAAAAATCCGCTTTTTCCGGACAGTCGGCGCAGCTCGCTTTTCAACCGCTATTTCGACATCATCATTGTCCAGAAAAATATACCCTATCTTGTGATTAGCGGATTTACAGTGCTTTTGCAGGCCGCGGTGGGATTTACGGTTACATCTTTTTATCATCCGCTATTTTTGGGCTTTAATATCGTCTGCATCTTGTTGATCGCGGCGACCTGGCTGGTCTGGGGCCGCAGCGCGGTGCGCTCGGCGATCGATCTGTCCTTAGCCAAGCATGACGCCGCAGCGCATTTGGAGTCGCTCGCAGCCTCTAACGGCTATTTCAAATCAGACCGACACATCGCGCACGCCATCGAAGCCAGCGACGCCGTGACGGGTGAATACGTGACCCAGCACCGCCGGCATTTCCGCAGTCATTTCGCCCAGACCTTGGCGTTTTTGTTTATCTACGCGGCGGCGAGCGCACTTCTTCTAGGGCTAGGCGGTTGGTTGGTGATCCACGGCCAATTGACCCTTGGTCAGTTGGTCGCCGCAGAACTTATCCTCTCAGCGGTTTTTGTCGGGGTTTCCCAGTTAGGCAGCTATCTGACCTCGTTTTACGATCTCTGCGCCGCTGTGGAGGAGCTCTCCATGTTCGAAACCATCGAACAAGACCCGCCGCGCAATGACGGGCACGCCACCCCGCAGCGCACCGACATCACCTTCGCCAAGGTTCAAGGCCAAGCGCGCGGCCGCCGGGCGACCCTCGATTTCACCTTGCCCGCAGGCGCTAAAGTGATGGCCGCCGCCTCAGACCCGGCCGTGAAACAGGTCATGACCAACATTTTGCGCCGCCAGGTCGATCCGGAAACCGGCTATGTGGCGTTCGGCGGCGCGGACATCGAAGCCATCAACGCGCTGTGCCTGCGCGAGCAGATTTTGATCCTCGACCGGCCGATGATCATCGAAACCACCATTCGCGAATATCTGCGCTTAGCGGATGCGGACGCCAATTCGGATCGATCTATTACGGCGCTGAAGGCGGTGGGCTTAGACGAAGTGGTCGCCGATCTGCCCGATGGGTTGGACACGCAATTATCGAACACCGGCTGGCCGCTGTCGCTGGCGGAGACGCTGCAGCTGAAACTTGCCGGCGCTTTGCTGGCCCGCCCGCGGGTTCTGGTGCTGTCCTACATGTTCGACGTTTTGCCGGCTCGGGTTCTCAAACCGGTTTTTGACCTCATCCAAAAGGATGAAGACACCACGCTGATCTATTTCTCCAATAGCGGGGATCCGTTGGGGTTTGAGCTGTTCCTATATGTGACGGCGGATCAGCAAATCTTTTCGACCAGCTTTGACGCCTTCAAGCGGATGCGGGACGCAGCGCAAATTTTCGCAGATGCGGACAATATCCAGATTGCACCGAAGGATCGGGTGAAACTACTGCCCTCGGCTGCGGCCAACGCGTCCTAGTCTCTGGCCCTGTGAGCACGATGAACATCCAAGACTATCCTTACGCTGACCGCTTCACGACGCTCGCCGAGGTGAAGACCCCGCGGATCATCATCGTCGTCGCAGTGATGGCGATTGTGATGTTCTTTGGCGTCGGCGCGTTCTTGTATTTTGTGCCTTGGGTTCAAACCACCTCCGGCGCGGGCCAAGTCACCGCGCTGAACCCAGACGACCGGGTGCAAGACATCAACGCTCTGGTTTCGGGCCGGATCGAGGAATGGTTCGTCCGCGACGGCTCCATCGTGGCGGCGGGCGATCCGATCGTGCGGATAATCGACAATGACCCCCAATTGCTCGACCGATTGCGGGCGGAACGAGGCCAGGTGGTGGCGCGACTGAACGCGGCGCGTACCGCTAAAGAAACCGCAGAGCTCAACCGAGACCGCGCCCAGCGCTTGTTCCGAGAAGGTTTAGCCTCAGAGCGCGAGTTTGAGCAGGCGCGGATTCGTGTGGCGGAGATGGAAGGCCGTGTCGCGGAAGCGGCAGCGGACCTAGAGCGGATAGAGGTCAATCTGTCGCGCTCCTCGGTGCAAACCGTCAGCGCCCCCCGCGACGGTGTCATTTTACGGGTGAACGCAGGCGATACGGCGACGTTTATCTCTGCTGGTGACCCCATCGCGAGCTTCGCGCCGACCGGGGCCCAACGCGCCGTGGAGATTTTTATCGACGGCCGCGACGTTGCGCTCGTTACCCCCGGCGCGCCCGCCCGGTTACAGTTCGAAGGGTGGCCGGTGGTTCAATTCGACGGCTGGCCGTCCATTGCGGTGGGCACCTTCAAGGGCGTTGTCACCGCTATCGACCCCTCGGCGGACCAGGCCGGGCGGTTTCGGGTCTTGATCAGCGAGGATCCCGAGGCGGAAACACCCTGGCCGGACGAGCGTTTCGTTCGGTTCGGCGCCACCGCACGGGGATGGGTGCTCCTGGAGACCGTTAGCGTAGGATACGAGTTGTGGCGTCAGTTGAACAATTTCCCGCCCCGGTTTCCCGAGGCCAACGCCGAAACCGGCCCCTAACCTCGCTTCGCGTCCTGCTCGGCGCCGTCGGCGTGCTGGGCCTCAGCTTCCAAAGTTTCGCGCAAACTCAGCCGGAGACCCCATCCGCCGCCCCGCTGGCGCGCGTAGCGGCGCCGTTGGAGCTGGGCGTCGTTCTGTCCCGCTCGCGCGTGCATTTCCCAATGATTCTCGAAGCGTTGGAGGCGGAGAAAGCCGCGCAGGCCCAATCGATCACCGCCGCGGGCGCGTTTGATCCGGTTGTCAATTCGGAAGGGTTTAGCCGCGTCACGGGGTTTTGGAGCGGGTCAATCGTCGACAGCGAGGTCAATAAACGCCTCAGCAGCATCGGCGCAGACGTTTTCCTCGGCTACAAAATCTCCAACGGCGAGTTCCCGATTTACGAAGACATCAATTTCACGGACACTGGCGGTGCCTTTAAGCTTGGCTTTTTTCTCTCGCTGTTGCGCGATCGGGCGTTCGATCCCCAACGCGCGGGCGTGCGCGACGCCGAACTCGCCGCAGCCGCCGCTCGCTTCGACGTGCTTGCGACCAAAATCGATGTTCAGGCGCGCGCTTCAATCGCCTATTTCGAATGGGTGGCCGCAGCGTTGCGTTATGACGTGCTCGCCAATTTGCTGGACATCGCCTTGGTGCGCGACCGCGCGCTGAGCCGGCGGGTCGAAGAAGGTGACGCACCGAGCATTCTGTTGGTGGAGAACGAGCAGAATATCTTGCGCCGCCAAGCGCTTTTGGCGGAGGCGGAACGCGATGTGGACGTTGCTGCGGTGCAGTTGGGCGGCTTTAACCGCGACGAGTTGGGCTTACCCACCCCGCCCGCGCGCATCCAAACGCCAGACGCCTTCCCGCCCTTGCGGGCGCGCGAGCTCGGCTATTCGGACAACTTAATGGCGGACCTGCGCAGTCAGCGTCCCGAATTCGCGCTGTTGGACGTCAATTTGGCCAAGCTGGAGAATGAGCTAGCGCTTCGGGAGAACGCGCTGAAGCCCAAGCTCGACTTTGGGTTCGAATACCAACGCGACGTCGGCGACGTCGCCGAAGGCGGGATTAGCCGGCAAGGCAATGACACGATTTTGAGCTTCCGCTTCTCCATGCCAATCGGACGACGCGCGGCGAAAGGTCAAATCGCGGAAACCAAGGCGAAAATGTCCGCCCTCACCTATCGCCGCCGAATGCTGACCGATCAAATCCAGCTCGAACTGCTCAGCGTCTCGCGCACGCTGGACGCGGCGATCCAGTTGGTCGACTTGGCGCGGCGCGAAGCCGAGCAAGCCGAACTGATGCGCCAAGCGGAAAAACGCCTCTTTGAAGAAGGCGCGAGCGACTTCTTCCTGCTCAACCGGCGCGAAGAATTCCTCGCCGACGCGCAGGTGCGCGTGGTGGACGCGTTCTTGCGCTACCACGTCACGGCGGTGAATTTCGACGCCGCCACCGTGGACCTCGCTCGCTTAGGTTTGCGCGTGTCCCCAGACCCAAGCCGCGAGGACGGCTGAGCGCGAGCGTTCACAGCCGCGAAGCGCGCCGGACGCGCGCGCAGCCTGGTTTGTCATTCGGTCGCACCGCATTCGACGCTCAACGGCGTTATAAGCGCGTTGGGGCGTTGTGCGGTGCAGCGGATTTAGACCATGACCGATCGGACCGAGCCGGGACCCGCGCACGAGCGCGCCCCCAATACGGATGCAGCGACAGACACCTTGGAAACCCGGGACGGGTCCGCGTCGGACACCGCCGGGGCGTCTGGCGAAGCGGGTTTGACCGCCGCCGAAGCGGCGGACCGCCTGAAAACCTACGGCCCCAATACACTGCCGGAGCCGAAAACGCCGAGCGTGGCGACAGTCTTCCTGCGCCAATTCCTCAGCCCGTTCATCTATATCCTGATCATCGCGGCGGCGGTGTCGTTCGCGATCGGGCAAACGCCCTCGGGCGTCTTCATCGTCGCGGTGCTGCTGCTCAACGCCGCGATCGGCGCCGTGCAGGAGGTGTCCGCCCAGCGCGCGGCGGCGGCGCTTCGAGCGATGGTGCACGGCAGCGCCATGGTGGTGCGCGACGGCCGCACCCAAAGCGTCGACATTATAGAGGTCGTTCCGGGCGACATCGTCTTGTTGGCCTCCGGCGATCGCGTGCCCGCCGATATGACCTTGCGCCAGGCCGACGATCTGAGCGTCGACGAGTCCATGCTGACCGGAGAGTCCCTGGCCGTCGTCAAAGACGCCAGCGCGGCGTCGGCTGTGGACGCGCCCTTGGGCGACCGGCTCGATCAAGTCTTCGCCGGCGCCATGGTGGTGCGCGGACGCGGCCGCGGCGTCGTAACCGCGACGGGGCTGGACACCCAGATCGGGCGCATCGCCGAACGGGTGACGGACCCCCGTGTGTCCGAGCCGCCTTTGATGATTCGGATTCGGCGGTTCACCTATCAAGTGGCCGGAGCGATTTTCTGCGCCATCCTGCTGCTGGCGGGGCTCATGGCGCTCCAGGGCGGCTATGACGGGACCGCCATGGTAATGATGGCCGTGGGGCTCGCGGTTTCGACCATCCCCGAGGGCCTGCCAGCCGCGCTCACCGTGGCCTTAGCCATCGGCATGCGGCGCATGGCGCAGACCAATGTCATCATCCGCAAGCTTGTCGCGGTGGAGGCGTTAGGTTCATGCACCTTCATCTGCTCGGACAAGACCGGCACGCTGACCGTCAATGAGCTCACCATCGATAAGGTCGTCTTACCGTCGGGCCGAGTTTATCAGACTTCCGGGGCGGGCGTGGCGCCCGGCGATGTCGATGGCGAGGGGCTCGAACACATTCATGAGCTTGTCGTCACCGGGGTGCTCGCCAATGAGAGCCACCTCGACTATGCGGGCATGGATTGGTCTCACCAGGGCGATATCGTCGATGTGGCGTTTTTGGTGCTCGCCAAGAAGTATGGCGTCTCGCTTAATGATGTCCGTTCCGAGCGCGGCGCGCCGCTGCAAATCATTCCTTATGAGAGCCAGAATGCGTTTTCCGGCTGCGTCTGTGGACCCTCGGAGACCGACGCCGCGCTTTACGTCAAAGGCGGGCCGGAGAAGATCCTCGCGGCCAGCACCCGCATGCAGCTCGACAGCGGGGACGAGGCGCCGATCGACCCGGCCCTGATCACAAGCCAGTTCGAGGACTTGGCCGGGCGCGGCTACCGGGTCATTGCGCTGGCGCAACGATCAGCCGACGGACCGGTGGACGGGCTTTCGGATCTGACGTTCCTGGGCCTGGCCGCCATGATCGACCCGGTCCGGCCCGAAGCCCGGGACGCGATCGCGCGTTGCAAAGCTGGCGGCATCGGCGTCGCCATGGTCACCGGCGATCACCCGGCCACAGCGCGCGCGATCGGCGCCGATTTGGGCTTGTGCGCGCCCGACGCCGCTGTGGTCTCGGGAGCGGATATTCGAGCCACCGAAGCGCGAGGCGAAGACGCACTTAAAGCGCTAATTCTGCCGGCTCGGGTGTTCGCGCGCATTGAACCCGCGCAGAAGGAGTTGATCGTGGCCACCTTCATGCAGGCGGGCCATTTTGTCGCCGTCACGGGCGACGGGGTGAATGACGCCCCAGCCATGGCGCGGGCGAACGCCGGGGTGGCCATGGGCCTGTCGGGTTCGGACGTCGCCAAGGAAACGGCGGACTTGATCATCACGGACGACAATTTCGCCTCAATCGTGGCGGGAGTTGAGCAAGGCCGGATCGTTTACAACAATATCCGCAAGGTGATCGGCCTGCTCACCGCAACCGGCTTTTCCGCGATCGTTTTGTTTTTCCTCAGCGTCGGCTTCGGTCTGCCCATGCCGCTCACCGCGGTGCAGTTATTGTGGCTCAATCTTGTGGCCAATGGCCTGCAAGACGTCGCTCTCGCCTTCGAACCGAAAGAAGGCGGAGAACTCGATCGTCCCCCGCGCAATCCAAACGAACCGATTTTCGAGCGCCACATCATCGAGCATGTCCTGGTCATGGGCTCGGTCATGGGGGTCTTGGCCTTCGGCGTCTTCAACACCGCCATGGGTCACGGGGTGGAGCACGCCATGGCGCAAAACCTGACGCTGTTGACCATGGTTCTGTTCGGCAACATGCACGCATTGTCCAGCCGATCGGAAACCCGCTCGGTTTTCACGATCCCCTATGCGGCCAACCGCTTCCTTGCGATCGCCACCCCCGCGGCGTTAGGCATTCATTTGCTTTCTATGCACATCCCCGGACTGCGTGACGTTTTGGGCCTTGCGCCGGTGCCGTTCGAGACCTTCGCCATGTTGTTCGGCGTGGCGCTCACTTTCTTGATCGCCGAGGAATTGCATAAAGCGAGCCTGAGGTTTCGAACCAATCATCCCCGCGAGAGGACGTCATCATGAGCGCGCCCGCGCCGGGGCCGCTGAGTGGCAAAATCGGCCTGGTGGTGGGCGTCGCCAACGACCAATCCATTGCCGCCGGATGCGCTGAGGCTTTCGCCGCAGACGGGGCTCAACTGGCGCTCACTTATCTGAACGACAAGGCGAAACCCTATGTCGCCCCCGTGGCCGAAGCTACGGGCGCGAAAGTGTTCTTGCCGCTCGACGTTGAACACCTCGACGAGCAAGACGCGCTGTTCGCCGCAATCGCCGAGCGCTGGGGTCGGCTGGACTTCTTCCTACATTCGGTGGCGTTCTGTCCCAAGGATGACCTCCACGCGCGGGTGATTGACGCCTCATCGGCGGGTTTCGCCCGCGCCATGGACGTCTCGGTGCACTCGTTCATCCGGCTCGCCAAAGCCGCCCAACCCTTAATGACCCACGGCGGATGCCTGCTGACGGTGAGCTATTACGGCGCCGAAAAAGTCGTTGATAATTATAATATTATGGGTCCCGTCAAAGCGGCGCTTGAGTCCGTCACCCAATACTTAGCCGCCGATCTGGGCCCGCAGAACGTCCGCGTTAATGCGCTCAGCCCCGGACCCATGCGAACCCGCGCCGCCTCCGGCATCGCTAGCTTCGACGCCTTGCTCGACGAAGCTGCCGCGCGCGCGCCCGGCCGGACGCTTGTCTCACCCCAAGACGTCGGTGCGTTTGCCGCCTTCTTGGTCAGCGACGCGGCGCGCCGGATCACCGGGAACATCGCCTATGTGGACGCCGGTTATCACGTGATGTCCTAAGCCCCAAAGGCCCAAGCTCCAGAGGAACCCATGAACGCCCTCACCGCCGCCATCACCCCCGCCCCAACCCAGCCCGTGCCGCGGCTGACCGAGACGCTCGACCGCGCGGTTCACGCCAACATGGCCCAACTGACCGGGGGCATGTCACCGGCCGCCTTGGGCGTGGCGTATATCGATTGGGCCGCGCATTTGGCCATGAGCCCGGGCAAAACCGCGGAGCTAGCGATTAACGCCTGGACGGGCGCGTTCAAGCTGGCGAATTTCGCGGGCGCGTGTTTCTGGGTCGGCGGGGACCCCAAGGCCTGCCTTGAGCCGGCCGAACATGACGCGCGGTTCCGCGACAAAGCTTGGGAGCGCTGGCCCTATAGCTTCATGGCCCAGAGCTTTTTGATGGTGGAGGATTGGTGGCGCCAAGCGGCCTATGGCGTACGGGGGGTGAGTGTGGAGCACTCCCGGCTAATCGATTTCACTAATCGGCAGGTGCTGGACATGACCGCGCCGTCCAACTTCGTGTTCACCAACCCCCAAGTGCTCGACCGCACCTGGGCCGAAGGCGGCTCCAACCTTTATCGCGGTTGGAAAAACGTGATCGATGATTTGGAGCGCCAGTCTAAAGGCCGCCCGCCGGCCGGCGCAGAGGCCTTCCAAGTGGGGCGCGATCTGGCGCTGACCCCCGGCCATGTTGTGTTCCGCAATGACTTGATGGAACTGATTCAGTATTCACCCACCACCGAGACCGTCCACCCCGAACCGATCCTGATCGTTCCGGCATGGATCATGAAATATTATATTCTCGATTTGACTCCGAAAAATTCAATGATCCAGTATTTGGTGGGGCAAGGCCACACCGTATTCGTAGTTTCCTGGAAAAACCCGGACGGTGATGATCGGAATATTGGCTTTGACGATTATCGCCGGCTCGGCGTGATGGCGGCGCTGGACGCGATCGGCGAGATCATCCCCGACACGGACGTGCACGGGGTTGGCTATTGCTTAGGCGGCACGCTGTTGGGCGTCGCCGCCGGCGCTATGGCGGGACGTGATGACGACCGGTTCAAGACGCTCACCCTCTTGGCCGCCCAATGGGACTTCACCGAAGCGGGCGAGATCAGGCTCTTTGTCAATGACGCTTCGGTCTCCTTCCTCGAGGACATGATGTGGAGCCAAGGCTATTTGCAGGCCGAGCAAATGAGCGGGGCGTTTCATATTCTGCGCTCTAAGGAGCTCATCTGGTCGCGCATTGTGCGGGAGTATCTGCTCGGCGAGCGCTTGCCGATGATGGATTTGATGGCGTGGAATGCGGACTCCACCCGCATGCCCTACCGCATGCACACCGAATACTTGCGAAACTTCTTTTTAAACAACGACCTCGCCGATGGCCGGCACAAGGTGGACGGCAAGACCGTGGCGCTCACCGATATTCGCGCGCCGATCTTTGCGGTGGGCACGGAGAAAGACCACGTCGCGCCCTGGCGCTCGGTCTACAAGGTTCGGCAGTTGACCGACACCGACGTCACCTTTGTGCTCACCAGCGGCGGGCACAATGCGGGCATCGTTTCCGAACCCGGCCACCCGCGCCGACGCTATCGCATGGCGACCACGGCGGCGGATGATTTGGCGGAGGACGCGGAGGTTTGGTTCGCCGCCCACACGCCCCAGGAGGGGTCTTGGTGGCCGGCCTGGCAGGCGTGGCTCGCCGACCATTCCAGCGCGCCAACCGCGCCGCCGCCGGAGCCGCGCTGGCTCGGCGACCCGGAAGCGACGCTGATCCCGGCGCCCGGACGCTATGTCTTTGACGCCGATCAGTGATCCGCCCGATGACCGAGCCCGCTCTGATCGAAAACATTCCCTATGACGATCTGCAGATCGGCCAGTCTGCAAGCACCACGCGGACGCTCACCGGCCGGGATATCGCGCTGTTCGCCGCGCTGTCCGGGGATGTGAACCCCGCCCATCTGGACGCCGATTACGCCAAAGGAACGGTATTCCACGACGTCATCGGCCATGGGCTCTGGGGCGGGGCGCTGATTTCGGCGGTCTTGGGCGTCCAACTGCCTGGCCCGGGCACGGTTTACCTCTCCCAATCGCTGAACTTCCATCGTCCGGTTCGGATCGGCGACGCGGTCACCTTCACCGTCACGGTCAAGGCGAAGGGCGAGAAAGGCCGGGTGACGCTCGATTGCGCTTGCCTGACCCCCAACCAGGAGCCTGTGATCACCGGCGAGGCGGTGGTGATCGCGCCGCGGGAAAAAGTCCGGCGGCCCGCGCCCGAACGCCCCCAAGCGGTGCTTTATGAGCGCGGCGAGCGCATCCAGGCGCTGATCGAGGAAGCGGCCCAATGCGGCCCCCCGGTGAGGGTCGCCATCGCCCATCCCGTCAACGCGGTCACCTTGGACGGCGTCGCCGCAGCGCGCGGTCGCGGGCTGATGACGCCGGTTCTGGTGGGTCCTCGGGCGAAGATCGAAGCCGCCGCGGCGGAGACAGACTTCGACCTCAGCGGGACCGAGATCGTCGATGCGCCGCACAGCCACGCCGCCGCGGACGCCGCCGTCGCCTTAGCGCGCGAGGGTGGCGCGGACGCCTTGATGAAGGGCGCCCTGCACACCGATGAGCTTATGGGCGCGGTGGTCGCCCGCGCGGGCGGGCTGCGCACCGCGCGCCGGGTCTGCCATGTCTATGTGATGGACACCCCGGCTTATGAGAAATTATTGTTCATTTCCGACGCGGCGGTGAACATCGCCCCGGACTTGGAAGCCAAGGCCGATATCGTTCAGAACGCCATCGACGTCGCGCAAACCGTGGGCGTAGCCGAGCCTAAAGTGGCGGTTCTCTCAGCCGTGGAGACCGTTGATCCGAAAATGGCCTCCACCTTGGACGCGGCCGCGCTGTGTAAAATGGCCGATCGCGGCCAGATCACCGGCGGGGTGGTGGACGGTCCGCTGGCCTTTGACAACGCCATCAGCCGAGAGGCCACTGCGGTCAAACACATTATCAGCCCCGTGGCGGGCCAGGCGGACGTGCTGATCGCGCCCAATCTGGAAGCGGGCAATATGATCGCCAAGCAGCTCGATTACCTGGCGGGCGCGGTGGCCGCGGGGTTGGTGGTCGGCGCGCGGGTTCCGATCATTCTGACCAGTCGGGCGGAGGGCGCGCTCGCCCGGCTGGCCGCCAGCGCGGTGGCCAAGCTTTACGCCTGCAATATTGGCGACAAACGGCCGTGAGCGCGCCGGCTGCGGTCATTGTGGCGCTCAACGCGGGCTCATCCAGTGTGAAATTCTCCGCCTTTGAGGCTGACGCGGATGGGGTAAGCGATCACGCGCTGATCAAGGGCCAGGTGTCGGGCATTGGCGATCGCCCGGCGCTGGAACTCACCGACGCTCACGGCGCGCACACCGAAACCGACCTCAGCGCGGATGGCGCGGACCACGCCACCGCCTTCAACCATGGCCTGGATGCGCTGCAAGCCGCGATCGGCGCGCGGCGGGTTTTGGCTGTGGGCCACCGGGTCGTTCATGGCGGGCGCGAATTCGCCGGCCCAACGCTCATCGACCCATCCGCCATGGCGCGCATGGCCGCGCTAAGCCCGCTCGCGCCAGGGCATCAGCCCCATAATCTCTCCGGCGTTCGACTCGCCCAGGCCCATTGGCCCGACGCGCCTCATGTGGCGTGTTTTGACACCGCATTTCACCGCACCCAGCCGCGCATCCGCCAGCTCTTCGCCCTGCCGCGATCCTTCGCCGAGGACGGAGTGCTGCGCTACGGCTTTCACGGGCTGAGCTATGACTATATCGCCCATGCGGCGCCGGAGATCATTGGCGAGGCGGGGCGCGGACGGTTGGTCGTCGCCCATCTGGGCGCGGGCGCGAGCCTCTGCGCGATCCAGGCGGGAGAAAGCGTCGCTTCGACCATGGGGTTCACGGCCCTGGACGGTCTGCCCATGGCCACTCGCTGTGGGGCGATTGACGCGGGCGTCCTGCTCTATCTGATGGAGCGCAAAGCCATGGGCGCTGCGGATTTAAACCGCTTGCTCTATAAGCAATCCGGGCTCAAGGGCCTCTCGGGGATCAGCGGGGATATGCGTGATTTGCTCGCAAGCGACGCACCCGAAGCCGAAGATGCGGTGGCGCTGTTTGTGGACCGGGTGGCGCGCGGGATCGCGGACATGGCCGCGTGCCTAGGCGGGATCGACGTGCTGGTGTTCACCGCCGGCATTGGCGAGCACGCCGCCCCGATCCGCGCCCGAGTGGTTGAAGCCTGCGCCTGGATGGGCTTTGCGTTGGATGCTCAGGCCAACACCGCCCATGGCCCGCAGATCAGCCATTCCGATCACCCTTCCGCCTGGGTCATCCCCACCCAAGAGGACTGGGTCGTCGCCCAAGCGGCGCGGGAGGCTGTCCGGAACTAAGGCGTCGTCGCTTCAATCGGGATCATAATGACGCTTTAAGTCTTTGCTTTTTCGCGTTTCCGGACGGCCAACCGCACACACTTGGCCTGGAAACGCTTTAAGGCGTTCCGTTTCGAACGCCTGTCAAACCCCTCCGGCCCTCTCGCCACATGGGGATCAAGGGCGGGGCGCCCTCAGGCAGCGCAATCGGTTCGCGGGCTCGAAAACCGCAAGATTCATAAAACCGGGCGTTCCGCGGACGCGAATTCTCCAGATAGACCGGAGCGCGGTCCTGATCGGCCATGGCCAAACCTTCCAATAGGAGCCGCCGGCCCAACCCTTGGCCTTGGCGATCCGGCGAAACGCCAATGGCGAACAAGTAATAGTGCGGCGTTTTGGGATGGCTGCGCTCGACAATCCCCGCAACCTTCAGCGCTCGACGCAAAGCCGAAAGACCACCGGAGCGAAGGGCGGTTAAACCGATCCGCAATTCTCGATGCGCCGGTAGGTGCGGCGTTCGCCCGCTGGGCAGCCACAAGCTCGCCGCCGCGCCGTCGACCATGTGCGCGAACCCCAGTCGCAGATAGCAACCGGCGATCATTTCCCGAAAAATCGTTGCGACAGAGACGTTTGGACCGAAAGACCACGTCAACACGGGATCGTCCGCAAACGCTTGGCTTAAAACGTCCACCAGTGCGCTCAGGTCCCGTGTGTCTGCCAGTCTGGGTGTCATGGGAGCGTCCTGCCAGACCCTGTGCGCCTCCGGAGGTCGCAGCCTTGCCAGGCGCCGCGCCATACGCGCCGCTGTTGCGCGCGTTCCCCCGCAGCTTAGACGAAGACGGTGCGGCCTGTCGCCAGGCCGCACCGTCCTGTATTCTGTATGCCTATGGCGGGGTTAGCCGCCGGTTCCGACCTCGTCGAGGCCGTCGATAAACTCAGCGCCCGCCAGGACTTCCGCTGAGCTGCCCTCAAAGCTGTCCGCGATCGGCTGGACCCGTCCGCCCAAGCAATTGCCCAGGAAGCCTTCCATCGCCGCAAAGAAGCTCATGCGGTTTTCCGGTTTCTGGAAACCGTGACCCTCGTCGGGATAGTTGATGTAAGTCACGGCCAGATCCTTGGCCTGCATCGCCGCAACCAGGTTGTCGGCTTCCTGCTTGGTCACCCGCGGATCGTTGCCGCCTTGACCGACCAGAAGCGGCACTTTGATGTCGTCGATCCGGCTGATGGTGGACCGCGCCAGTAGGTCTTCGCGCTGCTCGGGATCGGATGGGTCGCCGACATAGCGGAACCACGTGCCCGCAAGGAACGGCTTCCAATATTCTGGAAAGCTCTCGATCAGCGTCACCAAGCTAGAAGGGCCGACAATGTCCACCCCGCACGCGAAGGTGTCCGGAGTAAACGAGACACCGGTCAGCGTTGCATAGCCGCCATAGCTGCCCCCGCCAATGGCGACCTTGTCTTCAAGGGCGACGCCTTCTTCGACCGCCCAGCCGACGGCGTCCACAAGATCGTCGTGCATTTTACCGGCGAACTCGCCGACCGCCGCATTGGTGAAATCCTTACCAAAGCCCGTCGACCCCCGATAATTCACGCTGAGAACCGCATAGCCGCGGTTCGCCATCCATTGGTGGATCGTGTTGTAGCCATAGCTGTCGCGCGCCCAGGGGCCGCCATGGACCCACAGAAGCATCGGCAAAGCTTCGTCGGGGCGACCGTCGCCATCGGGATCGCTGCCGGGCGGCAAGGTGAGATAAGACACCATCGTCAGGCCGTCGGAGGTTTCGATCTCGAGCGGATGCATGGGCTGGAGCGGCGCGTCCGCTAGGTCCGGACGGGTGGAGAACCACGGCGTCAGGCTGTCGGCTTCCCGGTCGTAGACATAGTATTGGCCCGGGGCCTGGGCTGACCCTTCAAATACAATCCAAGTTTGATCGTCCTCAGAGCGGGAGGCGACGGAATATTCGCCTTCCAAATTATCGTCGAGGAATTTCAGCTCCGCGGCCGCCTCGTCGGTCAGGGCGAACCATTCATTGCGTTTGTAGTTCACCGAATACGCGATCGGTTCATAGGTGTCGTTGTCGGTCAGCAAACCGCCAATATCCGCCTTTTGCGGCTCAACGAGCAATTGGCGCTCACCGGTCTCGAGGTCGACCACAAAACCCGCCGCCAAATTACGCTCCCGGCTGTCGAGGAGGAAGACTATGCTGTTGTCGCGGGAGAAACCCGCCACATTGGTGTTCAGCATGTCCTCGCTTGGGATATCGGCAAAGACTTCCCCCGGCGTGAAACCCTCGTTCAGATGGACGGCTTTCATGCCGCCATCGGGCTGCGGGATCATCGCCATGCGCGGCGCATAGGCGTTGTCGGTGATCCAAGCGGCGTAACCGGGGTTTTCCGCAACCAGGGTCCGCTCGGCCGTCTCGATATTGACCTCATAAAGATCGGTCAGCTGCGGATTGCGCTCGTTCAAGCCGATAAGGATGACACCGGGGCGATCTCGGCTGACGCCCAAAATCTGGGCGCGGGCGCCGTCTTCGACCGGGGTCAGGTCGCGGGTCGAGCCGGTGTTTGGGTCGGTCGCGTAAACGTGGAAATTCTCGTCCCCGTCATTATCCTTCACAAACATCACATGCTTGCTGTCGGTCGACCAGAAATGGTTGGAAATACCGCGATGCCGGTCATCGGTGATGACTTTGCCCGCACTCGGATCGGACGCGGGCGCGATCCAAATGTTCGCCACCCCCTCATCGGGCGCGATCCAGCTCACCCATTCTCCATCGGGGCTCACGCGGCCCTGGCTGGCGACCGGATTGCCAAACAGGGCGTCCCGGTCGATGAGATCAAAGCTCGACAGCGGCTCCGCCTGCGCGTGAACCACACCCGTCAAAAGCGCCGAACCGGCCAAGGCGGCCGCAGCGATAGATAAGCGTTTCATGATTTGTAACTCCCGATAATCGCGAGCCGCCGCCGTCAAAGCCGACAGCTCAACCTCCCCCCACATATGTTACATTATAACGTCGGCCGCGGCCCGGCTAGGGGCGAAACGCAATCGCAACGCCGCGTCGGC
This sequence comes from Maricaulaceae bacterium, assembly GCA_050331475.1. Taxonomy (GTDB): domain Bacteria; phylum Pseudomonadota; class Alphaproteobacteria; order Caulobacterales; family Maricaulaceae; genus JBHJGU01. The sequence continues at coordinate 18,176 of JBHJGU010000075.1, read as the reverse complement.
GCCGGCGGACGGTCATCTGCCCTCGAGGTCTTCGACCGATCGCTCGGGTCACCCGAAGTCGAGCTTTGATCTGACCCTCCGCGTTGCGTCGGGAACGCTAACGACGGGCGCTCAGGTGCAGGGATCGAAGCTTACATCCACTCAATTGCCGGCTGCTCGGCGATCCCGTCGCGCAGCTTCTGAAAATACAGCTTCGCGGTCTGTCCGTTCACGCCCGTCAAAGCCGCCGTGGACCGCGCCGTCGCGCCCGCCACGAAACACTTCACAAGCTCCAGCTGAATACTGCCCGGTAAGCGGCTCCGACGCCTGACACTGTTCATTCGACGCCGATAGACTTTCTCAGCTATCGCAGCCAGCTGCTAAAAGTAAATTACCCGCGCACTGCTCCGTTTGCGGCGACCAGGCAATGCCCACCGCAGCTTTTGAACACCGCCAATGCCAACAATGACATCGCTGACTGCGGGGGTGGTAGGCGAGATATTCAACCAACACCGCACGCTCCTATTCATCCATCTGATCTGCACCCCGAAATCGCATCCCGGGGCCGAACGCCCACCATTACTTGGCGAACTTGTCGACTTTCAAAGCACAGACCACCGCCCATCTCTTATGGAGGACGCGATGATCCGCGAATGATCAACTCCACAGGCAATTTGGTCGAAAACGCGCGTTCGCCTTCGAGGACCTGGAGAATTTTCTCAACTAGCAGTGTGCCGCCGCGTCGGACGTCTTGACGAACCGTCGTCAGGCTCGGGCTGACATGCGCGCCAGTCGGCACGCCGTCGAACCCCACCACAGAAACGTTGTTGGGCACCTCGACCCCTTTGTCGCGCAGTGCAGCGATGGCCGCCAAAGCGATCATGTCGCTGGCGGCAAAAATGGCGTCGAACTCGGGATACAGATCGATCAGGGGGCGCACCGCGTTACGAGCGCGCTCGATATCGAACGGCGCGGCGACAACGAAATCCCGGCGCACCCCTAAGCCCGCCCGCTCCAAAGCCATGCGGTATCCTTCATAGCGTTGGGCGATTTCAGGCAGCGAATGATCGCCCAAAAAAATGATCGAGCGACGCCCGACGTCGAGCAAGTGTTCGGTCGCAAGTAATCCTCCGCTGAAGTTATCGCTTCCGACAACGCAGTGATCGTCCGTGTCGCCTACCGCGCCCCATACGACCGCCCGACCATGCGCGCGCGCAAAATCGCGAATTTCAGCGCGATGGCGCCCCTGTCCCACGAACATCACCCCATCCCCGCGACCGCCTAAAAACGCGCAACCGGGCCGGTCGTTATCCCACGGCGTCGATTTCGTGAACAAAACGTCGTACCGGCGGTCCGCCAGCTCATCGGTCAGCGCCGCCAACATGTCGACGAAAAACGGATCGGACACGTGCTGCAGCGTGCCAGTTTCGATCGGGAAAATCACCTCGATCGTACGCGATTGCCCAAGCGCCAAGTTGCGCGCCTGCTGGTTAATGGAAAAATTCGCAGCGCGGGCAATTTTCAAAATGCGCTCGCGCGTGGATTTCGCCACCAAAGGACTGCCAGAGAGCGCGCGCGACACCGTGGACTCAGAAACACCAGCCAGTTCCGCCAACTCGCCCATGGTCGTGATAGACGCGCGCCGAGCGCTTCGCTCGCGCTTAGAGTCGGCCTCGGTCAAAACGCATCACTTCGATTTCGCAAGCGCCACCCCTCCGCCATACGCCGGTAGGATATAGGCTTCCGCCTCGCGAGTGAATTCCAAACCGCTGTCAAGGGACGCTCCAAGCGCCGGCAGCGCGCTGACCGGCAATGTTGTCGGCGATCCAGAGAGATTGAACACGCAAATAATGCGCTCGACCTCAGAGATCCGTTCGAACGCGAGGACCGGTTCCGGGATGTCCAGGCAAATCATCTCGCCAGTGCGCAGTGCGTCATGGTGGCGGCGCAAGGCCAACATCTTTCGGGTAAAGTTTAGCGTCGAGTCCGCGGTTATCTCTTGAAGGTCCACCGCTTTCGCTTCGTGGCGCGGATCCACGGGCAGCCAGGGCGGTCGCGTTGAAAACCCTGCATTTACGGACCGCGCGACCCATGGCATCGGCGTCCGGCACCCGTCTCGGCCAAGGTTAGCCGGCCAGAAGCGTATGGCTTCGGGGTCTTGCAGTTTGTCAAACGGCACGTCGGCCTGAGAGAGGCCGAGTTCCTCGCCCTGGTAGAGGAAAATCGTGCCGCGCAAACAGCACAGGAGCGCGATCAACAAGTTCGAAAACCCTTCGTCGCCATCGCGACCGCCCCAGCGCGTCACGGCGCGGACCACGTCGTGGTTGGAGAACGACCAAGACGGCCAGGCGTCCTGACTGCTCCATTGCGAGACGGCCTGGCGAATTAAGCCCGGCGTCAGTTCGTCAGATTCCAGGAACAAAAAGTTGTAAGCTGTGTGCAGCCGGTCGCCGCCCTCGGTGTACTCGATGCTGCGCGCGATGTGAGAGGTGCTGGCGATCTCAGCGACGCTCATACGCTCGGCGTAACCGTCCAAAGTCTGGCGCAACCGCGCCAAGAAACTCAGCGTTTCCGGCCGTGAGCGATTAAAAATATGGCGCTGGAAATGATAAGGACGCGCCGCCCGGCTCGCACCGCTGGACGGATTATCGCGTAACTGCGGATCATGAAAATAATAGTTTGCAACGTCTAACCGGAAACCGTCGACGCCTCGGTCCAGCCAGAACTTCGCCACGTCCAATATAGCTTCCTGAACCTCCGGATTATGAAAATTGAGATCGGGCTGCTCCGATAAGTAGTTGTGCAAATAATACTGACGGCGTTGGGTGTCCCAAGACCAGGCCGGACCGCCGAAAAACGACAGCCAGTTGTTCGGCGGAGTGCCGTCTGGCTTTGCGTCCGCCCAAACATACCAGTCGGCCTTGTCATTCGTTTGGTTCGCCCGGCTCTCAAGGAACCACGGATGTCGATCGGAGGTGTGCGAATAGACCTGATCGATAATTACTTTCAGATGGAGCGCGTGGGCACGCATCACCAAGGCGTCGAAATCATCTAGTGAGCCGAACAACGGATCGACCGCGTAATAATCCGCCACATCATAACCGAAATCACGCATCGGCGACGTGAAGAACGGAGATAACCAGATTCCATCCACACCGAGGTTCGCGACGTAGTCCAGTTTCTCTGTCACGCCCGGCAGATCGCCGACGCCGTCTTGATCGCTATCAAAGAAACTACGCGGGTAGATCTGATAAATAACAGCACCCTTCCACCACGGTGTCATGGCAATTCCTTCATCTACCAGAATAGAACGATTAGACCGGCGATCACCACAAGCAGCCCAACGGACTGCAATCGATAATTACGCCAGGCCGGTTTCCGGTGCAGCTCAGCCGTTTCGGCGTTGAAGGCGCTGCGCGTCCAGAGATACGGTGCGACAATCGTCGGGTCAGGCGGCGATGTCATAAGGCTGACAACCACCAGCGCCGCAAAGCAGATCGCAAACAGGAGTGTCGCGGCGTAGAGAAAATGCAGCTCTACGAGCTCGAAGACTTGGATCGCCAGAAACGCCGAACCGCCGACCGCAAGTCCGACGAGCGCGCAGGCAAACCCGCCCGAGGCGTTCGCGCGGCGCCAAAACACACCGGCCAGAAACAGCACGACGACCGGAGGAACCGCATAAGAAAACATCGCCTGTATGTAAGAAAAAATCGACCGAAAGCTTGAAATGAACGGAGCCCATAGCACCGCAAAAATAAGAAAACCGGCCATGATCACGCGCCCAATATGCATTAAGGTTGCGCTCGAAAGGCCCGGGCGAACTCGTTTAACGAAGTCCATGGTCACGAGTGTCGACGCCGAGTTCAGCGCCGAATCGATTTGTGACATGATCGCTGCGAGGAACCCCGCAAGGGCGAGCCCAAGCAGCCCGACCGGCAATAGGTCGAACATCAAAGTCGGATACACTAAATCCGGTCGCTCGAGGTCAGGATACAGCAGGATCGCCGCACTCCCGGGCAAAACCATGATGAACAATGGCGTCAGCTTTAGCGCGCCGGCGAACAGCGCGCCCCACCGCCCGTGATCGACCGACTTGGCGGCGAGCGCGCGTTGCACGATCGCTTGGTTCGTCGCCCAATAATAAAAGCCCAGGATCGGCACGCCGGTGAGCAAGCCCAGCCAAGGCACGCCGTCTGTGTCGACGGAACGGATCAACGAGAGTTTTTCGGCGGGCACTTGGTCGAAAACGACGCCAATACCGCCGATCTTCTCGAACGCAAGCACGGCGATTACGACCGATCCAACCAGCAACAAGACCGCTTGAACAGCATCGGTTAACATTACAGCGGACAGTCCGCCGAGCAGCGTATAAAATCCAGCGATGACAGCAAGCAACGTCATGATTTGCCACAAGGGCAAGCCAGGAAAAACAAGCTGAACAATCAGTGCGCCAGCAAACAATGAGCCAGCAGTCTCTACGACGACACCCAAAAATAAAGTTAGCAACGCAAAATACGTTCGTACGCGCCCATCATAACGACCCGCCAAAAACTCCGGCATGGTGAAAACCTGTCGACTCAAAATAATCGGCAAGAAAAACACAGCGAAAATAATAAGGATCACAGCCGCCATCCACTCGTACGCATAGACGGAGATGCCGGTTGCGTAAGCGTCGCCAGATAATCCAACAAGCGTGGTGCTTGAAATGTTTGACGCAAATAATGACAAGCCGATAATCGGCCAGGTCATTTTTCGACCCGCTAAAAAATAATCGTCAGCCCCTTTACTTTTTTTAGATAGAATTATTCCATCAACAACAAGAAAAAAGAAATACGCCAGCAATATTGATGCGTCGATTGCGCCAAGATTGATTTCCGGCATGCCGCCTCTCCTACGCTCACGCTATTGATCGCTGCATTAGCGTACGGACGGCCGAACGCCCCTTAGTAGACCCCGACCATAACTAGGCGCCCCCTTTTTGCAAGTGCTTGCATCGGCTCGAAGCTTACGAGTTTCATGGTGCAGTGCGATATAACCCAATGTTTGTGTTTGACTTATCACAGGATCAAAGGAATTCCGCTCTGATCAATGCATGCGCTTGCATTTATGGAGTGGTGCGTTAGAGAGTCTTCCATGCCGAGATTTTTCATAACCAAAGCTTGAAAGCTGGATCGGCTGGGAACAACGGGAGGACAATGATGAAATACCGAAACTCACTTTTTGGAACGTGCGCACTGGCGGCCTTGGGAAGCCTTATCGTGAGCGCCGACGCGCGGGCTCAGGACGCCCCAGCCGATAGTGCGGAGCCGCCATCAAACCTTGAGACCATCATCGTGACGGGTCGCGCCGGCGGCTCCCAGATCACTCAGTTCGAGGCGACATCATCAATTTCGACCTTTAGTGAGGCGGCGATACAAGATGCGGCCCCGTTGACCTTGGCCGACCTGTTCGCCGAAGTCCCAGGTGTTTGGGCGGAATCTTCGGGCGGGCAAAGCGCGGCCAATGTTTTTATTCGTGGCATTCCGGCGCCGGGCCAGTTCTTGTTTTCGAAAATACACATTGACGGTCTGCCCGTTTTCGAAGAGCACGGTATTGGGTTTTTGACCCCGGACGGCCTCTACCGAACGGACTTTACGACCTCTCGACTGGAGGCGGTCCGCGGCGGGTCGGCGGCCGTTTTCGCGTCGAACGCGCCGGGCGGTATCTTCAACCATATCTCCAAACGCGGATCGGACGTTGCTGAAGGCGGCTTGCAGATTGAGTACGGCAATTTCGGCCATGTGCGCGTTGACGCCAATTACGCCGGTCCGATCAACGACAAGACGACGTTCGCGGTTGGCGGCTTCTTCCGCGTGTCCGACGGTGTTCGCGACCCGGGTTTCCGCGCCGACGAAGGCGGCCAAATCAGCGCCAATGTCACGCGCGAGTTCAACCGCGGCAGCGTGACGGGTTCGGTTCGCTTCATTGATGAGCGGAATCTGTTTTTATTGCCTGTGCCGCTTGATCTCGACAGCAGCGGCAATTTGACCAGCATTACGGGGTTTGACGCGAATTTCGACACGCTGGTCAGCGATGACATCCGGCTTGCCACGTTTTTAAAGCCTGGCGGGGAGACCGAAGAGTTCGACCTCGCCGACGGCATCAACAACACAGCCGGGACCTTTGACCTTGAGTTCGATTACGACCTTGGCGGGGGCTGGCGGCTCGTCAACAAAGCCCGCTATGTCAATGGCGAAACCCAATTCAACTCTGCGATCCCATTCACCTTCGAAGACGGCAATGTTTTCCTGGCCGATCAGCTTGGCGTCGCTCAAGCGGCCTTCGGCGCGGATGTCGCCGAAGTCGTCGCGACGTTCAGCGACGACGGCTCGCTGTTCGAGCTGTCCGTCGATGGGCAGGGCGGAAACAATGGTAACGGCCTGATCGGCACGAGCGGTTTCTTCCCGGTCAACAGCCAATTTGAAAACTTCATTGAGAACTTGGAAGTAAGCCGCGCGTTCGATTTTCTTAAAGGCACGCACAACGTGACGGGCGGGTTTTACGCCAGCTTCTATAGCATCGACCAGTTCCAGACCTTCGGCACATTCGTTCATGAAATCGATGGCTCTCCGCGCAATCTCGATCTGACGGCGGTCGATGCGGACGGCGTGGCGCTGGGCACGCTGACCCAGAACGCGTTCACAAGCTTTTCCGGGGATTTCTTCCAAAACTTCTCTGGTGATGGGCAGGTGCTCGCTTGGTACTTCTCTGACGAGTGGGAGGTCACAGATCGACTTCGTCTCGACGGCGGGTTCCGGTTTGAGACCCAGATTATTGAAGGCGCTGTGGAGATCCCGGGAACGTTCGACTTGAGCGACGAGAATTCGTTGCTGCCCGACGGGGCTTTGCCGACGACGGCGGATGATGCGGTTGTCGATGGCATCGGGGAGTTCGTTCCGTTCCGGGAATCCTTTGATCAATTCTCCTGGTCGATCGCCGGAAACTATGAATGGTCGAACACAATCGCAACCTTCGCTCGGGTCAGTGACGGCTTCCGAACGCCCAATCTCGACGACTTAGCGGCGACCACGATCGGCGGCGGCGAGACGGGTGATGTCCCGGTCGCCGACATTCTGCAAGCCGAGGGCGGGGTGAAAATTGATCTGCCCTATCTCCGTGCTTTCGTGGCGGGCTTCTTCAGTGACGTGGACGATCAGCCTTTCACCGAGCCGGTTACCGATGCCACGACCGGCGCCGTGATCGACGCCGTCGTCGTGCAATCGAGCCGCACAATTGGCGTTGAGGTGGAGCTCGACGTCGGACCGTTTTACGGTTTCTCGGTCAGCTCCAAGGTCACGTTCCAAGATCCCGAATTGACCGGGCTTGCGGTCGACGGCGGCGGCATAACCGTGGATGACAGCTTCATCATCGGCAACCAGGTTCCTCGCATTCCCGAACGGATCTTCTCTATTCGACCGCGTTTTGACTTCAATACGGCAGACTATGGCCTGCCGGATATCGACGGTTCTGTGTTTCTCGACATCTTTAATGTTGGAGACCGGTTCCAGGACTTCGGCAACACGATCTTACTGCCCGGCTTCACCACCGTCGGCGTGGGCGGTCGGTTTGTGCTGCCCAGCGGCGTGGAGTTCGCGGTTACGGCCGATAACCTGACGAACACGATCGGGCTGACTGAAGGTAATCCGCGAACGGACCTATTCGCGCCCGTCGGCGCTGAGGTGACCGTGGCGACCTTCGGTCGTCCGATCGTGGGACGGAACGTACGAGCTTCGATCGCTTACAAATTTTAGACGCCTAAAGGTCCGAGCCGGCGGTGGACTTTGACAGACGGGCGCGCCATTCGCCCCGGCGCGCCCCTCAATTTCGGTAAGGCTGCACGTGTCTGCCTCAGCGCGCCCAAGGCGGCTAGAGACCGGTAAAACGCGCTACGGAATGCGCACGTGAGCGCGGCCACAGTGACGGAGGCTGCCTTTTGTACGACGTGTTCATTATCGGTGGCGGCGTGAACGGCGCGGGCGTTGCTCGGGATGCGGCGGGTCGCGGGCTTAAAGTCGGGCTATGTGAGCGCGACGACCTCGCTATGCACACGTCTTCTGCGAGCACCAAACTGATCCATGGCGGCTTGCGCTATCTCGAACACTACGCTTTTCGGCTGGTGCGCGAGTCGCTGATCGAGCGGGAAGTGCTGTTGAACGCCGCGCCGCACATCATTTGGCCACTGCGGTTCGTGCTGCCCCACCATCAGGGCCTGCGACCGGCTTGGCTTCTCCGTTTGGGACTCTTCATCTACGATCACCTCGGCGGGCGCAAAACCTTGCCTCCCACCCAACGACGAGACCTCAACGCCACGCCGTTTCGAAACCAACTCAAGCCCTCCTATCGGGTCGGTTTTGAATACTCCGACTGCTGGGTCGAGGATGCGCGCCTCGTCGCGTTGAACGCCCAGGATGCGCGACAACGCGGCGCTGACATCTCCACCCGCACAGAATGCGTCAAATTGCTGCGTGAGAACGATTTTTGGACGGTTACGCTTAAGGCGCAGGATGGCTCCGAAAGGACCGTTTTCGCGCGCGCGCTCATCAATGCGGCCGGCCCCTGGGCCGACGCCATTGACGCTACAGCTGGTGCGCGTACGAACCGCGCCAGCGTGAAGCTTGTCAAAGGCAGCCACATCGTCGTGCGACGACGATTTGAGACCGAACACGCCTTTATTCTGCAGAGTACGGACGGGCGGATCGTCTTCGTCATCCCTTACGAGCGGGCGTTTATGCTGATCGGGACAACCGATGTTGTCGTGGACACCCAAGCCGAAGGTGGTGAGATCACCGAAGCGGAAATCGAGTATTTGTGTGAAAACGCGAGCGAATACCTCGCTGAACCTGTCACGACGGACGACGTGGTTTGGACCTATGCCGGCGTGCGCGCACTCTTCGACGATCAAACCGAAGAGGCGTCCAAGATCACGCGCGACTATGTTTTAAATCTCGATACCGACGGCGCCCCGCGTTTGAGCATTTATGGCGGTAAGCTGACGACCTATCGCAAGCTGGCCGAGCATGCGCTCGAAAAGCTGAGCGCTGTTGTCGCGATCGACCAGCGCGCGTGGACCCACGCCGTGCCGCTGCCCGGCGGCGATATCCCCGGCGGCGACTTCGTACGGTTTTCAAGCGCCCTTTCCGCTGAGTTTTCCTGGGCGCCGCAAACACTGGTGCATCGCCTCGCTCGCGCTTACGGAACCTTAGCACGTCAGGTTTTAGCGGGGGCTAACAATATTGACGACCTCGGCGTCCACTTCGGCGCCGGCCTTTACGAGCGTGAAATTGAGTATTTGATCGCACACGAATTTGCGCGCACGGCCGATGACGTTCTTTGGCGGCGTTCAAAACTTGCGCTACACATGAGCCCCACGGAGCGCGCCAGTGTTGACCGTTGGTTTTCTTCCACAACTGGGAGCGAAGCGGTGGCGCAGGCCCAAGAACGCGAACACGCGAGTATGACACGATGAGCCGCTATATTCTCGTCATCGACGAAGGCACCACATCCACGCGCGCCATCGCGTATGATCGAGATTTTCTCCCTGCAGCGAGTGCGCACGAAGAAGTGGCTCTGTCCTTCCCCGCCAACGGTTGGGTGGAACAGGACGCTGAGGATATTTGGTCCGCGACCCGGCGCGTCAGCGAAGCGGTCATCGACCGCGTGGGCGGGGTCGAGGCGATCGCTGCGATCGGGATTGCGAACCAACGCGAAACCACGCTGGTCTGGGATCGGGTCAGCGGTCGCGCCATCCACCCCGCGATCATCTGGCAAGATCGGCGAACCGGGGATTTATGCGACCGCATGCGCGCCGACGGCGTGGAGGCAGACGTTCAAAGCCGCACGGGACTGCTTCTCGATCCATACTTCTCCGCGACGAAAATCGGCTGGCTGCTGGACACAGTCGACGGCGCCCGAGCGGGAGCCGAACGCGGCGCGTTGGCGTTTGGAACGGTCGACGCATGGCTGATCTGGAAACTGACCGGGGGCCGTGTTCACGCCTGCGACGTCACCAACGCCTCGCGCACGCTCTTGATGGAGCTTCAAACCGGTCAATGGTCACCGGACCTGCTCACGCTTTTCGGCGTACCGCGCGCCCTTCTGCCGGACATTCAGGCCTCCGGCGCGGCCTTCGGGGTGAGCGATCCGGAGGTTTTCGGCAAAGCGCTGCCGATTCTGTCCGCGCTTGGCGATCAACAAGCCGCCCTGGTCGGTCAGGCCTGCCTTCGTCCGGGCGAAGCCAAAATCACGCTGGGCACGGGCGCTTTCTTAGTGGCCAACACGGGCGGCGCACGCGTGCGGTCCGCCCACCGGCTTTTAGCGACCCCAGCCTATGAATTCGACGACGGAACGGCGGCCTTCGCGCTGGAGGGCGCCATTTTCAACGCCGGCACGGTCGTCAAATGGCTTCGTGATGAGCTTAATCTGATTGATAATGCTGCTGACAGCGAACGCCTCGCCGCCGCATTGCCTGATAATGGCGGCGTTTACTTCATTCCCGCCTTTACGGGGATGGGCGCGCCCCATTGGCGCTCCGACGTGCGCGGACAAATCACCGGTCTCAGCCGAGGTGCGCGCTCCGCGCACATCGTGCGCGCCGGGCTGGAAGCGTGCGCGTATCAAACCCGCGACTTACTCAGGGCGTTCGCGGAAGACGGCGCCAAGGTGACAAACTTGCGCGTGGACGGCGGCATGGCGGCTAATGATTGGCTGATGCAATTTATCGCCGATATCTGCGAGGTCCAAGTTGAGCGACCGGACAATCCTGAGATGACAGCGCTGGGCGCGGCGGCGACGGCGGCGTTTCAGCTCGGGTGGTCGACGCCCGCCGACTGGGGCCGACGGTCCTGGACGCGGCGTCGGTTCGAGCCGCAAATGCCCGGTTCCGCACGTGAGACACTGCTCGCAGGTTGGGATCGCGCCGTTTCCGCATTGTTCTGACCGCCGCAGCGCCTGGCGAGGTGAACCGCGCTGAATTTTCTGGAGGCTCCCACTGGTGAGTAAGCGGCGCCCTTATGATCAAAACGACGAACACGTATTCTTCGGAAATGCGCGAACCTGCCATTCGCATGGTCTTGGACAACGCCGAGCGGTATAAGGGCCGCTGGTCGGCGAACTTATCGATCGCCGGCAAGACACGCGCTATCGTCCGCGGTTCCCCCCCACTCCCACTCGATGATGAAAGAGCTACAATTATTCTTTTTATTCAATACTTTACAAAAAATCTCTGGAAAAATACCGTCGTCGATTCCGGCAATATCGTTCCGTAGGCAAATTGAATGATGCACGCATGGCGCGTCGTTGCAGTTGACACGATTCCGGTGCACGGGTCGACGTTAGCCGAATTACGGTGACGGCTCCAGCTTGCGATAGCACCAGGCTCGGGCTGCTCCGATCACCCACTCGACGAATATCAATCGACGTGTTACATAACCTCGGACAGAAATGCGTCTTGTCCGAGATTATGAAACACGCTCCATCGCCCTCTGCAACGCAGCAGGACAGGCTCCTCGCCTATCTGCGCAAGCACGACATCGCCCGCGCCTTCGAGCTGCGTGAGATCGGTGTCAGCGCGACCGCGATCTCAAGGGCGGTGGAAGCCGGCGACGTGGTCCGGATTGGTCGCGGCCTCTATCAGGCAGCCGATGCGGAGGCGGACCTCAACACCAATCTGGCGGAAGTCGCCAAGCGGGCCCCGCGGTCGGTCATCTGCCTTCTCTCCGCACTGGCCTTTCATGGTCTGACAGACCAACTCCCCCGCAAGGTCTGGTTTGCGATTGGCGCCAAGGACTGGGAGCCGTCGATCGCCTATCCTCCGGTGCGCATCGTCAGGTTCCGCGAGCCCTACTTTTCGGATGGCGTGGAAGCGCATCAAATCGGCGGAACACAGGTGCGGATCTATTCCGTGCCAAAATCAATTGCGGATGCTTTCCGTAATCCGAAACTGGTTGATCGGTCGGTGGCGATCGAGGCGCTCAAGGCGGCCCTCGATCAACGTCAGGCCACGCCAGCCGTTCTGATGCAGGCCGCTGCGGACTATGGCGCTGCCAAGATCATGCGCCCCTATCTGGAGGCGCTGACCTCGAATGGCTAAATCACCAACGAACATCGCAGCTTCGGTGCGCCAGCGCCTCCTGAACCTTGCCCGGTCTGAGGGCCGCGACTACCAGACTCTTCTTGTGGCGTTTGGCCTCGAGCGCCTCATCTACCGTCTCTCCAAATCTCCGCACCGTGACAAGTTTTTCCTGAAGGGCGGAATGCTGGTCACCCTCTGGACCACTGATCCCGGCCGCTTCACACTCGACATTGATTTCCTCGCCTTCGGCGAAACCGGCGATGCAGCGCTGACCGCAATCTTCTCCGAAATCTTGTCGCTCGACGCCGGCGATGGTCTCGAGTTCAGCATCGACACAATCACCACGACGGACATCCGCGAAGATCAGGTCTATCGCGGCAAGCGTCTCCGCACAGTGGCCCATCTCGGCAAGACAGAAATTCCGATCACCATAGATCTTGGCTTCGGCGACGCCCTGCCCGACCCACACTATGAGATCGAATACGGATCGATCCTCGATTTCGAGCCCGCCCGAATCCGCGCCTATTCAGCTGCCACGGTGATCGCGGAGAAGTTCCAGGCGGTCGTCGCGCTCGGCCTCATCAACGGCCGCATGAAAGACTTCTACGATCTCTGGGCTATCCCGAAGGCGACCGAGATTGATCCGGCAGACCTGTGTGCAGCCATCGCGGCGACGTTCGAACGCCGCAATACACCTGTCCCGACCGAGGCGCCCCAAGGCCTCTCGGCTGCGTTCGCAGAGGATCCAGCGAAGGCCAGGCAATGGCTGACTTACGCCGACGGCACGGAGCTCAAAGGCGTTCCGCTGGGCACGGTCGTTGCCGATATCTGGACCTATCTGAAGGCCGCCCTTGACATAAACTGAAGTCAACGGTTCAGCGTCAGTGCAAAGATTCCTTTATGTCATCTTCGTGGCCTCCTAAAGCTCCCTTGAGGCTCACGAAGGCTACACTCCACCCGCCCCTCATTGAGCAGACCTTGGTCGCCCATCGGTCGAAGCACGCACTTAATGCAGCATCACCAAACCGACCTGGCCATCAAGCGGGAACCGAAAGGCCTCCGACCAAAGATCGGTCGTCCTGTAGACGCGATCTGCGAAATGTTGTCGCTTATCTGACTTCGTCTCGGCCAGTAACCCCATCCAGCACAGCGGCTGAAGAACCTGTGACCAGATCATTCCCGGCATGCGGTCATAGGGCTGTCCGGCGTGCGGCGGGCCGTAAAGGATTTCCCGAAGCGTGCCGCATGTCACGCCGTGCGCCGCCTCGGTGTTCAGCACACCGAGGAAAATATCCCAGTCGCCAAGCCTCGGTTCGGGCATCCTGGACGACGCGGCATGATCGACTTCGAACAGCCAGAACGGCGCGATCAGGTTGAAGAGATCGCCGGGCTTGTCAGCAGTGGCCCTGCCCGCTTTGGTGAGCCGACAGGTCAGCTTGTAGTGCCGGATCAGCTTGAGTTTCAGCAAAACGAAGTGCAGCGCCTCCAGCGGCGGGAAATCGTACTCATTCAGCACCTTGTTGACGAGGAACAGCTTGTCCTCTTCCCAGCCCGGCCAGGCGAACTCGGCAGCCGCCCAGTGCACGAACTTGCGCTGAAACGCCTTCCCCTTCGTCAGGCCGATCGTCTCGTGTTCAATCAGATAGGCCAGAACCTTCTGAGCCGCGCCAATCATGGGCGCACCGACCAGCGAAGGCTCATCATTCTTCACGGGCTGAAGCAGGAACGTCATCGCAAATTCATCATCAGGCTTGTTGCCAAACAGGCTAACGACGAAAGCGCGGGATGACTATTCGCGGCGTTGAAGGTTCGAGCCCCGAATGTCGCGCCCAACCCGAAACATCGCTCTCTCGCAGAATTTTCTGCCTCTAAATCAATGGGTTATACGGTTAAGTTTGGCGCGAGTGACGGGCATCGAAATCGAAATAAATATACAACAATAACAATGACTTATAGGATTTCTTTCGTGAAATTGTATCCCACTTTGTATCCAGTTTGTATCCCATTTTTTAGTATTTTGAGTTCGAGCCCAGTTTATCGCATCGAACCCTTTCTAGAGATAATATTGCGGAAAATTGAAATAAAAGAAATACTTGGTCGAGTGATTGCAATAGTCCCCATCAAAAGGTTTGATCTATAAGACAGTTAAAATTCATTCATGCAATCTGGCTCTTACCCCTCTATACTTTTCAACACCTGCAGTACGCGGTCGCGATTGCGACGCGCCATTTCAAACTGTGGTGCGATTTCCAGTGCTGCTTCGAAAGATTGGATGGCGTCTGTATATTTCTCTAACGCCTCCAGTGACATACCTTTATTGTTCCAAGCGCCAGCATGTTTGGGATCGTGAGCTAATGCACGTTCACTAGCTTCTATGGATTCCTGTATGCGTCCGAGCTCACCTAACGCTCGCGCAGCACTTGTCCAAGTGTTGGCATTATCCATTCCCATAGATATAGCAGATTTGAATGAAACAAGCGCGTTCTCAAAATCCCCTGTGTTACCGTAGGCTTCCCCCATCGCAGCTAAAATATTGGCGTCATCATCGTTTAATTCATTCGCTTTTTTGAGGCTTTCAAGTGCATCAGAAAAAGCTCTTAGGCCCATTTGCGTCAATCCTAAGTTTCGCCAGAAAAATTCATTAGACGAATCAATCGAACAAGCCTTTTGGAAAAACCTAACGGCTTCCGGAAGACGCCCAAGCTCGCCAAGCGCGCGCCCTTTCAGGTTCCAAGAAAGAGCCTCTTCGTCATTTAACTCAATGGCCTTTTCAGCCATCATTAAGGATTCTTCAAACCGCTCCATATTACCGAGAACGCGCGACCTGTACTGCCAGCTCTGATAGTCTTGTGGATCAAACTCAGTGGCTCGCTCAAATGCTTCAAGAGCGGCTGGGAATCGATTCAAGCGAGCGAGTGTTGACCCGTGGTTGAACCAGAACATTGCGTTTTCTGGTTCCAAGTCGATCGCTTTAGCGCCAGCAGAGAGCGCATCATCAAACCGATCAAGATCAGCTAAGGCAGTCGCTTTACGGCTCCAAGCTATTGCTTGTGCCTCATCTAGCTCTATTGATTTTTCCAAGGCAGCCAATGCCTCATCTTGTCGATTGAGTTTGGACAAGGCCAACGCCTTTTCACACCATACAAAGGCATCGTCTGGACGTAACTTGAGCGCGGCTTCAAATGCCTCAAGCGCTTCATCTATGTGTTTCAAATTGAAGAGCGTTGCGCCAAGATTAGACCAAGCCCCAGAAAATTCTGGTTCAACACTGACAGCTTTTTTCTGAGATGAAAGCGCCTCATCACTACGGTCAAGCCTTTCCAAGACCCAGCCTTTGTTTGTCCAAGCGAGAGCTGAATTAGGGTTCAAAACAATTGCTTTTTCAAAAGCTGCCAGCGCTTCTTCCTTTCTATCGAGATAGCCTAATTCCGTTCCCTTACCAATCCATGCTTTCGGGCTAAGTGGACGAAGAACCAATGCACGCTCGTAGCATTCTAGCGCGGTCTTATTATCCGAAGGCCCGGCTATCCACCCGTAGTAACTCCAAATATCAGGATCGTCAGAAAAGAGTTCACTGGCAAATTGAATTGTTTGCAAAGCTGAATCCATGTCCCCCTTTTTTGCCAACACGTACGCCTTGCTCTGATAGGCTCGGCTTAGTGATGAATCCAATTCAATGGCTTTGTCTAAACAGGTGACTGCCTCAACAACTTTGCCGAGATAATATAGAGTAAGTCCCTTATCCAAATATCCAGAGGCATTTCGTTCATCTAATGAGACAGCTTTTTCGAACGAACTCAATGCTTTTCCCAGAATTTCGGAGTTACCTAAATTTGCGCCATTGGTAGCAGTGCCATCTACTAAACCGAGCTTTAATTGCGCGGCACCTTGCGCAATCCAAGAATTGACGTCATTCGGATCACTCTCAATCGCTTTTTCCGCATATCTCAATGCTGCTTTTGCATCACCATCCCAGCGCTCAAGGTCGGAACCAAACACAAGCACGAAAGGGTCTTCGGGTGCCTGCAACAACGCTGCGCTCACAGCCTCTTTAGCTCGATTGCGCATAGGTGTTGTGAGAGCTTGACGTTCATAGGATGGACGCTGACCAAGTTCTTTTCGGACCTCTCGAACGATCTTTCTCGCCTTACCGAAAACGTCAATCTCGCCTCGTTTGCTGAGCGCGTCCAAGACTTTGGTATTTTCATCGATTTTCTGACCTAACCCGTCAACGCCAGTCTCAATCCGTCTTAAAGTGAGAGCGCTGTATATCTTGCCGAACTCTATTGAATTCGGGTCTTTTATCTCTCTATGAATCGCGTCTTTGAAATGCCGAAGAAATCCGTTTTCATCGGACTCGAATGCGTCTCGCAAACCATCTGGCTCGGCTTCCCATCCGCCTAGAGTAAGCGTCTCCGCAAAAACAGCAGTAATTACAGCACTAACGGCCTCGCTCTCCGCTAGCGTCGGAAATCCGTCGAGCGTTTCTCCAATAATATCCCGCCACTTTACGAACGGCTGGTTCAAAGTACGGGGTGTTGCCGACTTATATAGCTCTTTGATTTCCTCGTTTATTTGTCGGATCGCTTTGTCAGCCGGATAATATCCTGCTTGACCCGCAGCCCAGTCCGGTCTGAAACGCCCAGGCTTAAGGGGTGTAACTAGCTTGTCCGCCCCTCCGACTGTTTTAACCGCCTGTTCTATGCAGGCTTTGGCTGACCTGAGCGAAGCCCTCCTAACCGCACGTTCGATATGTTCGTTCTGGTAAGGGCCGAGAGCTTCTCGTCCTTGCTGGAATTTCTCAAACACCGCAGCCAGTCCGGCAGCTCCACGATCTGAGCCGATGCCGAGCAGTTATGTTGACAAAATATCGACCAAGTAAGTTCTCCAAGTTATTGTCTACATTTAGTCAGCGAAACCACTATTTTCCAGTGAATAGGGAGCACATTTCGTTTGACACCTGGGTTATTTGAGAACTAAGGCCGCTCCATAGGCGGGCTAAAATCTATTTGTCGCAATCTTCAAATCATCATGCTCAAACGCGCTTGCCACACGCTCGATCTGGTTTTGGGTCTGTCCGACCTCAGTAGCCACGGAACGCCATTCAGCAACCGCCGCCCCGACCTCAGCTATAGTCTTTTTTGCATCCTCATTACCCAGACCGAACAACTCTGCTTGAGATAAGGCCAGTTCGATGGAGCAAGTGCTTTCGTCGAGACTTATGTTTGTCGTCAGGAACCGCGCTTTCAGATCAGTCGGCGTCGGATTGAGATCATAGGCTGGAGACAGACACCAGCCGGCTTTGCCAGCCCAAAGGAAACCATGATTGCGAAGATGGTCGTCTACATTTGAAATCAATATATTGAAAACAACGCGCCTGAAAAGCTCGGCTGCATCTTTCTTCGCATTTGCCCCGTGCCTGGTGAGTTCATCAACAATCTCAGGATAACTCGCCCGTTCGCCATCCTTCGCTTGCAACATCGACATCGCCGACAGGAATGGAATGCGAATATGCCCCTGCCGGTCAAACCGCCACGAAATTAATACTGGCTTGTCTCCAACGCGCTGGAGCTCATGGCGGGGCACCGCTATGCCTGCACGTTCAGCCAAAGTGAGCGCAATATGCTCCCAGGTTTCGATGCTGTAATCGTCCGCATCTTTTGGAAACTTCGCAATGGCCAGCGCGCCATGTGCATCCACCACGGAGGCCTTCGGCCTAGCACCACCAAGCGATGATCCGGGCGCAAAAATCAGCGTCAGATCTTCATCAGTCTCTTCGTCACGTTCAATTCGTTGCGCGCTTTCAAGCAAGCGGCCAAGCTGAATAAAGCCAGGAACCCCCTCTCCAATCGGTTTTTGGAACTCTTGATCATCAGGCCGTTTGAAACGAAGCGCGCCGAGACGCGACACATCACTCACCCCAAGCAAGAAGTCGGCTTCGTGTAACGTGGACCTGTCGCGTTTTTGTACCGCCCCAGATGCTCGTTTAGGCCACTTTCCGTTCGAAGGCGAGCGGGCTTTTCCAACCGAGGGCTGAGTGGCGCCTGCGCGGATTGTAGAAGCCATTGATGTACTCGAAGATGGCGAT
>JBHJGU010000074.1:0-25593 GCA_050331475.1 Maricaulaceae bacterium | reverse complement strand
AATGTAAGTGGCCGCATCCATCCCGCCAACGCTGGAGGGAACGATAAAGCCCAAGCCGCCATACGCATGCTCAACCTCAAGTCGATCACAGAATCGGATGAATTGTTGGATAAAGCCATCCAGGGATCCCGACACCGATAGGGGATAGGTCAGCCAAAGATAACCCAGATATTTGGGCGGAGCCGGGGCCTTGTGCGCGGCAGCCCTAATCGACCAGGGATGGCTGGCGCTGCCGTCCACATCACCGCTCGCTTCGAAATCCAAAAAGCGATTGATGTCCAACAGTTTCGCCAAGGCGACCGCGTCGACCGTCTGGCCGTCCTTCAGCGTGCGATTGCGTTTTTCCAGATTAATCGCATAATAGCGCAACTGGCCTTTGGCTTGCTCCAAATACTCTCGAATGCACGCCAAGATGGCTTGACGCCCCTGAGCGTCGTCCGGTCGGTTGAAGTAGAAACTCATGGTGAAACCGGCGCGTAGAGCCGGCTTTTTGCTGCGCTCGAACCACAGCATCGGATCATCGCTCAACGACGTCACAATCTCAGACATTAGAACAGTCACAGCCTGTCTCGCGAGGTCACGGCGCGCCGTCAAAGCGGGCGAGCCATTGCTGGGTCAGGGCCTCGCCATCGGGCAGATCCGGCCGGCTGATCAGTCGGGCGGGATAGGGCGCGCGGATCGGCTTGAGCACCCGGCCCAGGGCGACATAGGCCGGCGGCGGGCCCTGCTCGCCCGTGTCCGGCGTCTCGCCCGCCCGGAACACATAACCCGTGCTGTAGCGATACGCGCGGACCAGGTCTCCGGCCTGATCAAGGACCGCTTGGCCGCCGCCGACCTTCGCGAGCCAGCGATCGGAAATCGCGGTGAGGAAGTTGACGCACTTGATGCCATGCTCACAGTAAATGCTCACCCCGGTCAGATGGTCGATATCAAACCCCGGCAGGCGCATGGCTGTTTCACCGGCAATGTAAGTGGCCGCATCCATCCCGCCGACGCTGGAGGGAACGATAAAGCCCAAGCCGCCATACGCATGCTCAACCTCAAGCCGGTCACAGAATTTGATGAATTGTTGGATAAAGCCCTCCAGGGATCCCGACACTGATAGGGGATAGGTCAACCAAAGATACCCCAGATATTTGGGCGGAGCCGGGGCGTTGTCTGCCAGAGCCGCAATCGACCAGGGATGGCTGGCGGCGCCGTCCACATCACCGCTTGCTTCGAACTCTAGAGTGCGATCGGTGTCCAGCATTTTCGCCAAGGCGGCCTCGTCGACCGTCTGGCCGTCCTTCAGCGTGCGATTGCGCTTCTCCTTATTGAGCGCATAATAGCGCAGCTGGCCTTTGGCTTGCTCCAGATAGTCTCGAATGCACGCCAATATGGCTTGACGCCGCTGAGCGTCGTCTTGTCGGTTGAAATAGAAACTCATGGTGAAACCGGCGAGCAAGGCCGGATCATTACTGCCCTCGAACATTAGTAAAGGCGCAGCGCTCAACCGAGCCGCCGTCTCAGACGTTAGAACAGTCACAGCCTGTCTCCTTCTTGCCAACCGGTCCGCCAACCCGCAAGACCGTATACTTTTCAGGTTTACCGGCTATCCGGATATAGGCCCGGTCCTGCTCCCGATCGCGCCGCTCTGTCTTATTCTTCTGCTCGATCACTTGGACAATATTGTCCTGTGTCGGCGGCTTATTCGGATCGGCGACGATCACGATGTCGGGCCGGCGCACCATGCCCATGCCCGGTCGAAAGCCCTTAATGTCCCGAGTGCGGCGCTGCCAATACCGCGAGGGCTCTGTGGTGTCCGTTAGGACCCCGCCCACCACCTCCCGGTGCATGAGCGGCGCGGGCGGGCCTCGATCGAAACGACGCATATCGTAAGAGATTTCGGCCTTATAGCGGCTTTTGTGGTTGAGGGCTTTATCGGCCGACCGGAAGACCTCGGACACGCACGCCTGCACCAAATCCTGGTCGGACGCGCCGGTCCTCGGATGCGCGAGGCAACAGCAGCCGACCCGGCAGGCCACAAGCGCGTCGATCTGGGCCGCCGTCATGCCCGGGCCGGCGCCAACGGCCTGGCCGCCGTCCGGGTTCCGTCCAACATCGGGCGAGCCCGTATCGCCGGCATGGGGATTGCGCGCCAACATCTCTTGGGCCAGGCGGGCGTGATCCTGCAATGTCTGAATGATGGCCGCTTGTTGTGGGGGCGATCCCGGCACGCCGGTGATCGAGACCGAGCAGGCCATCACATGGCCGACGCAACGTTCGCAGCACGTCTTGCTCATGATCGTTCGCCACCCCGCCGCTTCGTTGGGGCCGTAGTCCACCAGGCCCCCAATGACACCAGCCCTCTTGCGCAGTCTCTGCGATCACCCACGCCCGGCGGGATGATCGCTGCGGCGCGGTCTCGCTCGAAATGAAAAGCGGCTCACCGGTGAGCCGGGTCCGTCACACCGTTATCCCAACTATCGCGCGATCAAAGCGGGCGCGCCAGTCCGGGGTCAAGGCCCGATCCCGCTTCTGCCCCGCGGTTAATCGCCTTTTTTAAACGGGGTATGGCCGTCCAAGAGCGCGATGTCCTCGGCCACCGCCTCGCGCTCATGGTCGAGATAATCGGCCACCGCGTCAGAAAACGCCGGATCCGCGAGCCAGTGCGCGGAATAGGTGCGCGCGGGCGCATAGCCGCGGGCGAGCTTATGGGCGCCTTGCGCGCCGGCCTCCACCCGTTTGAGCCCCCGTTCCAAGGCAATATCGATGGCTTGGTAATAACACAGCTCGAAGTGCAGGCACGGCCGCTCCTCCGCCCGGCCCCAATACCGGCCGAACAGCGCCTCCCCGCCGACGAAGTTCAGCGCGCCGGCGATCGGGCGGTCACCCTCGCGGGCCAACACCAGCACAATTTTGTCCGCCAGACGGTCGTGAAATTCCTCAAACGCGTCGCGGTTGAGGTAGGGCGAGCCCCATTTGCGCGCGCCGGTGTCTTCGTAAAAGTCGAAAAACGCATCCCAATGCTTAGTCTTAAGGTCGGCCCCGGTCAGCCGGTCGATCTCTAAGCCGGCCTGGGCTGTGGCGCGCTCCTTGCGCAGATTTTTGCGCTTGCGCGAGGCGAGCGCATCCAGAAAATCGTCGAAATCGCGATAGCCCGGATTGTGGAAGTGAAACTGTTGGTCGGTGCGTTGCAGCCACCCCGCTTCGCCCAGCCGATCCCATTCGCCTTCGGTCGGAAAGGTGATGTGTGCGGAGGAGGCTTTGTAACGCACGGCCAAGGCCTGTAGCCCGCGCGCCAGCGCCGCTTCAACGGGCGCGGGATCAGCGACCGCGGGGCTGACCAGCAGGCGCGGGCCGGTAGCGGGCGTGAAGGGGCTGGCGCATTGCAGCTTGGGATAATACCGCCCGCCGGCGCGATGATAGGCGTCCGCCCAGGCGTGGTCGAACACGAACTCGCCATAGGAATGCGATTTCAGATACGCCGGCGCCGCCCCAACCAACGCGCCGTCGCCGTTGTGGGCGAGCAAATGGGTGGGCGCCCAGCCGGTCTGCGGCGTGACACAGCCGGAGGCCTCCAGTGCATCCAAAAAATCAAAGCTGACAAAGGGGTTATACGGCCGGCTGGGCGGGTTCGCCACCGCGTCCCACCCCGCTTGCCCCACAGTCGCGATCGATGAGACCGCGCTTAAGGTGATGTCGCCCGACCCGTCCATAACGATAGATTTAGGGTGGGGGAGCCAGACGGGCCAGCGCCATCGCCCGCGTCATCCGGGTTGCGCTGAATCGCCAATCTCGAAGACCCCGTCGACCTCCACCGCGGCGCCGAGCGGCAACTCCGCAACCCCGACGGCGGCGCGCGCATGCCGACCGATATCGTCGCCGAACACCTCTTGCATGAGGTCCGAACAGCCATTGATCACTTGCGGGATTTGCGGAAAGCCGCGCTCCACCGCGACAAAGCCGCCAAGTTTGACGACCCGGCGGACCCGGTCCAGATCGCCGGCGCAGGCCACTTTAAGCTGCGCCAACAAATTGAGCCCGCACCAGCGGGCCGCGTATTTGCCGGCGCTGAGATCAAAGCCCGCGCCCAGCCGGCCCTTGATGACGCCTTTGTCGCCCATCGATACTTGCCCGGAGACAAACACCATCGATCCCGTCTTAACGAAGGGGACGTAGCTCGCCACAGGAGCCGGCGGCTCCGGCAAGGCTAGGCCCAACTCCGCCAAACGCGCGTCAATCACACCCATAACGCTCTCCCTGCTTTTAAGACCCAGTCGGTGGTCTGCGTTTAGTGGCCTCCAGGCGCGAGGCCAAGCGGGCTGTGACAGCGCCGCAAGGGGTTTGTCCTTAAGCCAGTCTGCCGCACCGGTCTGGCTTGCGTTGACGTTAACGGCAAGTGGCACGATCGCGAGCGACGGAATTAGGGATGGGAGCGCCTCAATGTCTGCGGACCCTGCAATCACCGCCGAAGACCTTGTGTTTACGGCTGCGGACGGGACCCCGCTTGCGGGCCGTCTGTTCGCTCCTCCGGAGCCGACAGCGGGCTTGCTCGTGTCCTCGGCGACCGGGTTTCCCATGACCAGCTATTGGCGGTTCGCCGAAGCCAGCGCGAAGCGCGGTTTTGCGACATTGGCTTATGATTATCGTGGGATCGGCGCGTCAAAACCGCAGAGCTTGCGGGGTTCGCCGATCACTTATCTCGACTGGGGACGGCAGGACATGCCCGCCGCCTTGCGCGCCTTGGAGGCTCGGGTGGGTGACGCGCCAATCCTTCATGTGGGCCATTCCGTGGGCGGGCACTTTATCGGGTTTATGGACAATCACGACCGGATCGCCGCCCACGGGTTTGTCTGTGTCGGCACCGGGTATTTCGGCAAGCACCACCTCGATCAAGCGGTGTTGGGGCTGGTGTTTTGGGCATTCTATGGGCCTGTCTGCTTGTCGCTGTTTGACCATATTCCGGCTGGCGGTTTGTGGGGCGGGGAAGCGTTGCCGCGCGGGGTTTATGAGACCTGGCGGCGCTGGTGCGTGAAGCCGCGCTATTTCCTCGACGAGCTGCACGATCGGCTCAAACCTCATTATTTCGAGGCGGTTCGCGCGCCGATCACGTCTTGGATCTTCACCGATGACGGCATCGCCAACCCGCGCACAGGGGCGGATTTGCTGACCGCTTACCCCAACGCGCCAAGGGAGTTGCGCGTGCGCCGCCCCCAAGATTACGGCCTTAAACGCGTCAGCCATGGCGGCGCGTTCAAGCGCGCCTCCGCGCCGTTTTGGCCCGAGGTTTGGGAGACCTTAGAGACCGCGCTTTAGGTCAAGACCTAATCGTCGCGCTTCAAGCTACGACCTTTAATCACCGCGGAGGCCCCAAACTTCGCGCGCGCCGCGTCTATCGCCCGTTCTGCGGCGGCGCGTTGGGTGGCTTGGGGGGCGAGCCAGTCTTGCGCGGCCGCGCCGGCGGCCTCCAACCCGCTGATCCCAACGCCGAGTAAGCGAAACGCCTGGCGGCTGGCCTCCGCCGAAAGCAGATCAAACGCGGCCCGATAAAGCGCGTCGGCGAGTTGGGTGGGCGCGGGCAGGGTGCGCCGCCGCGTCAGGGTTTTGTGCGCTGCGGTCTTGAGCTTTAACGTCACCACCCGTCCGCAGGCGTTCGCGGCCTTCGCGCGATCCGCGGTTTTTTCGCACAGCGCCCAGAGCGCTTGGTCGAGGTCCTCAAGCCGGACCAGGTCGCGCTCGAACGTGGTTTCCGAGGAGATGGATTTTCGGTCCCGGTCGGGTTCGACCGCGCGGACGTCCTCCCCCCGCGAAAGCCGCGCTAGGCGCAGGCCCGCCTCGCCGAATTGGCGCATCAATTCGGTCTCAGAGCGCGTGCGCACCTCGCCCAAGGTCCGCAAGCCGGCCGCGGTGAGGTTGCGCGCAAAGGCGGGGCCGACCCCATAGACGAAATCCACCGGCTTATCGGCGAGGAAATCCAGCGCTTCGGCCCGACCGATGACCGTAAACCCCTTAGGCTTGTTCAGCCCCGATGCGCATTTTGCGAGAAACTTGTTGTAAGAGAGGCCGATGGAGACGGTGATGCCCAATTCGGTCTCCACCGCTCGGGCTAACGTCAAGAGGCTTTGCGCGGGCGGGCCGCCATGGAGGCGTTCGGTTCCCGTCAGATCCAAAAAAGCCTCGTCGATGGATAACGGTTCCACCAACGGGGTGAGCGCGCGCATCATCTCGCGCACGCGCCGGCCCTCGTAGGCGTATTTCGCCATGTCCGGCCGAATGACGACCGCTTGCGGGCAGGCCCTCAACGCGTTGAACATGGGCATGGCGGAGCGCACGCCAAACGCGCGGGCTAAATAACACGCCGTGGCCACCACGCCGCGCCGACCCCCGCCGACGATCACCGGTTGGCTGACCAATTCGGGGCGGTCGCGTTTCTCCACCGCGGCGTAAAACGCATCGCAGTCCAAATGTGCGATCGCCAAAGCGTCAAGCTCCGGATGGGCGACGCGATGTCTGGCGCCACAGAACCCGCATGACGTCTCCGTCGCCTCGAGGCGCCGCGCGCACATCCGGCAACGTTGGATCATAGGGTCGGGCTTCGCCATGGCGCTTAACTTATCGGCGCGTTGTAGGCCGGAAAACGCAACCGTCGACCGCGCTAGGATAAAACTCAGAGTTTTACAATGCGAATATCATCGCAAGAATGTTGCGTATACGTTCAAGGCTTGTTTAACAGTATATCGGTTAAATGATAACGATCGTCGGGAATAGGCTTCGGACGCGAGGCGCACGGCGACGAAGCGAGCTAAGAGCAAGATGGGCAAGACCGTACTGATCGTGGAGGATAACGAGCTGAACATGAAGCTGTTTCATGATCTGCTCGATGCGCACGGCTATGAGGTGCTCCAGACCCGTGAAGGGCTAAAAGCGCTTGAACTCGCCCGCGACCATCATCCAGACCTTATCCTGATGGATATCCAATTGCCCGAGGTGTCCGGCCTGGAAGTGACCAAGTGGATTAAGGAAGACGACGATCTGAAATCCATACCCGTGGTCGCTGTCACCGCTTTCGCCATGAAAGGCGACGAAGAACGCATTCGCGAGGGCGGATGCGAGGCCTATATCTCCAAACCTATTACCGTTTCGACGTTCTTAGAAACGGTCCATCGGTTTATCGGCTAGGGGAACGCCATGAGCGGCCGCGTCCTCATCGTCGATGATTTGGAGCCGAACCGCCGGCTGCTCAAGGACAAGCTCGAGGCCGAGTATCTCGACGTCCTAGCGGTGGACTCCGGCAAAGCGGCGTTAGACGCGACGAACACCGAGCGTCCCGATCTGATTCTGCTCGACGTCATGATGCCCGGCATGGATGGGTTTGAGACCTGCCGGCGGCTCAAGGCCGATCCGAAGACCCGCCATGTGCCGGTGGTGATGGTCACCGCTCTGGGCGACAAGGAAGACCGCGTCAAAGGGCTCGATGCGGGCGCGGACGATTTTCTCACCAAGCCGGTGGATGACGTGGCGCTGCTGGCGCGGGTGCGCAGCTTGTTGCGGCTGAAGGTCGTCATAGACGAGTTGCGGTGTCGGGAAGCCTCAGGCCTTGCGATCGGCGCCATTGAGCGCGAGCGCATGACCAGTTCCGAAGGCGGGCGAGTGTTGATCATCGATAACGATGCGCGCCAACGCGATCGCATCATTAAGCGTTTAAATATGGCCGGCCGGGAAGCCTTCGCCGAAAGCGATCCGAAAACGGCCGTCGAGCGTGCGCGTGGCGCGGTGGACTTAGTCATTGTCGATTTAGGATCAGACGCGTTTGACGCTTTGCGCTTGTGCGCGCGCATCCGTGCTGATGAGCTGACCCGGCACGTGCCGATCCTCGCTATCGCCGACGGCGCGGTGTCTGACCAGGCGGTCCGAGCGCTGGACCTCGGCGTGAACGATATTCTGGTCGGCCCGGTCGACTCCCAAGAACTGGCTGCCCGCGTCCGCACTCAAATCAAGCATAAACGGTATGCGGATTTCCTACGCCAAACCCTGGACAGCAGTCTCGAGATGGCGGTCACCGACCAACTGACCGGGCTTAACAATCGCCGGTTCATGATGGGGCGCTTAAAAGCGGCGTGCGACCGCGCGTCGCGCGGGGGGCCGAAGGTCGCCGTTATGATCTCCGACATCGACTATTTTAAAAAGGTCAACGACACCTACGGCCATGATATCGGCGACGCGGAGCTCAAAGAATTCGCGCAGCGATTAGGGTCGAACGTGCGTGCGGTGGATCTGCCGTGCCGCTATGGAGGGGAGGAGTTCGTCGTCGTCATGCCCGAGACGGGGCTCGATTTCGCCCGTCAGGCCGCCGAACGCGTGCGCCGGGCGATCTGCGCCACCCCGTTTGATTTGCCTGGACGCAGCGAGGCCCTCGCCGTGACCGTCAGCTTGGGTGTGGCGGAATATGAGGACGTCGAGGAAACGCCTGATAAGCTCTTGAAAAAGGCTGATGAGGCGCTTTACCGCGCCAAACAAACGGGGCGGAATCACGTGATCGCCGCGCGCATTCGGCGTAAGCCTGACGCTGAGCGCCAGGCGAGCTGATCAAGGTCGCTTTGAACTAAGGCGTATAGGGCGAACTGTGCGAGAGGTCTGCCCGGCTACTTAATCTTGCCCTCTTTGAACAAGACGTGCTTGCGCGCCACGGGATCGTATTTCCGCTTGACCATTTTGTCGGTCATGGTGCGGGTATTTTTCTTCGTCACGTAGAAAAAGCCCGTATCCGCAGTGGAGTTCAGGCGAATTTTGATGGTTGTCGGCTTAGCCATCACCAGGCTCCGTAAAGTGAGCCGCGGACCATACGGAAAACGCTTCCTCTGTCAACGCGCTTTCGCGGCGCGCAGATAGGCCACGATCACTAAAACCAAAGCAAACCCGCTGAGCACCAACAACACGCCATGCGGGTTCCAAGCGTCAATGCCATACCCGCCCAAAGCCGGGCTCGCCAACGAGCCCACGCCGTACAGGAAGACAAAACTCGCATTCGCCGCGGCCATGGCCCCGCCCTTAAACCGGTCCCCGAGAAGCGAGAGCCCGAGGGTGTAAAGCCCTACCGCCATGCCGCCATAGACAAAGGCCAGCGCGTAAAGCGCGGGCGTCCAGGCCTGCGCCAATGGCATCAGCAAGGGCGCGACGGCGGCGCCCCCTGCGCAGCACCGCAACAAACGCGCCCGGTCCATCTGATCGGACAGCCAGCCCAGTGGGACCTGAAACGCCAAGGTGCCCACCGACGTGGCGCCGAGCAACAACGCCGCCCCCGCTTCGCCCAGGCCGATCCGAACCCCATAAACGGGGAGGAACAAAAACACCGCTGTCTCCACCGCGCCAAAGGCCAGCGCCGCCATGGCCGGGGTCGGCGCGTAACGTGCCGCCTTGAGCATGGCCCTCAGGGTCGCTTCCTCCGGCTTGGGCGGTTCGATGCCTGGCCCCCGGGACAATAGCGGCAGCGCGCCGAAACCGAATATGCTCGCAGCCACGAGAAACGGCGCCCAGCCCACCGTGCCCAAAACGGAAATGACCAAGCCGCCAGAGGCGAAGCCAGCCGCCAATGCGCCGCCATAAAGCCCGATGAGCTTGCCGCGGTCCCGATCCGTGGCGAGTTGGTTGATCCAGACCTCGCTGGCGATGAAGGGTATGGTCACCGCCACGCCCATGAGCAGGCGCAAGAGCGCCCAGGCGGGCACGCTCTCGAACACCCGGAACAACAACGTCAACGCCGCGGTGAGCAGAAACGCCCCCGCAATCGCCACCCGACCGGGGATGCGTTGGAGCACCCGTGGAGCGAACGGTGCGACGAGCACCGTCGATACCGAGCCCGCCGCGCCCACAAAGCCGATCGCGGCCCCCGATCCGGTTTGCGCTTCAAGATTGAGCGACAAGAGCGGCAGGGCCATGCCAAAACCGGCCCCGGCCAGCAGACCCGCAGTGATCGCGGCGAACAAGGAGCCCGCCCGGCGCGGTGTCGCCGCCATGTTAGAGCGGCGCCGTTCGCGCGCGGCCTCTGCGCACATAAAGCCCCCGGGGCGGGCGCGGCGCGTCTAGCATCGCCTGGATTTCGCCCAACACGAAACGGGTCACGCTATGGGTGGGCCGCTGGGCGAGGGTGTCCAGGCCAACCCAGCCGACTTGATCGAGTTCTTCCTCTGGGCCGGGAGCGGGTTCGCCTTCCGCCTCCGATCCTTCGGCGAAGAAGAAGTAGCAATCAAATCGCTTGGACCGGTCGGTCGGGGTCACCGCGCGTGCCGCCAGGTCCAAGGCCGCCAACGGGGCGAGGCGGCCAGGCGCGCAAAACCCCGCCCATAGGGGCGGAGCGGTGGGCGGCTCTCCGGCGGGGGCGGCAAACCGCACGCCGGTTTCCTCAAACGTTTCACGAATAGCGGCGAGCGCGGCGGCGCGGGCGCGCTCGGGGCTCAGGCGCTTCTCCAACACTGCGCTGACGCCCGGATCGAGCGGTGACCGATAAGGCGCGCGGGCGTCCGCGCGCTCCACCCGGCCGCCGGGGAAAACCCAAACGCCGGGCATGAACGCGCAGCTCGCCGCGCGTCGGCCCATCAAAATCTCCAAGGCTCCCGATCGCGCGCGCCGATAAAGCGCCAGGCTGGCGGCGAGTTTCGGTCGAACCGGCGCGGTCATCGCCGCCGCCGTCGACCGCGAACGTGGTCGCGACCGTGATCGCCATAGGGCCGACGCCGAGCGGGCCGGCGCTTTTCGCCCTTTGGCGCGGGTTCCGGATCGGTGAGGATCTCAAACATCAACCCGCCGGAGAGCGGCGTCGCCTCCACAAGCTTCACCGTCACCGATTGGCCCAGGCGATAGCGTTCCCCGGTCACCTCATCGATCATGGCTTGCAAGCGCTCATCATAGTCAAACCTGTGCGCGCCCAGCCGGCTGACGGGCACGATGCCGTCCGCCCCGGTTTCATGGAGCCGGACAAACGCGCCCGCCCGCGCCATGCCGGAAATCCGCGCCTCGAACCGTTCGCCGATCCGGTCGGCGAGATAGGCGGCGACGAACCGGTCAGTCGCGTCCCGTTCGGCGGCCATAGCGCGGCGCTCGGTGGCGGTGATCGTCTCGCAAATCGTCGCCAGCCGTGGGATGGCGTTATCGCTCAACCCGTCCTCGCCCAGGCCCAAAGCCCGGATCAACGCTCGGTGGACCACCAGATCCGCATAGCGTCGGATCGGCGAGGTGAAATGGGCGTAGCGCTGAAGGTTAAGCCCGAAATGGCCCAAATTATCGGTGGCGTAGACCGCTTGAGCCTGGCAGCGCAACACCATCTCATTGATGGCTTCGTAATGCTCGAGACCTTTGGCCTTGGCGAGCAATTGGTTGAACCGCGCGGTCTCCAGCACTTGGCCCTTGGACCAGCTCAGCCCCACCGTGGGCAAGAAGCTCGCCAGTGTCTCAATCTTTTCGCCGGAGGGTTCTTCGTGCACCCGGTAAATCAACGGCGTGCGCTTGGCCTCCAGCGTTTCGGCCGCGCACACATTAGCTTGGATCATGAACTCTTCGATCAGCCGATGCGCGTCGAGCCGGTCGCGTCGCTCCACCCCGCTGACGGTTCCGTCCTCGCCCACGCGCACCCGGCGTTCTGGCGCGTCGATCTCTAAGGGCGCGCGTTCGGCCCGCGCCTGGGCGAGCGCGCGATAGGCGCCCCAAAGCGGCTTGAGCACCGGATCGAGCAGGGGCGCGGTCAGTTCATCGGGGGCGCCGTCGATCGCCGCTTGGGCTTGGCGGTAGGTCAGCCGGCCTGCGGACTTCATCCAGCCACGGACGATATCATGGCTTTGCTTACGCCCCCGCGCGTCGAACCGCATGCGGGCGGCCAGGCAGGGCCGGTCTTCGTAGGGCCTTAGCGAGCAGAGATCATTGGAGATGCGCTCCGGCAGCATGGGCGCCACCCGGTCGGGCAGATAGACCGAATTGCCCCGGGATTGCGCGCCGCGGTCAAGCGCCATGTCGGGGCGCACATAGGCGGAGACGTCGGCAATGGCGACGATCACCTCCCACCCTTGCGGCTTGGCGGGATCGCCTAAGGGCGCGGCCCAGACCGCATCGTCAAAGTCCTTGGCGTCCTCGGGGTCGATGGTCACGAGCGGCCAATCGCGCAAATCCGTCCGGCCATCGGGCGTCGCCGGCGTCAGCGCATCGGTCTCGGTGAGTTCGTCAGCGCCGAACTCGGTGGGGATGTCATGCTCGGCCAGCGCGATGAGGCTCGCCGCCTTGGGGCTGTCCGCCGAGCCGATGACTTCAAGGATTTTCGCCTTGGGCGGGGCGAAACGTTTCTCGCGGGCGACCTCATAGACGACCAGATCGCCGTCTTGAAGGGTTTGCTTGCCCAGAGGCTTCGCGAGCAGGGGGTCTTTCGCGCGTTTGTCGGTCGGGTGGATTAGAAACACCGCACGATCCCGGCGCGCCACGCCTAACCGCCGCCGCGCGCCCTTATGGGGCAGCTTGCGGATCACGCGGGCCGTGTAGCCTTCCTCATCCGGGGTCAGGCGCACCAGCGCCCGATCGCCCCCCCCCACCGCGCGCGGACCCGAGGCCGCGTCCCCGGGATGAATGCGGATGATCGGCGCGTCGCCCTCATGCCGGTTTGGTCGGGCGAGGAGTTCGCCGTCACCGTCCCGGTCGTAAAGGTCGACCACTAAGACGGACGGCAGGGTGTCGGACAAGCGCACGCTCGAGCGGCCCTCCCGCTCGATCAGCCCTTCATCTTCGAGCGCGCGCAGGGCGCGTTTGAGGGCGATCCGGTGCTCAGCGCCCAGATTGAGCGCGCGCGCTAACTCGCGTTTGCCGAAATGGCCCTCGCCCAGGCGGATGGCGGCGATGAGTGCGGTTTTGTCGATGCCCCCTTGGGTCGGATCGAATGGGTCCTCCACGCGCCTACTCGGCTGAGGGCGTGTCGGCGGTCTTCGACGCGCGCTTGGAGCCTGTGGCCGACTTCGCGGCGGTTTTCGGCTTGGCCTTGGTTTTCGCCGTTGTGGTCTTGGCTTTCGATTTCGCCGCCGGTTTGGCCTCGCTGTCCGTCTTCGCTTTGGCGGTTTTGGCTTTCGCTTTCGGCTTAGCGGTCTTGCCGGCTTTCTCCGCGATTAGAACCAGGGCGTCCTCAAGGGTGACCGTGTCCACCTCCACGCCTTTGGGTAGGGTGGCGTTGATTTTTTGGTGTTTCACATAGGGCCCATAGCGACCCTTCATCACCGCGACCGGCTCCCCGGTCGCCGGATGATCGCCCAAGGTGCGCAAGGGTTCTGCGCCAGGCCGTCGGCCGCCTTTGTCCTTCTTCTCCGCGATCAAGCTAACCGCGCGATTGAGCCCAACCTCGAACACCTCCTCGACGGAGTCCAAATTCGCGTAGGTTTTGAGGTGCTTCACATAGGGCCCGTACCGGCCGATGGCCGCGGTGATCATCTCCCCGTCCTCGGGGTGCGCACCCACGTCTCGCGGTAGAGATAAGAGCCGGCGCGCTTGATCCAGGGTCATCGCGTCCGGCGTCCAGCCCTTCGGCAGGCTGGCGCGTTTGAGGGCGTCGCCTTCGCCGCGCTCCACATAGGGGCCAAACCGACCGGATTTCAGCCAGATGACCTCGCCCGTATCCGGGTCAGTCCCCAACTCGCCATCCTCAGCGGGGGCTTCGGCGTCGGTTTCACCCAGCTTTCGGGTGAACCGGCACTCCGGGTAGTTCGAACAGCCCACAAAGGCGCCGAACTTACCCACCTTCAAGCTGAGCCGGCCGGTCTCGCAACTGGGGCATTGGCGCGGGTCCCCGCCATCCTCGCGCTCGGGGAAGACGTGGGGGCCCAGGCTTTCATTAAGCGCGTCGAGCACATCGGCGACCCGCAACTCTCCGGTCTCCGCCACGGCCGCAGAAAACTCGCGCCAGAACTCCGCCAGCAGCGTCTTCCAGGACAGCTCGCCGGCGGAGACTTGATCGAGCCGGTTCTCAAGGTCGGCGGTGAAGTCGTACTCCACATAGCGGCGGAAGAAGTTCTCCAAAAAGGCGGTGACGAGCCGACCCTTGTCCTCCGGGATAAAGCGCTTCTTTTCGAGCACGACATAGCCGCGGTCCTGCAGAACGCTCAGGATCGAAGCGTAGGTGGACGGCCGGCCGATACCTAATTCTTCGAGCCGCTTGACGAGCGACGCTTCGGAGAAGCGCGGCGGCGGTTCGGTGAAGTGCTGATCCGCCTTGACGTCTCGGGCCGTCGCGGTCTGGCCCGCTTTGACCGCCGGCAACCGGCTCTCCGCATCCTCTTCCGTGTCGTCCTGGCCCTCCTGATAGAGGGTAAGGAAGCCGTCAAAGGTGATCACCGAGCCGGTGGCGCGCAGCTCCGCCCGGTCTTGGGCGTCTTTCAGCGTAATCGTGGTGCGCTCGAGCCGAGCGTTCTCCATCTGGCTCGCCATGGCGCGTTTCCAGATGAGCCCGTAGAGCTTGGCTTGATCGGCGTCCAGATTGAGGGTTTCCGGCGCACGGGCGAAGCTGGTTGGACGGATCGCTTCGTGGGCCTCTTGGGCGTTGCGCGCTTTGGAGGAATAAGCGCGCGGCGCGTCGGGCAGATAGGGTCGACCAAAGCGCTCGCCGATGACCTCGCGGGCTTGGGCGATCGCTTCCCCGGCCATGGCGACCCCGTCGGTGCGAATATAGGTGATCAGCCCGACGGTTTCCCCGCCCACATCAATGCCTTCATAGAGCTTTTGCGCCACTTGCATGGTGCGTTTGGCGGCGAAGCCGAGCTTACGCGAGGCCTCTTGCTGGAGCGTCGAGGTCGTAAACGGCGGGGGCGGCTTGCGCTGGGTGGGCTTGGCCTCCACCGCGTCAACCGTGAAATCGCTCGCCTCAACGACCGCTTTGGCTTTGAGCGCCGCGGTTTCATCGCCCAAGTCAAACTTCTGCAGCCTTTGGCCATCAAGCGCATAAAGCCGGGCGGGAAAGGGGCTTGCGCCCTCGCAATGGGCCTGAGCGACAACGGTCCAGTATTCCTGAGCCTTAAAGGCCTCAATCTCCAGCACGCGCTCGACGATCAGCCTAAGCGCCACGGACTGCACCCGACCGGCTGAGCGCGAGCCGGGCAGCTTGCGCCACAGCACCGGGGAGAGCGTAAAGCCGACCAGGTAATCGAGCGCGCGGCGCGCCAGATAGGCCTCCACCAACTCCATATCCAGGTCGCGGGGATTGGCGATGGCGTCGAGCACGGCTTTTTTGGTGACCGCATTGAACGCTACCCGGCGAACGGGCTTGTCCTTAAGCGCCCGGCGCTTGGTCAAGACTTCCAGCACGTGCCAAGAAATCGCTTCGCCTTCGCGATCGGGGTCTGTGGCGAGAATTAAGCTGTCGGACTCTCTGACCGCATCAGTAATGTCTTTGAGCCGCTTCTGCGCTTTAGAATCCACGTCCCACGACATGGCGAAATCATTGTCCGGATCGACGGAGCCGTCTTTGGCGGGTAAATCGCGCACATGACCATAGCTGGCCAAGACTTTGTAGTCTTTGCCCAAATATTTGTTGATAGTTTTGGCTTTGGCGGGCGATTCAACAACGACGACAGGCATGACCGCTCCCTAACAGCCCCAGGGATTAGGGTAAACCCGTTCGACTGCGGGCGCGGACCTGACCCGGCGCTTGCAGGTTTGTCAATCCGGTTTTGCCCGCTTTCCGTATTATGCCGGGCTTTCCCCCCAGTCCAAACGCTGCACCAGACCTCCGGGCAGCACCGCAATCCGCCCTGCTAACTCCAGCTCCACCAGGGCGGCGTTGACCAATCCGATGGGGGCGTCGAGGTCTTGCGCGATGGCGTCGCGACCGACCGGCGCTTGGGTCAATACGCCCAAAACCCGGTCGCGCAGCCGATCTGCCGCCGCCTCTAACGCGTCTTCGTCGTATTGGTCGTCGAACAGGTCCCGATCTGGCTCGCCCAAGGGCGCCCGACCGATCTGGCTGATGGCCGTGATGACATCATCGCCGGATTCGATGAGCGCCGCGCCCTCGCGCAAAAGCTTGTTGGCGCCGCGGGCGCGCGGGTCGAGGGGGGAGCCGGGCACAGCCATCACCTCGCGCCCCTGTTCAAGCGCGTATCGCGCGGTGATCAACGAGCCTGAGCGCAGCGCGGCCTCCACGACCACCACGCCTAGGCTGAGCCCGGAGATGATGCGGTTACGCCGGGGAAAGTCTTGCGCCTTAGGGCGGCGGCCCGGGGGCGCTTCGCTGACCAAGCCGCCGCGCTCGGCGAGCGCCTGGTGGAGCGCTTCATTCTCCACGGGATAGACGATGTCCAAACCTTGAGCCAGCACCGCCGCGGTGCCGGTCTCCAGCGCGCCCTCATGGGCGGCGGCGTCCAGCCCACGGGCGAGCCCGGAGATCACGCCATACCCGCGTTCGCCCAGGCCGTGGGCCAGATCTTGAGCGAACCGGCGACCCGCGAGCGAGGCGTTGCGAGCCCCCACAAGCGCCACCGCGGGCTGGTCGAGATCATAGGGACCCATCGTGGAGATGACCGGTGGGGGCGGATCAAGCGCGCGCAGGCGGTTGGGAAACTCCGGCTCGCACGCGCACAGGAGCCGCGCGCCCAGCGCCTCCAGGGCGGCGATTTCCGCTTGGACGTCTTTCAGCGGCGCCGGTTTGCGCCCCTTTCGGCCGCCGCGGGCGGCGAGACGGGGCAGGGCCTCCAAAGCGGCTTTGGGTGTTCGATAACGTTTAAGCAGCTCAAAAAACGTCACCGGTCCAACGCCGGGACTGCGCGCCAGCCGCAGCCAGTCCACCCGTTCCGCTTTTGACAAGGGCCGCGGGATCACGCCGCAGGCTCGGGCTTTTTCGCGCCGATCGTGGGTTCTTCGCCCTTGATCAGCCGCGCGATGTTCGACTGGTGTCGCCAATAGAGCACGACCGCTAATCCTGCCGCCATCACGGCGACGTCCGCCCGGGAGAACGCCAAAGCGAGCAGGGGGGCGGCGGCTGCGGCCACCAGGGCGGCGAATGAGGAAATGCGCACGCTCAACGCGGTTCCCAGCCAGGTGAGGCAAACCAGAAGACCGACCGGGAACGCCACCGCCAACAAAGCGCCCAGATAGGTCGCTACCCCCTTGCCGCCTTGGAATTTGAGCCAAACCGGAAAGCAATGGCCGAAAAACGCCGCAGCGCCCGCGATGAGCCCGGCGCGCGCGTCCACGAACGCCCCCGCGATCAGGGCGGCGAGCCCGGCTTTGCCGCTGTCCAAAATCAGGGTCAGAAGCGCTAATTCCTTGCGGCCCGTGCGCAACACATTGGTTGCGCCGATATTGCCCGACCCGATCGCGCGCAAGTCACCCAAGCCCGCCAAGCGCACCAACACCAAGCCAAATGGGATGGCGCCGAACAGATACCCGCCCAGGGCGGCCAAGGCGTAACCCAAAAACGCGCTCACAGCCGAGCCTCCGCGGCGCGGTCAAACACGGTTCGCCCGTCGTCGATGGTTTTGAGCACGCGACCGGTCATGCGCCGATCGTCAAAGGGCGTGTTCTTGGACTTCGAGCGCAAATCCCGCCGGCGGCACACCCAAGGCGCCTCCGCGTCGATCAAGACCAGATCCGCCGGCGCGCCGCGGCTTAATCGGCCCTGAGGCAGGCCCAGCCAATCCGCGGGCGCGGCGGTGAGCGCGCGCAAGCCCGCCATGAGCGCCAACTCGCCTTCCGCCACCCGGCCGAGCACCGCGCTGAGCAAAGTTTCAAGCCCCACCGCGCCAAAGGCCGCTTCCGCGAACGGCAGCCGTTTGTCTTCGGGCGGTTGGGGATCATGGGCGGAGACCACAATGTCGATCACGCCCCCATTGACCGCCCCGAGCAAGGCTTGCCGGTCGGCCTCCTCGCGCAAGGGCGGGGACAGCTTGGCGTAGGTCCGGTAATCGCCAATGTCGAGTATGTTCAGGCATAAGTGCGCGGCGCTCACGCTCGCGGCGAGATGCACGCCTTTGGCCTTGGCCGCTTTGATCACCGGGGGGGTGAGGCGGCTGGAGACTAGGTCAATCAGCAATCGGCCGCCTACGGCTTCGGCCAAGGCGATATCGCGTTGGGCCGTGATGAGCTCGCCCACCGCTGGGGCGCCCCTCAAGCCCAGCTTGAGCGCGTACTCGCCGTCATGGGCGACAGCAGCCTGGGTGAGGCTGGGGTCGGCGGCGCGATGGCTCAGCGGCAGGTCAAAGGCGCGCGCATAGCTGAGCACGCGGCGCATGACTTGGGCGCTGGTGATCGGCCGGTCGGCTTGGCTGGCCATCACCGCGCCCGCGGCCTGGAGCAGGCCTAACTCGGCGATGGTGTCGCCCTTCAGCCCGACCGTGGCGGCGGCGGCGGGGTAAACTTTGACCCCGGTTCCGGAATCGCGGGCGCGCCGGAAGACGAAATCCACAAGCGCCGCGTCGTCGATCACCGGACCGGTGTCCGGGGTGATCACCAGGCTGGTGACCCCGCCCGCCGCGGCCGACCGGGTGGCCGAGGCGAGGGTTTCTTTATGCTCCGCGCCGGGCTCGCCTGTGCGCACCCGCAGATCCACGAGACCGGGGGCGAGGATGTGGCCTTCGGCGTCCTGAACCTCGACCTCCGCGCCCAATTGGTCGGCGGTGACCGCCGAGCCGGCCGCTTCGATAAAGCCGTCCGACCAGATCACGCCGCCAGGTTCGTCGCGCCCCGTCGCGGGGTCAATGACCCGGGCGTTGAGGATGGCGACACGCCGGCTCAATTTGCGGTCTCCCGCGCTGTGGCCAGCAAGTCGAGCACGGCCATGCGCACGGCCACGCCCATCTCGACTTGCTCGTTAATCACACTGCGATCGGGGTCATCGGCGACCGTGCTGTCGATCTCCACCCCCCGATTCATCGGCCCGGGATGCATCACTAAGGCGTCCGGCGCGCACCGCTTAAGCCGGTCCTCATCAACCCCGTAGAATTGAAAATACTCCCGCGGGGAGGGGATATACGCGCCTTCCATGCGTTCGCGCTGCAGGCGCAGCATCATGACCACGTCCGCGCCGTTAAGCCCCGTTTCCATGCGGTGGTGCACCTCTGCGCCCCAATGGGCGAACGCGCCGGGAACCAAGGTGGGGGGTCCGATCAAGCGAACTTGCGCGCCCATGAGCTGGAGCAAGATCAAATTAGACCGGGCGACCCGGCTATGGGCCACATCCCCGCAAATCGCCACCGTGAGCCCCTCAAGCCGCCCCAACCGTCGGCGGATCGTCAACGCGTCAAGCAGGGCTTGGGTGGGGTGTTCATGCGCGCCATCGCCCGCATTGACGACCGCGCATTCCACCGGAAACGGCGCGGCGTCGATCTGTCGGGCCAACAGCGCCACCGCGCCCGACGCCCCATGGCGCACCACCAGTAAGTCCGGCCGCATGGCGTTCAAGGTCGCCGCGGTGTCTATGAGCGTTTCGCCTTTGGACACCGTCGAGACGCGCACCGCCATGTTCACCGCATCCATACCGAGGCGTTTGGCGGCGAGTTCGAAGGAGGCTTGGGTGCCGGTGGAGGGCTCGAAGAACAGATTGACCAAGGTTCGTCCCGCCAACCGGTCCATACGCTTTTGCGTGCGCCGGTTAAGGGCCACGTAATCGGCGGCGACGTCGAGCAAGCGCTCCACATCCAGCCGATTGAGGCCCTCGACGCCTAAAAGATGGCGGTGGGCGAACGCATAATCTGAGCTTTGGGTCATCACCGTTCCGAAACCGCGGCGGTCTCGGGGTCTATCGTTCGCAGCGCTCAGGCGCAAGCGCAGCGCGCGCCTAAGAAAAAACCCGCGCAAACGGTGAGGCTTGCGCGGGTTTCCCAAGTGAGGCTTAGACGCTTAGCCGGCCGCGCTGTCCTCGGCGGCGTCCGTATCGTCGGCATCGGTCTCCACGGGCTCGCCGTCCGCCGTCATCACCGAGACCGGACCCAGACCCAGAGCGCGCACATCGGCTTCGATCGTCGCCAAATCGCCGATGATCACCCACGTCATGGCTTCGGGCTTGATGATCGCCTTGGCGACCTCATCGACCACGTCCGTGGTCAGAGCGTTGTAGCGCTCGGACAAGGTCGTCGGGTAATCCCACGGCCGGTTATAGATCAAGCTGGAGTCCAGCGAGAATAACACCGACCGGGCGGTTTCGTACTGGCCGGGCAATCGGCGCGTATTGTTATTGACGATCCGCTCAAGCTCATCCTCGTTAAACGGATCGTCGCCGAGATATCCCGCCAACTCTGCTTGGATTTCCTTGATGGAGTCGATCGTTTTGTCGGTCTGCAC
Organism: Maricaulaceae bacterium; assembly: GCA_050331475.1. Classification (GTDB taxonomy): domain Bacteria; phylum Pseudomonadota; class Alphaproteobacteria; order Caulobacterales; family Maricaulaceae; genus JBHJGU01. The sequence continues at coordinate 5,322 of JBHJGU010000074.1, read as the reverse complement.
CGGCGCGGAGACGATCCAAGGCTGTTGGCCCCGCGCATCCAACAAGAAAGATCGAGACCCGTAGGACCAGCCTTTGTCCTCCCGCAGGTTGAGATTGATCCGCGAATTGAACGACCCGCCCAAGGCGGTGTTCGCGGCGTTCACCGCGATTTCGTCATAATCGGACTTCGTCGGCCCCACATGGCCCGCCAAGATCACCGATTGCGGCGAGCCGGGCTGGTCGACCAGGAAGACCTGATTTTCGTTTGGCAGGTCGACTGTGGCGAGATTCTTTTTCGGAAGCGGGGTTTTCGGCGCTTTCCAATCGCCGAACGCGTCCTCAAGTAGGGGCAAGATTTCGTCCAAAGTCGTGTCCCCGACCACCAGCAAGGTCATATTGTCCGGCCGCATCCAGGTTTGGTGAAAGTCCACCAAATCCTCGCGGGTGATCGCTTGGATGGATTCCGGGGTGCCCGAGCCCGTCAACGGAACGCCATAGGCGTGATCCTCGCCAAACATCAAAGGCGGCAAAATCCGGAAGGCGATCGTTTGGGGTTGGGACTTTTCTTGTTGGATTTGCGCGAGCGCCCGAGCACGATAGCGCTCAATGTCCTCCTCGCGGAAGCCTGGGTTCCGGATCACGTCGGCAAAGAACTCAACGCTTTCCGCCAAATTCGTCTTCAACGCGGACGCATTGACCGCCGAGTCGTCCAAAAACGCGTTCGACCCCCAGTTCAGGCCCAGTCGTTCGGCCTCGGCGGAAAGCTCCAGCGCGTTCTTCTTGGTGGTGCCTTCGGCCAACATGGCGGCGGCGAAATTCGCCGTGCCCAATTCCGCCCCCGAGGCGTGGTCCGAGGCGTAGCCCGCATTGAACACCGCGCGCATCTCAACCACCGGCAGCGTATCGCGCTCAGCGAGGACGACTTTCATCCCGTTCGACAGTTCAGCTTCGGCGATTGCGGGGAACTCAAGCTCTGGAGTTTCGGTGACCTCCGGAATACCGGTCGAGCGGTCAACCGGGTCCTCCGAGGCTTCGGTTTCTTTGAAGGGGACGACGTCGAGCTGGTAATACCCCTCATTCAGCCATTCTTTAGCGTCCGCCAGCACATCGTCTGGACTGGCTTGGGTGATCCACTCCAGCCGGGTCTTCCAGAAGCCCGGATCGTCTTGGAACAGCGCACCCGACGCCAGCGTTACGGATTTACCGCCGAAACCGCCAACTTGCTCCAGCCCGCGCACGGTGTTCGCCGCAATGGAGGTTTGGTTGCCTTGAAGCTCGTCCTTGGTGGGACCGTTCTCTAGGAATTCGGCGTGAACGTCGTCTAAGACGTCATTGACTTCATCGAGGTCCGCGCCCGGGCTCAGTTGAACCACGTAGCCCTGGATCGAGGCGAGTTCCTGTTCGAAATTGAACGGAAAAACGGCTGTGGCCAGCTGTTTGTCGAACACAAGCTCCTTGTAAAGCCGCGAGGTGCGCCCGCCCGCCAGCACTTGGGTGGCCAGGTTCAAATTCGCGACCTCTTGGTCCTCATTGCCGGGCGTCGCCCAAAGCCGGTAAATCCGCGCCTGCGGCCCTTTGGGCTCTTCATAGGTGTCGCGTTGGCTATAGCGCCGAACCGGCACCGCGTCTTCGAGCCGGCTAACCGGCGGCCCCGATTGGATGTGGCCGAAATACTTGTCGATGAGCGGACGGGCTTCTTCCGCGTTAATGTCGCCAGAGAGCACGACGATCGCGTTGCCCGCGCCGTAATAATCCTTAAACCACTGTTTTACATCGTCCAAAGAGGCGTTGTTCAAATCCTCCATCGAGCCGATGGTGGAGTGGTGGTAGGGGTGGCCCAGCGGGAACAGGCCCTCTTGGATCTTGGTGAAAAGGTTACGGCCATAGGGCTGGTTTTCGCCTTGGCGCTTTTCGTTTTGCACCACGCCGCGTTGCTCATCGAGCTTCTCCTGGGTCACCGCGCCGAGCAAATGACCCATGCGGTCGGACTCCATCCACAGAATGCGTTCGAGCGCTGGGGTTGGCACGGTCTGGAAGTAATTAGTGCGGTCGGTGGAGGTCGTGCCGTTTAGCCCCGTGGCGCCGACTTGTTCGAGCGGCTCGAACCATTCCCCGTCATAGTTCTCTGACCCGTTGAACATCAGGTGTTCAAAGAGGTGGGCGAACCCGGTCTTGCCCGCGGGTTCGTCGCGCGAGCCCACGCCATACCACACCGCCACGGCGACGACCGGCGCTTTGCGGTCTTCATGCACGATGACGCGTAAGCCATTGTTCAAGGTGAATTCCTCATAGGGAATGTCCACCTCGGGGGTGGGGATTTGCGCAGCCGCGAGCCCGGTTAAGCTCAGCGTACTGACGCTCGCCGCAAGGCGGATAATCCAACGAGTCATCGGGGTCCCTCTTTCCTGGTTTATCGCAGCACAGGTCGCGCCGCGGGTCTGAGTGTCTGTTTCTTGGGTGTCTATAGGACGCGTCGGCATCATGCGACAATTGTCGCGTGCCGCTAGTCTCCGGTGAATGACAAATCCGTAAGCTCAAAAGGGCGGCTCACCGGCGTCTGTCTAACGCGGTTTGCAGGATAATGGCGGCGGCGGATTGATCGATCACCGCGGCGCGTTTGGCGCGGCTCAGATCGGCGGCGATCATGGCGCGTTGCGCTTCGGCGGTGGTCAGCCGTTCGTCCTGGAAAGCGATGGCGAGATCGCGCAGGCCCAGGAGGTTGCGCACGAGCGCCCGGGCGGACTGCACCCGTGGACCCTCCGAGCCGTCCATGTTCAACGGTAACCCAATGACCAGCCCCACGGCGTCGCGCGCGTCGTAAAGCGTAAACAGGGCCTCTGCATCCGCCTTGAGCTTCGTTCGACGGATCACGGTGATCGGCGCGGCGACGCGTTGGTCGGGATCGCTGGCGGCCACGCCCAAGGTTTTCGAGCCCGGGTCGAGGCCGAGCAGAACACCGGGGCGCGGCAGCTCATCAATATCCAGAACCGGCATGGGCGAGGTCTCCCGCGGCGCGGCGCGCTTGCGCGTTATCAGCCCGCTTGCTAGCGACAGAGGTGTAATCACAAACGGGGTTTTGGGGGAAGCATGTCCGTTGACGCCCATATGGTGCGCCGGGTGGCCAAGCTGGCGCGCATTAAGGTGGCCGAAGACCGGCTCGACGGCCTGGCGGTCGAGTTGTCGGGCATTCTCGATTGGATCGAACAGCTCAATGAGGTCGACATCGAAGGCGTCGAGCCCATGACCTCGGCGGTGGCCACGGACGCGCCGTTGCGCGAGGACGCGGTGACCGACGGGTATATCCGCGATGACGTGATCAAGAACGCGCCGCGCGCGGAGGAGGGCTTTTTCGTGGTGCCTAAGGTGGTTGAATAATGGCTGATCTCACCGGGCTGACCCTTAAAGCCGCGCTCGATGGCCTCGCGGCCAAAGACTTTTCCGCCGTTGAACTGACCGAAGCCCATCTTAAGGCGATCTCCGGAGCCCAGGCGCTAAACGCTTATCTGTTGGTTACCGGGGAACAAGCGCTCCAGCGCGCCCAAGCGGCCGACGCACGGCGGGCGAAAGGGCAGGCGGCGCTGTTGGACGGCGCGCCGATCGGGGTGAAGGATTTATTCTGCACCGAGGGCGCGCGCACGACCGCGTGCTCGAAGATCCTGGGCGACTTCACCCCAAGCTATGAGTCCACGGTGACAGCGAAGTTGCGCGAAGCGGGCGCCGTCATGCTGGGTAAGCTCAATATGGACGAGTTCGCCATGGGCTCGTCCAACGAAACCTCCGCCTTCGGCCCGGTGATCAATCCCTGGCGGGCGGCGGGATCGGACGCGCGCTTGACCCCGGGCGGATCCTCAGGCGGCTCGGCGGCCGCCGTGGCCGCGGATCTCTGCTTAGCGGCGACAGGCACGGACACCGGCGGCTCGATCCGCCAACCCGCGGCGTTCACCGGCACGGTGGGCCTGAAACCGACGTATGGGCGGTGTTCGCGATGGGGCGTTGTGGCGTTTGCCTCCTCGCTCGACCAAGCGGGCCCGATCGCCAAATCCGTGGAAGACGCGGCCCTGATGCTCCAAGCCATGGCGGGGCATGACCCCAAGGACTCCACCTCGTTAAAGGCCGAGGTTCCCGACTTCGTCGCCGCCTGCGGGGTGAGCGTGAAGGGTAAGCGCATTGGCGTGCCTAAGGAATATCGCGTCGACGGCATGCCCCAAGAGATCGAAACCCTATGGTCCCAAGGCATTGCGTGGCTGAAAGACGCGGGCTGCGAGATCGTCGACATCTCGCTGCCGCACACGAAATACGCGCTGCCGGCTTATTACATTGTCGCGCCGGCGGAAGCCTCCTCCAATCTCGCCCGCTATGACGGCATGCGCTATGGGGCGCGCATCCCGGGCGAGGATTTAACGGACACCTATGAAACCACCCGCGCGGAAGGGTTCGGGGCGGAGGTCCAGCGCCGGGTGCTGATCGGAACCTATGTGCTCTCCGCGGGCTATTACGACGCCTATTATTTGCGCGCGCAGAAAGTGCGCCGACGCATTCTCGCTGACTTCGAAACGGCCTGGGCGCAGGTGGACGCGATCCTAACCCCCACCGCCCCGTCCGCAGCCTTTGAGCTGGGCGCGAAATCAAACGATCCGGTGGCCATGTATCTCAACGACGTGTTCACGGTGACCGCCAATCTCGCCGGCTTGCCGGGGATTTCCGTCCCCGCCGCCTTGGACGCTCAAGGCTTGCCGCTGGGCTTGCAAGTCATTGGCAAAGCGCTTGATGAGGCGAGCTGTTTCGCGCTGGGCTCCGCGCTCGAACAAGCCGCAGACTTCACGGCCAAGCCCCGGAATTGGTGGGGCTGAGCGCGCCGATCGCCCGCACGGCTCGCACTGACGGCTCACTATGTCATCGCGAGGAGGCCTTTCGGCCGACGCGGCGATCCAGGGGATCGTAGAGTGCGATGGCGAGGGTTCGTGTATTGCCGCGCCCCTGACGCGGCTCGCAAAGACGTCGGGTTGGAAAACAATCCCCGTCCCCCAAAAGCGAAGCCATACTGGCCCCGCTCGACCCGGCGAAGGCGTTCCGGACCGTCCGGTGCGGGGTTGAGAGCAACGACAAAGGGTTTTGGGGTGGGTGGGGGGACGGGGGCGGGCGCGGGCTTGGGCGAAGCTCCCTAGGGTTCCTGGCCCGCTTGGATAAAACCAAGCGAAGCTGGGGCGGCCCAAGGAGGCGGGGTAACGCACAACACAGCCTGATCCCAAGGCCCGAAAATCCGGTTCCCGCGGAGCGCGCTTTTGGGCCGTTCCGCCCGTCGCAAGGCGGGCAGTCACTTAGGTCTAAGGCGCGTTCCGCGG